>NZ_AP024898.1:1349767-1687209 GCF_024529975.1 Vibrio quintilis | reverse complement strand
CGCCAATTTTCCATAATGAATAACCTGAAAACAAATGTACACCAAATATAATAAAAATCAACAAAAAGGTGAACAGCCAATTCAAGATTATTATCACATTAAAGTGTTAGTTTTTAGCCAATAAAATGTAATTCTTCTCATAAAGTAAATTTCATCGAAAAAATCAAAAAAATATAGCCGGTAAATGGTAGAAAAGAAGGATAAAATAAAAGTGTTACAGCGTCACGGTTTACAATGTAAATTATAATAATGGACCGGAACGATTGAATACAGCTGCAAACTTACGGAGGGTGTCAATCTGACTTTAATATGATTCATTTTTTACAAACTGAAAATGAAAAAACAAAGCCAGCAACTTTTGACAGATATAAAAATAGTCAAATGCATTGTTTATCGCAGCAAAAGAACAAAATATCATCAATTCATCTATGGTTTTACAAAAATCAATCAGAATAGGGTAACGACGGGATGTGTTTCTCAAATAAACACCACTCAATAATCATACAAATCCGATTATTCTGATCTTAGTGAAATAGAAATACATCAGAACAATCAATTCCAAGACACAACAGCTCGTGGTGATCATGTTTTCGGAAACATGATCAAGATATTGTCATGATCATGCTTCCTGACAAAAACAGGTGACAGGAACAATGATCAAGGAAATATAGATTAAAATTCAATGTATCCCGGTCAACAATAAACGCTGTAAAGATCGGAACAATGATCAAGACAGATGATCAGCCGGAAGCATATGTTTTTGCCTCCCATATACGGCTCATGTCTTTTCAACCGGGCCTTAAGGAAAATAAACCGTTGGAAAAAGCATAGTAGAAAATCGAAAAAACAGATTCAAACACGATTTCGATACCTTGATCATGCTTACGATACAACGAAAAATCACAAATTAGCAGCGTTTACAGCGCCAAATGGTATTTGTTCTCCGTTCTTTACCCAAAAACATACAATTGAATACGATTCTCCATGATCATGCTTTCGTCTGAAAGACGTGGAGATAAATATTTAACCAAACCGGCTGAATAGTGAGATGACAGGGACACCTGAAAGCGAACAGAGACTTGATCATCTTTCCTGTAAACCATTGATCATTCTTCTGTGGTTCGGATGATCATGTTTCAGTTCAAAGATGATCATGCTTTCAATAACTTAATGATCATGGTTCCGGTTCAATGATGATCATACTTCCGACATCAATAAAAAAAATTCTTTTTATTCCAGTTAATTAGCTCTACTTCCTTAGCCAGATCATTAGATCATTTAATCACTTAAGATCAAAATTAAGCATAAAGATCAGAGAACAATAAACAGAAACTTTTTCTTTATTTATAGGTTGTTTTTCTTTATTCTCGGAACAATGATTATTTTACATATAATGTGATTTAAACCTGATATGAGCTCAGCAGAAAAAATACTGATTAAATCTCCCAGAAATCATAAAGATGGTCATTTATTTGAAGTATCTGAATCATCGATTGACTGGATAGAACAATATCAACACTTTAAAGGTGTTACCAAAAGTATTATTGAACTGCTCAACTTAGTCTCTTTGAAAGGACTAAGCAGCCAGGATGGACTGGTTTCCACAACAGAATTAATTGAAGCAACCGACGGACAGCTGACACGGGCTGCAATTCAGCAACGACTAAGAGCTGCTGTAAGTATTGGTCTTTTTGCACAAATACCGGTTAGGTTCGAAGAAGGACTGGCGGGTAAAACAATGCTTCACCGGTTTGTGAATCCAAATCAGTTGATCTCAACACTCGGGGTAACCAGCTTAATAACTGAGTCTGTTAAACAATCAGAACGACAGAAAAGATCAAAAGCACTTGCCCAAACTCAGGTTAATCAGCGGCTGTTAAGCGAACATGGCCTGAATACACCGCCGATGATAAAAGATGAATCTGAACAATTTGTTGTTTCACCAACCAACTGGGCCGGGATCATTGATCAAGCATTAGCACCGCCAAGAACCAGAAAAAGCTACCAAAAATCAATGGTTTCTATTTCCGGAACCAAAGCGGTTATTGAAACAAGATCATCGAAGAACATTATGACAGTCGATGATCTGATGACATTATTTGCTTTGTTTACGCTGACGGTTCAGTATCATGATTATCACAAGGAAGAATATCACCTTAATGCAAAGCAGATTCCTAATAAAACACCACTGTATATCACAGATATCCTTTCTCTGAGGGGCAAAAAAGATAGTGGTCCGGCACGGGATTCAATCCGGGACAGTATTGACCGAATCGAGTTTACTGACTTTCAGCTTCACGAGTTAACCGGCCGTTGGTTAAGTGAAAATATGCCGGAAGGATTCAAAAGTGATCGTTTCCGTTTTCTTGCCCGGACGATTACAGCTTCTGAAGAAGCGCCGGTTGAAGGGGCCGGAGGTGAAATTAAAATTAAGCCCAATTTATATATTCTGGTCTGGGAACCTTCTTTTTATGAAGAGTTGCTTACCCGTGATTATTTTTTCCTCTTCCCGCCTGAAATTCTGAGGCAACATACACTGGTGTTTCAGTTGTACTCATATTTTCGCAGCCGGATGTCCCGCAGACATCATGACTCCACATTACTGTCTGAACTGAATCAGAAACTGGCCAGAAATATCGAATGGCGGCGTTTTTCTATGGATTTAATCCGGGAACTGAAGCGATTAGCTGAAGTTCATCACGATGAGAACTCATTTGAGGTAAATTTATGGGGGTATCATCTGTTTGTGAAAGGTCTTTATACGAAAGATAAGATCACGGATTATGAAGTTGATATCCGCTGTGATGTTGAAGAAGTTCTGCGTTACTCCAGAGCAAGAACAACCAATGCGGGAAAAAGGAATATGGCCCCTACGTTGCCAAACCCGCTCAGGCATGAACTGGTTTCCAGACAAAAACTGGATGAATTGTCTTCCATTATTGATGGTGAGTTTGAACCGATTCAAAGAAAAATGCCTTCTCCGCGGGGCAATCTTGGCCGGAGAGTGAAACTCAGAAAACATCTGGTGGAGATCAACGCAGATGAAATCACCATCACTTTATCTAAATATACCTCCCCAGAGGCTCTGGAACGCAGTATTTTGGCTTTATCTGCCATGACCGGACATTCTCCCTCACAAATTCGCCAGGAATGTGAGGAGCTGATTGAGAAGCTTGACTGGCTGAGATATGGTCAGGAGCCTATTCCTTATGAAATTCTCAGTAAAACGGTTGAATTGTTCAATGCGGGAAATGATGGCAAACATCTGTCTATTGAGCGGTTGATCTCTGGTTTGGCTGTAAGAAGAAAAGTTTGCAAACTGATAGGCGAAGGGCTGGTCAATGAAGATGTTTTAAAAGTACTGGATGATATTGCTATCGGTATTTAACATCTGAAGATCCTGAATGTCATGCTTATGGGTATATTTGCATTGTTTTTACATTGAACTGACAGAACCGTGCTGAATAACCATTAATGTTTATCTCGCAGGATATAGTTATAGATAACAATGTCTTTGGCTGAACTACGCCACAAAATGTAATAAAAATTCATACCTAGCTATTTGCGAGCTTCCCGAGCTCGCTTTTTTTTGTTCTGAAGATCTGGCTGCCCTGATCCGATGCAAATCAACGGAACAGATCAATACGTGCTCTGGCGCAAAAAAATGCGATTTCCCTTATCTAAAATTGCCCGGAATTTCAAACGTAATCACACTCTGGGATCTTTTTGCTTAACAAGCGTTTTTCTCTTCGATATAGAATACATGTCCCTTGCATAGTTTGTTCGGAGGTACTTATGTCTATCAATTCAATTGACCATGATGAAATGGCAAATATGACAAGCAAGTGGGACTTCATGGATGAAGTTGAATCGGCTAAACCACAGAAAAATACTCTTAAATCGGCAGAAGCCCGTCGCCGGATTGAAGCGATGAAAGAGATAAGAGAAAGTGGTTTAACGATCGAAGAAGCAAAAGAATTAGGTCTTCTTCATTAATTGAAGTGCTGAAGGGTGGAGGAACTGCCCTTCAGCAACACTCGAAAATATATATTTCTTTTCTTTATTTTTTCTTCCCTGTGGTATATTTCAGGCTTCGTTTTACAGAGTGCAGGGAAACCCATGTCTTTCAATCTTGCTGAACTTGCTGCTGGTGAAAAAAACCGGATTGAGCTGGATAAACAGGCCGCTTTTCTGGTTTGGAAGCTGAAGCAGGGCAAAGCAGGCCCTGAAGAAATAACCAAATATATCAGTTCAATTCGCTCAGCAGATGAACAGACCTGGTTTCAGCAATGCGTAGAAAAATATAAAAGAGTGATGGGTGTTATGTAATCCATCCCATATTTTTTGCAGAAATTGAAATGGTTCTGCGTTTTTTCTACAATTCGTCGCATTCTATTGATTGAGAGAGAACATCCCAATGGGAAGAAGTTTTGAAGTGCGCAAGGCTTCCATGGCGAAGACGCAAGGCGCCAAAATTAAAGTCTATTCCAAGTATGGTAAAGAAATTTACGTTTGTGCTAAAAATGGTGGCGCAGATCCGGATACCAACCTTTCACTGAAGCATTTGATCTCGAAAGCGAAAAAAGATCAGGTGCCTTCTCACGTCATTGATAAAGCCCTGGATAAAGCTTCAGGCGGTGGCGGTGAGGACTATGCACCAGCCCGTTATGAAGGGTTTGGTCCGGGTGGTGTCAGCGTAATCGTTGATTGTCTGACTGACAACGGTAACCGTACTTTTCAGGATGTTCGTCAGTGCTTTGTGAAAACCGGTGCGAAGATTGGTAGTCCCGGTACTGTTGCGCATATGTTTGATCATCAGGCTGTATTCCAGTTCAAAGGCGATGATGAAGAAGCGGTACTGGAAGCGCTGATGATGGCTGATGTTGATGTCACTGATATCGAGCTTGAAGACGGTGTAATGACCGTATTTGCGCCAAATACAGAGTTCTTTAAGGCGAAAACAGCGCTGGGTGAAGCTTTCCCTGAACTGACGCTGGATGTTGAGGAAATTACATTTGTGCCTCAGACACATACTGAAATCGCCGGAGAAGATGCAGAGAAGTTCCAGAAATTCCTCGACATGTTAGACGAAAGTGATGATGTTCAGCAGGTTTATCACAATGCAGAGATTGCATAGTTTCAGGTCATAATTCACTTTTATCACGTATCGATAATCATAAACGGTGATCCTTTGGATTGCCGTTTTTTTATTCAATCCAAAAGCAGATATCCCTGAATTTCGCTGAAACCCGAACCTTCAGGTTATCCGGGTTTATACGTTGTCCGGACGGGGAAAGATCAACACGTTATAGAAAATTCGTGAGAAAGTTCAAATGTTATGAGAAAAAAAAATAAAGAAAGAACTCATTAACAGTAAGGATATATTTAAAAAACACTTCTATTACACCAAGTTGGGGTGATAAAACTCACAAATAGCACTTTCATTATCTTTTCTCTTTAATTTGCGTAACTTAAGATTGCAATTTACTATAGCGCCCCATGGTGTGATTGTTAATTTATTGCGCTAAATGTAACCAAGTGTTCCTTTATATGACAATAAGTTTGGGAGTTTTGGGATTTGAAGTTGTAAACTTCACGTTTTTGAAAAACTTAATCAAAGTTTGATTTATAAAGTTTGCTTGTTACAAAACTCAACATAATACTTTTTATTAAAACCAACTGTAGTGATCTTATCGGCTCTGATCTGCGTTGATTAGGTAAATAAGAGATCTGCCAAGAAAGAGAAAGTAAAAGTCAATGGAAGCCTCACGATACAAAAGCATCATTCAGGGAACAGGGTTACTTTTGGTAACGCTTATGCTCTCAGGATGTAAGTTTGCATTGCTGGATCCGAAAGGCGAGGTAGGTGTTCAGGTGAAAGAGCTGATTATTACAGCCTTACTCCTGATGTTAATCGTTGTTATCCCTGTGATACTGATGACCATCTATTTTGCCTATAAGTACCGGGCCGGTAATACAGATGAAGAATATGCACCGGAATGGTCTCATTCAACTAAGATTGAGCTCGTGGTCTGGATAATTCCCATTATTATTATTGCCGTTCTGGCAACGATAACCTGGCGTTCTACCCATCATCTGGAACCATCTAATCCGCTGGTCAGTGAAAACGAAACTTTAACGATTGAAGTTGTGTCACTTGACTGGAAGTGGTTGTTCATTTATCCGGATCAGGATGTAGCGACAATTAACTATGTGGCATTTCCAAAAGATGTCCCGGTGAAATTTGTCATTACCTCTGACAATATCATGAACTCCTTTTTCATCCCCCGCCTGGGAAGCCAGCTTTATGCCATGCCCGGCATGGTCACGCGTCTCCACTTAGTCGCGAACGAAGCCGGTGATTATCGGGGTTTTGCTGCCAGTTTCAGTGGTGACGGATTCTCGCATATGAAGTTCACGGCAACAGCGATGCCTGATCAGCAAAGTTTTGATGCATGGATTGAGAATCTCAAATCAGCACCAGAAGTGATCAAAGATTTTGCGGATTACCGTGAGTTGGCGAAACCAAGTATTGATGTCCCTGTGACGTATTATTCTCACGTTCCGGATGACTTATTCCATTCAATCGTCATGCAGTATCCTGGCGGAATGATGTCAGACATGATGAATAAGGGCACGGAAGGGGATGATAAACCGAATCATCATGGTCATGATCATCAGTCAAACCAGCCGATGAAACATGAGATGAATCATTCAGATGAAGAAGCAGGCCATCATATGGCTGCTCACGGGGAATAATTATGTTTGGAAGATTAACACTGGAATCTATTCCATATCATGAGCCGATCATTATGATCACTCTGTCCGTGATCGCACTCGTTGGTTTGGCTGTTGTCGCATGGGTGACCCGCCTGGGGAAATGGCAATACTTATGGAATGAATGGTTTACGTCGGTAGATCATAAAAAACTGGGCTTTATGTATATCGCTGTCGCCATGATCATGCTTCTGCGTGGTTTTGCCGATGCGGTGATGATGCGGAGTCAGCAGGCTCTGTCTGCTGCCGGAGAAGCCGGATATTTACCACCTCATCACTATGACCAGATATTCACGGCGCATGGTGTGATCATGATTTTCTTCGTGGCGATGCCGCTGGTGATCGGTTTGATGAATATCATCATTCCGCTTCAAATCGGCGCGCGCGATGTTGCATTCCCTTATCTGAATAACCTGAGTTTCTGGTTATTTATCGTTGGGGTGATCCTGACCAACCTGTCGCTGGGTGTCGGTGAATTCGGCCGGACCGGATGGCTTGCGTACCCGCCGCTTTCCGGCATTGATGCCAGTCCCGGGGTCGGGGTGGATTACTGGATATGGGCGCTACAGATATCTGGTGTGGGAACGACATTAAGTGGTGTGAACTTCTTTGTGACCATTTTACGGATGCGTGCACCTGACATGCCGATGATGAAAATGCCGGTATTCACCTGGGCATCGCTCTGTTCTAACATTCTGATCATCATCTCGTTCCCGATCTTAACGGTTACAATTGCACTGCTGACACTGGATCGCTATTTAGGGTTCCACTTCTTCACCAATGACATGGGCGGCAACATGATGATGTATGTCAACCTGATTTGGGCATGGGGACACCCTGAAGTGTACATTCTGGTGCTGCCGGTATTTGGTGTTTTCTCTGAAGTTACGGCAACTTTCTCACGTAAGAAGCTGTTCGGTTACACCTCTCTGGTCTGGGCATCTGTGGTGATTACCATTCTGGCATTTGTCGTCTGGCTGCATCACTTCTTTACCATGGGAGCCGGAGCAAATGTGAATGCCTTCTTCGGGATTGCAACCATGGTCATTTCGATACCGACCGGGGTGAAGATCTTCAACTGGCTGTTCACAATGTACAAAGGACGGATTCGGTTTACGACACCGATGATGTGGACGATTGGGTTCCTGATCTCGTTCTCCATTGGTGGGATGACAGGCGTCCTGATGTCTGTACCTGGTGCTGACTTCGTATTCCATAACAGTGTGTTCCTGGTCGCTCACTTCCACAATGTGATTATCGGTGGTGTGGTGTTTGGCTGCTTTGCTGCGATTACTTACTGGTTCCCGAAAGCAACCGGATTTATGATGAATGAATCCTGGGGCAAAAAAGCGTTCTGGTGCTGGTTAACCGGCTTTATTCTGGCCTTCCTGCCACTGTATGCACTGGGATTCATGGGGATGACCCGCCGGATTAGTCAGGACATCAACCCGGACTACTTCCCTTATCTGGCGGTTGCAGCTGCCGGTACAGCGATTGTCGCGCTGGGTGTTGTCTGTCAGTTTATCCAGATTTACGTCAGTATCCGTGACCGCAATGAGAACCGGGACTTAACCGGTGACCCGTGGGATGCACGGACACTGGAATGGGCGACTTCTTCACCACCACCGTTCTATAACTTTGCCATATTACCTAAAGGGAATGAAATCGATGCGTTCTGGTATCAGAAACAGCGCGGAGAACATATGCCGGAAGGTGAAATTGAGTATGAACCAATTCACATGCCGAAAAATACCCCAACGGGTATGTATGTTTCAGCATTCTCACTGATCTTTGGCTTTGCCATGATTTGGTATATCTGGTGGCTGGCTGCGATTGGTTTTGTCGGCATCATTGCAACCAGTATCTGGCACAGCTTCAATGATGACGTGGACTATTACGTTCAGGTTGATGAGATTAAAGCAATTGAGGATGCCCACCGGGCTCAGGTAAAAAAAGCGGCTGAATCATCAGATAAGAATGATGACGCGGAGGTGAACTATGCAAGCTAATTCTGCGGTCGATCACGGGCATGATCACCACCACGCCAGTGGCAACAAACTGTTCGGATTCTGGATCTACCTGATGAGTGACTGTATTTTGTTTGCAAGTTTATTTGCAACATATGCCGTGCTGTCATCGGGGACTGCCGGCGGTCCGGCCGGTAAAGATATTTTTGAATTACCCTTTGTTTTTGTTGAAACCATGTTACTGCTGCTCAGTAGTATTACTTTCGGTTTCGGCATGATCGCGATGAAACGGAAACAACTGGGCAGTATGAACCTGTGGCTGGTGATTACATTCCTGTTTGGTCTTGGTTTTATCGCCATGGAGATCTATGAGTTCCATCACCTGATTTCGATGGGATATGGTCCGGACAGAAGTGCTTTCCTCTCTGCATTCTTTACGCTGGTTGGGACACACGGCATCCACGTGACTTCCGGTTTAATCTGGCTGGCGGTTTGTCTGTGGCAACTGAATAAGAAAGGATTGACTGAAGTGATGGAAACACGCTTTGGCTGCCTGAGTTTGTTCTGGCACTTCCTTGATATTGTCTGGATTTGTGTCTTCACATTTGTCTATTTAGTCGGGGTGATGTCATGAGTAATCAACATGCTGAGAGCGGAACAAAAGGTTATATTATCGGCTTTATTGCCTCTCTGATCTTAACCGCGATTCCGTTTTACTATGCAGGCACGCAAAGCCTGTCTGCACATACAACCTACGCGATTCTGTTCGGGTGTGCCATTGTTCAGGTTATCGTTCATTTTGTTTATTTTCTGCACATGGAGCTGAAAACAGACGAAGGGCGCTGGAACTTTATCTCACTGATATTTGCTGCAATTGTCGTATTAATCGTGATTGGGGGATCGCTGTGGATTATGTGGAACCTCAACATCAATATGATGATGTAGCAGGTTGGTTGATATGATTAAAGGTTATCTGTCAATTACGAAACCCGGAATCATTATCGGTAATCTGATATCAACTGCAGCGGGGTTTTTCCTCGCTGCAAAAACAGAAGCAGCAACACCACTGCTTCTGCTGTATGCAATGGCGGGTGTCGCCTTAGTGATTGCTTCGGGATGTGTGGTGAACAACATTATTGACCGCGATATCGACCGGAAGATGTCCCGGACGCGGGAGCGTTTGCTGGTACGTGGTGATATTAATGTTGATCATGCCTTCATCTTTGCGATCATTTTGCTGATATCCGGCACGGCATTGTTGTACCTGCAGACGAATCCGCTGACGACAGTGATTGTACTACTCGGATACATCTTTTATGTGTTCTTTTACACCATGTGGTACAAGCGGACTTCTGTATACGGCACCTTAGTCGGTAGTATTTCCGGGGCGGTTCCGCCTCTGGCTGGCTACCTGGCTGTGACCAACTATATCAGTCCTGAAGCATTGCTGCTTTTTGCGTTGTTTTGTCTGTGGCAAATGCCGCACTCTTATGCGATTGCCATGTTCCGCATGCAGGACTACCGTCAGGCTGGTATCCCGGTCCTCCCCGTTGTTTCCGGGATTAAAAAAGCGCGTCAGCATATGATGGCTTACGTGGCTGCATTTAATGCCGTTGCTCTGGGACTCTATCTGGCCGGGAATACCGGTTATGAGTATCTGGTTGTTGCTGCTGTTGTCTGTTTTATGTGGACCCGGGTTACATTCCGCAAGATGGACAGTAATAACTATGAGGTCTGGTCACGACAGGTATTTAAAATGTCACTGGTCGTTGTGATGAGTTTAAGTACCGTCTTAGGTGTTGAGCTGATACCGTTGAGTCTCTGACCACTTCTCATTGTTCTGAATAAAAAGCCCCTGAAGTGTTGCTTCAGGGGCTTTTTTTGTCGTTTTATACCCAAACAACCTGCATCTTCAGGTTGCTTGGGTATATTTACCCGGATAATCCGTATCTTCTGGTCGTTTTTGGGATAAACAGATTCCGGATAAACCCGGTTCCCTGAATCTGTTCAGGGGGAAGATGATTGAAGCCAGAAGAATAATTTTGTGATCTCCGTCACTTTTTTGCTGGCCTGATAAACGAGAAACCCGCTAGGAATCCGAATTACTGACTAAGGTTATTACTTGGGAAGATATTCTGGATAAACAAACCGCTCATCATCTATCAGCGAGGTTTTACGATGAAACCTGTATTGCAAAAATCATTTGATAAACAGTTATTTCTGGATAATGTAAAGCGCCATCTGACGTCCACCTATGCAACCACGCAAGAGCATGCAACGAAGCGTTCCTGGTATCTTGCGATGTCCCGTGCGTTGTCAGAACTGACCACACTCGACCTGCTGGAAACAGAGCAGGATGAGAACATTGTTCAGGCAAAGAGTGTGAATTACCTGTCGCTTGAATTTTTGATCGGACGCCTGACAGGAAATAACCTGTTGAATATGGGCATTTTTGAGATGATTCGTGATGCTATGAGTGAGCTCGGACAGGATTTATCTGAGCTACTGGAAGAGGAGCGGGATCCATCACTTGGCAACGGTGGTCTTGGCCGCCTTGCAGCCTGTTTTATGGATTCACTGGCTGCGCAGGAATTCCCTGCCGTGGGTTATGGCTTACATTATGAGTACGGCTTGTTTAAGCAGTCTTTTAAAGAGGGCCACCAGCAGGAAGCGCCGGATGCCTGGTGCGGTGTCGAAGGTTATCCCTGGGAAGTTGCAAGACCAGAACTGGCGCAGGAAATTGGCTTCTACGGGCATGTTCAGACTGAAGAGGTGAATGGCAGGGAAGTGCGGCGCTGGATTCCCGGTATGAGTGTAAAAGGCATGCCATGGGATATTCCGGTCGTCGGATATAAGAGTGATACCGTTTATCCGCTCCGCTTGTGGGAATGTCAGGCGATCGCACCATTTTCACTTGAAAGCTTTAACAACGGAAACTACTTTGAAGCACAGCACGCGCTGATTGATGCCGGGAACATTACCAAGGTTCTCTATCCGAATGACAACCATGAAAAAGGCAAAACCCTGCGTCTGATGCAGCAGTATTTTCATAGTGCTGCGTCGATCAGAGATATTCTCCGGCGACATGAACTGGCCGGCCATGCTATAGAAGATTTACCCAAATATGAAACTATCCAGCTGAATGATACCCATCCGGCTATTGCGATTCCCGAATTGATGCGGATTCTGCTTGATGAGAAAGGCATAAACTGGAATGAAGCCTGGAATATCAGCAGTCAGACATTTGCTTATACCAATCACACGTTATTACCTGAGGCGCTTGAAACATGGGATGAAGCCTTGATTCTCCGGCTGCTACCCCGTCATATGGAAATCATCTACGATATCAATCATCGTTTCTTACAGGAAGTCCGGGCGCAGTGGCCGGGGGATGTGAACAAGCAGCAAAAGCTGTCGATTATTCAGGAAGGGTTCCACCGGATGGTCCGGATGGCCAATCTTTGTGTAGTCGGTTCTTATGCAGTGAACGGTGTGGCCGCAATGCACTCCGAATTAGTCAAAAGAGATCTTTTCCCTGAATTTAATGAGCTCTATCCAAACCGGCTGTTGAATGTGACCAACGGAATTACGCCAAGGCGCTGGCTACAGTATTGTAATCCCGGTTTATCCGATCTGATTACCTCAAAAATTGGTGATTCGTGGCCGGTTGCGCTGGATGAGCTGGCAGCACTGAAAGAACTGGCGGATGACCGCGACTTTCAGCATGAATTTATGGCGGTGAAAAAAGAGAATAAAGTCCGTCTGGCAGAGTGGGTCAAAGCGCATCTGGATATTGATCTGAATACCGATGCCATTTTTGATGTTCAGATCAAGCGGTTACACGAATACAAGCGTCAGCATCTGAATTTATTGCATATTTTATCTCTGTATTACCGGTTGATGGAAAACCCGCAGTTTGAGATGGAACCCAGAGTCTTTATTTTCGCAGCGAAAGCGGCCCCCGGTTATTACCTGGCAAAAGAAATTATTTATGCGATTAATATGATTGCAGAAAAAATCAATCATGATCCGAAGGTGAATGAAAAACTTAAAATTGTCTTCGTTCCGGATTACCGGGTCAGTATGGCTGAAATCATTATTCCCGCAACCGATGTGTCCGAACAAATCTCAACGGCCGGGAAGGAAGCCTCCGGTACCGGTAATATGAAGATGGCGCTGAATGGTGCATTAACCATCGGAACAATGGATGGCGCGAACGTTGAAATCCGTGAAGAAGTCGGGGATGAGAATATCTATATTTTCGGCTTAGAAGTGGACGAGGTCGAGAAATTAAAAGCCAGTGGCTATAACCCATATGACTACTACAATGCGGATCCTTTGCTCAAAGCATCTCTGGATCTGCTGTTAGGTGATACATTCACGCCGGGTCATCCCGGGAAGCTCAGAACCATTTATGAAAGTTTGCTCGATGGCGGGGATCCGTATCTTGTACTGGCGGACTTCGCCTCTTATGTCGAAGCGCAGGCCAGAGTCGATCAGCAATACCGGGATCAGACCGGCTGGGCGAAAAAAGCGATTATAAATACAGCGCTGGTAGGTAAATTCAGCTCCGACCGCAGTATCCGGGATTATGTTGATAATATCTGGAAACTAAAGCAGGTAAAACGTTAAAAATTAACATTGAAATTCAGAAATTTAAGTCAAATCACTCTATGTGAGAATGTTGTCTTATAGACTTGAATATACCCAAACAACCTGCATCTTCTGGTTGTTTGGGTTAGATGCGTATGCCCGCTGTTGCGGGCATTTTCATCCTCAGTTGTTCTGTACATCAGTTGTTTTGTACATCAATGGCTCTGTACATAAGTGGCATGCCCGGGTCTCCGGGAATATAGATAGACAGGGAAACGCATAGGTTTATAGATACATATCGCACCGATGCATTGTGAATCAACCTTGAGGGCAGGAGTACGGATATTGAAAACAAGTCATAAGTTATTAAAAAAACAACAGATTTATCATAAGCTTGAGCATGCTTCTTTTGCTGATCCTTTCTCTTTTCTCGGGCCGTATATTTCTCCTGTACAGGGAGTACTCCGGGTATGGATGCCGGATGCAGTGCAGGTCACGCTTTTACTCGATGATCACTCGCAGTTTGAACTGACGCCGGAAGATGATGGTGGCTTTATATTACAGGAAGATCTGGACCTGAAGTTTACCCATTATCGTCTGCATATTCGTTGGGAATCCGGCGATCAAATTGTGGATGATCCGTATCAATACCATGCAATTTACGCAGAATATGAAGATCTTCATACGCCGATCAACATGTATCATCACATGGGATCTCAGTTGATGACGCTGGAGCGTGACGGGCAGCAAATTGAGGGCGTCCGCTTTTTGGTCTATGCGCCGCATGCTTCGGCATGCAGCCTGATTGGCTCTTTTAACTACTGGGATGGGCGACGTCACCCGATGCAGCGGCTGGATTATGGCATGTGGGGTCTTTTCATTCCGGGTCTGTCTGAAGGTGAACAATATAAATTTGAAATTAAAGGGCCGGACGGGGAAGGGCTGCCTCACAAGGCGGATCCCTGGGGTTTTCATGCAGAACAGTTTCCTTCACTTGCCTCTGTCATCTATAACCATTCTGGTTACGAATGGGGCGATCAAACGTGGACTGACCGGCCAGTCACTGAAAAGCCCGGACAACCGCTGTCTTTCTACGAACTCCATGCGGGTTCATGGCGGCTGGGGCCGGATGATCGTTTCCTGAATTACCGGGAACTGGCGGATCAGCTGGTGCCTTATCTTGTTAACATGGGTTATACCCACGTTGAATTAATGCCGGTCGCGGAGCATCCTTTCTATGGTTCGTGGGGCTATCAGCCTGTCGGGTTATTTGCGCCGACCAGCCGTTATGGCTCGCCGGATGACTTTAAATACTTTGTGGATCAATGTCATCAGGCCAATATTGGTGTGGTGCTGGACTGGGTGCCGGCACATTTCCCGGCGGATGGTCATGGCCTGAATAACTTTGATGGCACACCGCTGTTTCATGATCCCGATCCGCGCAGAGGATGGCATCAGGACTGGAATTCCTATATCTATGATATGGGGCGCGAGCACGTCCGGCGTTTTCTGGTCTCCAACGCTTTGTACTGGTTTGAGATGTTCCACATTGATGGCATCCGGGTCGACGCGGTGGCTTCTCTGTTATATCTCGATTATTCACGTAGTCACGACCAGTGGATACCGAATGTCGATGGCGGCAGAGAAAACTATGATGCGATTGCGATGCTGAAGTGGATGAATGAAGAAGTTTATAAACATTTCCCCAATGCGATGACCATTGCGGAAGAGTCAACGGCGTTCCCCGGCGTTTCAAGTCCGACATTTCTCGGTGGGTTGGGGTTCGGATTCAAATGGAACATGGGCTGGATGCATGACAGTCTGGAATATATGAAAAATGAACCCGTCCATAGAAAATATCATCACAATACCATTACTTTCCCGCTGATTTACGCCCACAGTGAAAACTATATTTTATCGTTGTCTCATGATGAAGTCGTTTACGGTAAAGGATCTCTGCTGAATAAAATGCCCGGCGATGAATGGCAGCAGACCGCTAATCTGAGAGCATATCTTGGTTATATGTACGGGCAGCCCGGTAAAAAACTGAATTTTATGGGCACCGAATTTGGTCAGGGCGGAGAATGGTGCCACGACAGCCAGTTACAGTGGTTTTTGCTGGATTACGGGCGTCATGAAGGGTTGCAGACGCTGACGCGGGATTTAAACCGGCTGTATACCAGTGAGAAAGCGCTGTATGAACTCGACAGCAAGCCGGAAGGTTTTGAATGGCGGCTGTCTGACGCGTCGGATATCAGTATTCTGGCCCATGAAAGAATCAGTCTGTCCGGAGAGCGGATTCTGGTGATCAGTAACTTTACCCCGGTCAGCCGGGATGATTTCCGCCTTGGTGTACCGTTTGCCGGTCCGTATCAGTTATTGCTCAATACGGATGATGAACGCTATGGCGGGAGCGGGTTCCCGGTAGAAAAAATGATTAAAACTGAAAAGGTTGAAAGTGAAAGTTTGCCGGATTCATTAACCCTGTGTATTCCGCCACTATCGACTGTTTTCTATAAATTAATTGCCATATAGCACTTCGATTTACAGTGTGAATTGACAAGCCTGAACAGTCCCCGTGTATACACCTGATATATGGGGATTTTTTATTCTCCCCAAAAGTCCTTAAGCATTTTCTCTCTTCTTACGGTTTCAATCAGGCAGGTATTTTCATCTATGGTGTAGCAGTCTAGTCCTTTATAAGAAGCACCAGCACAATAGCCATATTGATGTTCTTTGACAAAAGATTCAACAATAGACTCCATGATTGATGGAGAAATAAACATAATAAAAAAAGAGATTATACTAGTGATGATAAAAAATTTATCTAATTGAAATGGATTTTTTCTTAAGATTAAAACACGAATAGAAAATACAAATAAAATTATACCGCAACCTAATAAAGTTATTTCACTTGAACTGAAGAATAACGCAGAGCTAGTATGATTAATTGCATATATTAAACTATAAATATGTTCTGAGGAGGATATAAACATATAAATTGAAAAAGGAAAAAATAAAAGAAAGCAAAATATCATGCGAGCTAAAGACATTTTTGGTTTTGTATTTTTGTTAATGGTCGCATGACTCTTATGATCGATTACCATAATAGGCCTTTTCCTTTTATTTGAGATATTCCAATTCCTGTGTTGACAGAATTGTTAAAACGTGCAATGTCTCTGTCAACTGAATTTTGAGCTATCTCCCGGAGTTTTTTTACTAATTTATCAGTAAGATCAAACTTTTTGTCAATTTTATCTAATACGATTGATATCCCAATAGAGCAAGCTATGAAGACAACAAACTCCCCGAGCATTAATGTTGTTACAGCCCCGACAGCAATCGTACCAATAGTTGCAGCAGTCATCGCCTTTAAAAAACTGGAAGCCAGATTCCCCAAAAAATAGCTCCATGTCGGTTCATCCTGGAACAGGGTATCAATCATGGTGAAAGGTATCGCAAAATAGATGCTTAACTTGAATCCTTCTATATGATTAACGCCAAATTGCGATCCGAGAGCAATATTGAGGCTTTTTAGTTCATTACCCATAGCATAAGAGTATCTTTGAAGGACTTTGCCTATATTCTTGACCCCGGCTCCTTGTATCACCACCATAGCCTGATGACCTGAACCAACGATTTTTGATTTCATCTGTGCTGTGGTCACACCACTTTGCTTATATAGCGTTCCCAGTGATTTTTCTATGGATTTAATGTCTTTATAGGTTCCGTAGTAACTCAGTCCGGTGTTGACTGGTGCTTTCAAATTATTTTGCCAAATTGATTTCATCTGTTTGTGCGGAGTGCACTGTCGGGTCACTGCCTGCAAATTCTGTAATGAGATGGCGCACAATTCAAACTGATTCTTGTCTAAACATTCTCTGATTTTTGACTCAGAATGATCTAAGGAACTCATGGAATCGTCTCTTCTGATGCTGTCTTTTGATAGTGAGATAAAGTAGTTAAGAAAAAACGGGATAATTCATACAATCTGTTGATACAGGGAAATGAACGGATTGAGTTATCGTCTTTAAACCGGGGAGTTTTTTAGCTCTCCAGCCAGCCTGCCTGATCCCAGTTGTCGTAACCCATTGTGCCGGATACATTGTGGTTCCAGATGATTTCTTTATAACTGAGTTCTAACACTTCATGCATTTCTTCATTATGTGCGTGAACGGTGTGCGGGAGCGAAAAAGAAAAACCGGAGATTAATGCTTTCTTTAATTCAATACTGTAAAACTTTTCGTTGTAGCCCTGCTCATTAGTACGGTAAAAATGAATCGTACAATCTAAATGCTCCTGTTTGGCAAATGCTGTTGAAAGCAGCGGGCTGGATTTATCGACATTTTTCGTAATCACGATTGGTGCATGAGATTTGCCATGTTGTTGTGGCGACTTCATCATATTATGCTGACATGAAAGTACGGTGATTTCATCCGCATGTGTTTCCTGAAATTTATTCCCCATAGAATCTTTTGTGTTACAGCCACTGGAGATCATGCCCTGTTTTTCACCGTTAATAGTGATGTATGCAACATGTGCCATTTGATATTGTTTCCCAATTGATGCAAATGAATAAATTTTATTTCTCACGGTTTACTGTGTCTATCATCATCAGGTTCATTTGATGAAATACAGATATCTACCCAGAATATGAGTTATATAAAATACCAATCTATCAATTGTGGAGTGAACAACGCAGTTGTTAAAAATAAGAAGCTGCTTTTGTCTGCTGTATGCTACCAATAGTCACATTGACAGCAATGTAAATTCTCAATTAACATCAACCTTCACATTAGACCTATTTCATTTCACACGGCTTTATATTCCTTATGCTGGATATTATTTTCTGGATAGCAATTGCTTCTACTTTTATTTTTGTGATTAAACTGCTTCTGATGCTTTTTGGTGTCGATCTGAGTTTTGACTTTGGTGACGATTTTTTAGTGAATGCCGTGCTGGCACTGGCGATGACTTTCTCCTGGTCTTTTTTAGCGCTGTCGCAGGATGGCGGTGGTGTCACTCTTGGTGTTTATCTGAAAAGTCTGGGAATCTCGGTGAGTATGTCAACGGTTTTTCTGTATCTGATGAAGCGGGCCAGAAATATGGAAACCGGCGTGATTACAGAACTCTCTGTTGAGGCCGGGCATCCGGCTGAAATCTATTCAAGAGTTCCGGATAAATCATCTGCCGGGTATGGCAAAGTTAAAACAACCATTCAGGGAAAAACCTATTACCTGAAAGCGGTCTCAGAAAGCCGTGAATTCAAATATGGCGAGACCGTTCACATCTCCCGGATTACCAATGAAGTCGCTCATATCGACATCATTTAAAATTCATATTAAACAAAAAAATAAACTAAGGATAAAAAGTGTACGATTTTTCATTATCAGTCACCGATTTTGGCACGATGGCATTTGTATTTGTGCCGGTCTTATTACTGCTGTTTTTTGTGCTTTCATTTTTACTCTTTTACCGGAGATGTAAACCGAACCAGCTGCTGGTGGTTTATGGTAAAACCGGTGGCGGGCGTTCGGCTAAGGTCGTTCATGGTGGTGCAGCCTTTGTACTGCCTGTGGTGCAGGACTACGAATATATGTCGCTTCAGCCGATTGATTATGAAGTTGACCTGAAAGATGCATTGTCTGCTAACAATATTCGTCTGGACATTCCGACTTCATGTACCGTGGCGATTGGCACTTCTCCTGAGCTTTCATCCATTGCCAGTGAAAGGTTACTGGGACTGACTCAGGTGGAAGTCAAAGAAGCGGCTCAGAATATTACCATTGGTCAGCTGCGTGCTGCGGTTGCCACGCTGACCATTGAACAGATTAACCAGGACCGGGAAAGCTTTCTGGAAAAGGTCAATACCAACATCGCGGATGAGTTAGCCAAGCTTGGTCTGGAAGTGATCAACATTAACGTGAAAGATATCAGCGATAAAATGGGTTACATTGAGGCGATTGGCCGCAAAGCAGCAGAAACCGTGGTACAGCGGGCTAACGTTGATGTGGCTGAACAGCAAAAGCTGGGGGCTATCGGGACTCAGAAAGCGGAGCGCGAGAAAGATACGCAGGTGGCGATTGAATCGGCTGAATCAGAAAAAGCTATCAGTCAGACTCATGCTGAAAAAGAAATTTTCGTGTCGCAGCGTCAGTCTGAACAAATTCAGGGTGAAAACGAAACTAAAAAAGCGATTGCTCAGTCAGAAGCGGAACTGAAGATTGCGCAGGCTTCGGCCCGGAAAGACTCTGAGGTGGCAGAACAGATCGCAGAAAAAGAAATTCAGGAAAGACGTAAAGAAACTGAGCTGGCAAAACAGCGGGCGCATGAAGTTGTTGCGGAAACCATCGAAGCCGAGAAAAAAATCGAGGAAGCGAAAGGGGAAGCTGAGTCAATTCAGATTGTTGCCAAAGCAGAAGCTGAAGCTATGCTGACTAAATATGAAGCAGAAGCGGAAGGGATGCGCAAAGTGATGAAGGCTAAAGCAGAAGGTTATCACGACTTAGTGCAATCTGCCGGAAATAGCGATGCACTGGCGAAACTACAGGTGATTGAGAAACTGGAAGAAATTGTCAAACTGCAGACAGAAGCGATTGCGAAGATGAAGATTGATAATCTGACTGTCTGGGATCAGGGTTCTGAAAACGGGCAGGCTGGTCTGAAATCTTTTATGAAAGATTTCCTGACTATGGGCGCGCCAATGCATGAAATGGCCAGTAACGTCGGGATTGAACTGCCTTCATTTATGGGGAAGCAGACGGAACAGAAAGCTGAAGCAACTGATGAAGTGAATCTTCAGGAATCCTGATACTGCCGGATTGCGGATAGCTTCAGATTGTCCGGGTATATAAGCAAAGCCACAGCATTCTCGCTGTGGCTTTTTATGATCAATATGTTAATGGTTAACTGGCTTTATGGTTAACTGAAACGCATCAAATATTCCGGTTGTCCGGTATGGGGATCGGTTTGTTCACTGCAAATGATAAACCCCTGTGACAGATAGAATCCGGTACTGGAGGTGTTTCGTTTATAAACCGACAGACTGAGTGCGTCTTGTTGTTTTTTTGCATGGTTGATCAGTTGGGTGCCGATGCCGCTATGTTGATGAGCGGGAGCAACAAACAAAGCTGCCAGTGTTTGTTCATACAGTGAACAGAATCCGAGAATATCTGAGTACTGCTCATACACCCAGGTTTCCGCCATGGGCAGATAAATATCACGCATGTTATCCGTCTGCGAAATCCAGAATCCGGCATCCACAAAATCGTGTGCCTGAATGGACGCAGTGAGCCAGATATCAAGGATGGTATCGGTATCTGTCGGGGTAAATTGTCTTATCATTGTTTCTCCCGGTCATGAAAGTTATCTGATCTTAACGAAAAGCACTTGGTTTGATATATACTAACTGTATGATTTTATGTGAACTGTGGTGAGTATATGGCAAAAACGGCCAAGATTAAAAACGAAGATAAATTATTCAAAAAAGCTTTGGAAGTGGGGTGTAAAATGGCTGAAATGCAGGGATATCAACTCACCAGCGATAATGCCTCTCAGGCCACGAAAGCGAAAGCCCTGTATGTTTTTTTAGTCAAAGTTCGTCAGATAACACCTCTGCCGGCGGATAAATCTGACGGAAAAAGTATAAAAAAACGTTTAGCGCTCTGGATTCATCATGCGCTTCCTGAGGATGATCCTTTAAAATAATTCACTCTGAATCCTCCGGGACAGTTTTGGTCCCGGCATTGTGTTCTCATCATTTCTGACGTTTCGTTCAATCTTTGCCATCGCGGTTTTTCTGTTATCCGCTATTTTTTGTCCAGGCGACAGCCGGTATGCGGATAGCAGAGCAGGCGCATCGCGCTGAAAGTGCGGAATTATGGCAAAAGCTGAATCGCAGCCTGACTGAAAAAGTTGGTAAAACAGTGAAAGTTGATACCCGCACGATTACCGGCTACGAAGAAGGGCTTTATGCATGGCTGGCTGTCAGACATGAGAAAAAACAGGATAATTTCGGTATTGTTGAAATGGGCGGCGCTTCTTCTCAGATCACGTTTCCGTGTGCAAAGTGCCGGGAGAAGGATGATTCAGTCAGAACCGTGATGCTGGGCGGAAAACCATTCTCAATCTACAGTTATTCATATCTTGGTTTAGGGCAGGATGAAGCGTCCAAAACCTTGGGGCTTCCTAACGCCTGTGCTTATGGTGTTGGCAGTCAAAAACCGGGCTGGCAAATGAACCAGTGTGCTGAGCAAATTTCTCTTAAAACGACGCAGGGTCTTCTTGACCCGTACAATTATCATGATGGTCAACGCGGTACTTATCACGCTTTGCCGAAAGAACGATCTGATGTTGCATCCTGGTTTTTAACCGGTGCATTTAATTATATGAACAGCTGTGACGTCGGCATCTGTTGCCACTCAAAAGGTGATTGTTATACCCAAACAACCTGAAGATGCAGGTCTCAGAGCCTGACAAACTCACCCGCAGGGCGTGAGCTGAAAGGCACATTTCTGCGTCAAGAGAATTTGAAAGGTGGGTACATTCCTGCATTCCCTTTCCTTGAACTGTACCTTTCGGCTGCACGCTGGATCCTGCATCTTCAGGTTGCTTGGGTATATAAGCCAGAAACCGCCTGCTTTCGCGCAGTGTATCTCAAAAAATATCTGTATCTGCTGAATGTGCCCGAGACCTCAGAGCGGATGGATGTGAGCTGGACGCAGGGGGCAGCAATCTGTCAGAGTGAGGCCTGTCTGTCAAAAACTGAGCCACCGGTTTGTCGCTGGAGTGATAAAGGGTGCCTTTAGAGGCTGCTGACTTAGAAACAGGAATGGATGTCAATGGGTTCCTGTTTCTGTCTGACGGAATACTTTCCCCGTTGGTTCAGATCAAATGCAGCATTGATAACGCAAAAATACCAATTGTGGTTGTCACCAGTGAGAAAAATGTTGTCAGGACAATAATATTGGCTGCAAGTACCGCATTCCCGCCCATCACCCGGGCCATGACATAACTGGCAGAAGCTGTCGGGGCTGAGCTGGTCAGGAAAATTATTCCCAGTTCAATTCCTCTGAATCCGCACAGCAGAGCAGCACCTGTGAGCAGCAACGGACAAAGTGCCAGTTTGAAGAGTGTTGCAATCCATGCCGAACTTTTATCCCGGTGAAGCTGCCGGAGATCCAACGCGCCGCCACCACAAATCAATGCCAGTGGCAGCGTCATATTGGCAAAGTAATGGCCGGCTTTATCTGCAATTTCCGGCACCGGGATTTTCAGCAGAGAGAAGAACAGCCCAAGCAGAATGGCAATAATCAGCGGGTTTTTGGTCAGCGTTTTGACTATCACGCCAACAGCATTTTCCCGGTTATTCTGATTTTTGGGAATCAGAGTGTAAACCGCTTCAACATTAAACAGTAATACCAGCCCGGCGGAGTATAGCGCTGCTGTTGCAATCGCCTGATTCCCGTAAGCGTTTGCCACATATGCCAGAGCTATGATCATGGCATTTCCCCGGAATCCCCCCTGAATAATGACACTGTGATCGGCGGTATTTTTTGACCATTTTTTAATGATTACTGTTGTGAGGATAAAGAAGAGAAAATTGGAAATCAGGCCAAAAATGACAAAGGATGCACTGTTTGCAATCGCGCTGAAGTCTGATTTCAATACATTCAGAAACAGCAGGACGGGTAAGGTGACTTTAAACACCAGCCTGGAAGCAACTTCGATAAAGTGATCATCGATAAGGCTGGTTCTTCTGAAATAAACCCCTAAAAACAGCATCAGACAAATAGGCCCGGTGACGGATAACGAAAAAGTGAACTGCTCAAGTAATAAATTCATGATTTCCCTGTATCGGAGATAACTGCCGGGGAATAGCCCGGGTGTTGCCGGTGTGATTGAATCATCATTATACCGCGGGTTTATGAAAATGCATGGAGTGAGTTATTGTTAACGCTTTGTTTTCTTTTGTTGATTTATGTAACAGTTTATCGGCGTTGGTTATGTCATTAATTGAGTATCCATCCTGAGCGATATGACCGGTTGTAATATGCCGGTGACAGATTGGACTGAGCGCCGTACTCCGGCGTTTTTCATTCAAAAGGAAGCATAATAATGAATAAAAATGATAATGTGCCACTACCCTCGAATACGAGTGAGTGGTTTTTTAACCGTAACAGTATTATCGTTCTGAGCGATATCATCCTCTTCTTTGTTTTATATAAAACTTTACCGTTTCCACCTCAGGTTGTGCTGGGGATCAGTTTGCTGGTTTTTATTGCGGTACTATGGCTGACAGAAGCGCTGCACGTGACCGTCACCGCGATACTGGTACCGGTACTGGCTGTTTTGTTTGGTATTTTTGATACAACGGCTGCGCTGAGTAATTTCTCGAATCCGATTATTTATCTTTTTCTGGGCGGATTTGCACTGGCTGCGGCCATGCATCACCAGGGACTGGATAAAGTTATCGCTGACAAGGTGTTGGTACTGGCCCGGGGGAAAATGGTCGTGGCTGTGTTTATGCTGTTTGTGGTAACGGCTGTGATTTCTATGTGGATCAGTAATACCGCGACAACGGCGATGATGATTCCGCTGGTGCTGGGGGTGCTGAGTAAAGTCGACTCCGGCCAGCGGGAAAGCACTTATGTATTTGTCTTGCTGGGTATTGCTTACAGCGCCAGTATTGGCGGGATTGCGACTGTAATCGGCAGTCCGCCGAATGCGATTGCGGCTGCGGAGCTGAAGCTCTCTTTTACCGAGTGGATGTATTATGGGATTCCTTCTGCGTGTATTTTACTTCCTATTGCGATTTTAATTCTGTATCTGGTTTTCAAACCGGATTTATCGGGGCGTTTTGAGCTGAATTATGAACCGGTGGACTGGGATAAAGGAAAAGTGGTGACACTGGGTATTTTCTCCCTGACGGTTTTCTTATGGATTTTCAGCAAACCGATTAACGGACTGATTGGCGGGTTTAAATCATTTGATACGATCATTGCTCTTGGTGTGATTGTGCTGGTGAATTTTGCCAGAGTAGTTCACTGGAAGGATATTGAAAAAACAGCGGACTGGGGGGTGTTACTGCTGTTTGGTGGCGGGATCAGTCTGAGCAATATTCTCAAGCAAACAGGTACCAGTGTATTTATTGCTCATCAGCTCAGCGACCTGATTACTCAGTTTGGAGTGTTCTTTATTATTATGATTATTGCTTGCTTTGTGGTGTTTCTGACAGAGTTTGCCAGTAATACAGCCAGTGCGGCATTACTCATTCCTGTGTTTGTCAGTGTCGCTGAAGCACTGAATATGCCGCCGGTGATTCTGGTGGTTTTAATTGCTGTTGCTTCATCGTGTGCATTTATGCTGCCGGTTGCGACACCGCCGAATGCGATCGTTTTTTCAACCGGTTATATCCGGCAGACTCAGATGATGAAAGTGGGGATAATTCTGAATGTAATCTGTGTGATGCTACTGACTTTGGTTGCATTATTTATCTGGCAATAAATGATCCGGTGGTTGCAGTTTTCAGCGTTTCTGTTCAGCGTTGTGCCGGAAACAAATCACACGGGGCGTTGCCCCGGTGTGATTTTGTCCGGATACTCAGGGGCAGTTTAAGCGCACAGGGCCGCGATTACACCGATTGCGCCGCCGAAAACACCGCCCCAGATGACCAGCCAGCCCAGATGTTCTTTAATCATCTTCTGGACCATTTCTTTGACCAGCTGTGGTGTCAGTTCACTCAATCGCTGATCGATAATCTGCTCGATTTTTTCTTCGATATCTTCTTTGACAGAACCAGAACCTAACTGAGATTTGATTGCATCCTGCACGGCTTCACTCTGGCCTATTTCAGCCACGGAAGCGTGCATTTTCTCAACAAAAGGTTGTTTCAGCGGTTGCAGCGCTTCTGTACCGCCAACCATGGCCAGCATGCCGCCAAACTGAGAATTTGCGATGACGTCAACCAATGCATCAAAAGTCGGGTTAAAATCAACTTTCTCAATTATGGCATCCATTTCAAAATTATGAGTGTCTCCAATTTCCTGATCGAGGAATTTCCCGATATTGTCCTGATTGAAGAACTGTTCCATCATTAATGATTTTATCGCCGTTCTGAATGCATCGAACCGGCGGGGAATAACGCCTGAACCATATAAACCGGGAACTTTTTCAAACAACATATGAATGGCCAGCCAGTTGGTTATTGCGCCGGAAAAAGCGAATAGCCCCGCTGTTTGTAAAATTGGCTCGTTGAATTGATAACCAATCAAAATGCAGAGAATTGCAATCAGGTTGGTCATGATACTCTTGTTATTCATTGGGTTGTTTTAGCTCCTGAATACTTTGAAATACGCCGATTTTAGAAGAAAACCAACCGGGCGGAAAGAGAAAAGCGGATTATTCCTGCAAAGGATGAATATTATTTGAGCAAGTGGTAAGTTATTGGTCTGGTTGCGTATCCATGAAAACCGGCCAGATTTTATACCAGGGCAATCTGAAACAAGCTTCTTCAGGTTGCCCGGGGATATACCCGTGTTTTATTTTAATCAGGATTTTATAATGAAAATGATTCTATCTGCTTTCGGAGTGATGGTTCTGACCGGATGCAGCGTACTAAACCACCATTCAGAATCACAATATTCGTACGGTACCAAGACTGTTTATACTCCCCGTCAGGAGATGAAGACTTATGAAGCTGTTCCTGCCGGATATCAGCTTGTTTACACTCAGTCTGTTGCCCGCCACGGTTCCCGGGCCTTAACCAGCCCCAAATATGATGATATCAGTCTGAAAATCTGGCAAAAAGCCAAAGAAATGAATGCTTTAACACCTGCCGGAGAAAAGCTGGGTGCAGAGATTTCCCGTTTAATTGCGGCTAATAAAAAGCTGGGTTACGGTGAACTCTCCCGTCTTGGCTGGCAGGAACATCACGACATCGGAATGAGAATGGCACAGCGGGATAAGTCTCTGTTTGATGAAGTTAAAAAAGACAGACAACCTATCCTGGTTGAATATTCAGGGCGCATACGGGCCCGAACAAGTGCGATATCATTTGTCCGCGGTATGATTCAGGTGGAACCTGAAATCGCACCTTTCGTCACACAGCCACGGGTCGACCGGTCTCAGTTGTACTTTCATAAACATCACAAGCAATATCAGGATTATAAAAAGCATAATCCACAGCTTAACCAGGCGATTCATCAGCTTTTTGATCAACCCAAATCTCATCAGATTGCCCGCGGGATTTTAGAGAGAATTTATACTCCTGAATTTGTTGATGCGCTGGCACAGGGTAAATATCAGTTTACCCGGGTGGGGAAGAAGAAAGCTCAGGTCTACAATGACGTAGATACAGTGATGCAGCTTTTTCATTTGTATCTGATTGCGCCGGGAATGAAATATGAAGCGGGCGATCAAGCCTGGAAGTTTGCAGACTATTTCACACCAGCAGAAACACAATGGCTGACTTATTTGTCTGACGGCAAGAATTTTTATCAAAAAGGTCCGGGGCTGAACAACACCGATATTACATACCAGATTGCGAAAGTACTCGAAGATGACTTTTTTAATCAGGTCAAAGCAGTCCGGAGCCGGACGAATCAATATGCCGCAAAATTACGTTTTGCTCACGCAGAAACGATCATTCCTTTTGCTGCTCAAATGCAGTTGAAAGGCAGCACCCAGAGTGTTTCCCTGAGTGAAGGATATCAGCCTGACAACCCATGGCGTGGTGAATGGGTTTCTCCTTACAGTGCCAATATCCAGTGGGATGTTTATCGTGATAAGGATGGGAAGTTGTTAGTGAAGATGCTGTATAACGAGGAAGAGATCGGGTTTAAGCAAGACTGTAAGCCTGTGAAGCCTGGCAGTTACTATTATCGTTTTAATGAATTAACCCGCTGTTATCACGAAAACTAACCTGCCATCAGATCAAGGATGACGGATTATTATATTTACAATGTAAATCAGTCAGATATTCCGGGCGGGCAGCAGAAGCAGCCCGCCCGGCCTGATTTTAATGGCTGGCAATAAATCCACCTGTCTGGTGATCCCACAGGTGTGCATAGATACCGTTTTTATCCAGTAATTCCTGATGAGTGCCTTCTTCAACGACGTTACCCTGGTCGAGAACAATGAGCCGGTCCATTGCGGCGATGGTTGACAGACGGTGCGCAATCGCAATGACTGTTTTTCCTTCCATCAGCTGATACAGACTTTCCTGAATCGCTGCCTCAACTTCAGAGTCGAGTGCAGATGTGGCTTCATCAAGGATCAGAATCGGTGCGTTTTTCAGTAATACCCGTGAGATTGCAATACGCTGACGCTGGCCGCCGGATAGTTTCACACCCCGTTCTCCGACCTGAGAATCATAGCTGCAGTTACCGTGAGGATCGGTCAGGGTTTCAATAAACTCATGCGCATGTGCCTGCTTGGTTGCTCTGAGTAACTCTTCTTCTGTCGCGTCTGGTTTTCCGTAGAGAATATTTTCTCTGATAGAGCGGTGCAGCAGAGATGTATCCTGTGTCACCATCCCAATCGCACTTCTCAGGGAATCCTGGGTAATGTCATTGATAGCTTGCCCGTCAATACGAATCGCACCGCTTTCAACATCATGAAAACGAAGTAACAGATTAACTAAGGTTGACTTCCCTGCACCTGAACGACCAACCAGACCGACTTTTTCTCCTGGCTTGATGTTCAGATTCAGGTTGTCAATCACATGGATATTTTCACCATAATGAAAAGAGACATGATCAAATTCAATCCCGCCTTGTTTGATGTCCAGCTCTTTTGCATCCGGTTTATCCTGAATCTGGATCGAACGGGATAAGGATGCCATGCCATCAACGACGGTACCGATATTTTCAAACAGAGCACCAATTTCCCACATAATCCAGTGGGACATACCGTTAATCCGCAATGAAAGTGAAATTGCCACAGCAATCACCCCGACCGTCACCAGACTCTGTGACCACAGATAAATGGAGATGGCAGAAATAGCAAACAAGAGAAAATAGTTAGCAATTTCAACGGAGAGATTAAAACCTGTGACCAGCCGCATCTGTTGATAAACGGTCCCCAGAAATCCTTTCATACTGTCCTGAACATACTCTGTTTCCCGGTGATGATGGGAGAATAGTTTGACGGTTTGTATATTGGTATAGCTGTCGACGAAACGTCCGGTCATGGTTGAACGGGCATCCGCCTGCAGTGATGAAACATGTTTTAGCTTTGGTACAAAGAATAGCTGGATACACACATAAATCAGCAGCCAGATCAGCATTGGCATCATTAACCGCCAGTCTGAGTCGGCCAGCATAAACAGAATCGCTGTGACATAGACAATCACGTATACGAAGACATCGACCGCCTTCATGACGGTTTCACGCACCGCAAGAGAAGTTTGCATCACCTTCGTTGCTATGCGCCCGGCAAATTCATTTTGATAGAAGGAAATACTTTGTTTCAGCAGATAACGGTGGGCCAGCCACCGGATTGACATTGGATAATTGCCCAGCATGGTTTGATGGACTAACAGAGACTGAATCGTTATTAATAAAGGGATACCAATGACAACAACCAGTGATAATATGGTGAGTGTCCACTGATTCTCAGCCCAGAATGTTTCCGGATTGCTGGAAGACAGCCAGTCAACAAGGCGGCCCATGAAGCCGAACAGCGAAACTTCGACAATCGCAATCAACGTACTCAGAAGCGCAATAAAAACTAACGGCTTGGTAAAGCCTTTGGTGTAATACCGGCAAAACGCCAGTAAAGTTTCAGGGGGTTGTTGCGGCTCTTCGGGGGGAAAAGCTTTGGTAAAACCCTCAAATCGCTTATACATGAAGAATCCTTAATACAGCCTAATACAATACAGAAAGCAGCAAAAAGCACAGCCTATTTCTGTGGTGAGGAAATATGATTGCCCCAGGCAATCTGAATATCATTTTCAGGTTATCCGGGCATCATGTACTGTGGTTACTGCTGAGGGGGAAACTGAGCGCCCTATTATAACCATTTTCACCGGAACGGATACAAATATTGTAATCAGTATGTTTTATTTATGTTTCTGATATCATAACAACCTGAACATTCAATGTTCAGGTTGTTGTTTCGGTATTATTGCTTGAGGGGTCGTAGTAAAGAATCGCCATCGTCATGGCTGGCTGGAGCTTTTCAACCGATGCTGTGCCTTCCATTATGGTAAAGGTGTTGGTATCACAAATGACCTGCCATTGCTGGCTCTTGTCTTTCGGCAGAGAAAAGCGGGCCGGGGCTTTGGTTTGATTAATCAGGTAAAGTAATTCAGCACCGTCATCCCCGATACCAAGATGAAGCGCAACAGAATTCAGCTGGTTCCAGTCATCCTGGTTCATTAACTTGCCATCGACTCTGCGCCAGAAAACCCGGTTGGAGTTGCGGGAATCGCCGCTGAATGCATCGATGAACTGGATCATAAACTGTTCCCGGGTTTTGACCAGAGCACCACACCAGTCTTTGAATTGCTGCTGTTCCGAATTCAGTGCCCAGTTCAGCCAGCTGATTTCATTATCCTGGCAGTAGGCGTTGTTGTTTCCCTGCTGTGAATGCGATAACAGATCGGCGGTGAGAATGTGTGGCATACCGAAAGCAAACAAGACAGTGGCCATAAAATTTCGTTTCTGACGCGCCCGGACACCACAAATGGTTTTATCCTGTGTCGGGCCTTCTGCACCATAATTTTCGGAACGGTTATCACCGTGGCCGTCTCTGTTCTGCTCACCGTTTCGCTCGTTGTGTTTATGCCGGTAAGACACCAGATCCTGCAGGGTGAATCCATCGTGATAGGTAATGTAATTCACGGTTAATTTAAATGGCCAGTTGGCGGCACTGTATAAATCCCGCGAGCCCATCAGGCGGGTGGCAAATTCTTTCAGATATCCCTGATCACCCCGCCAGAAACTCCGGCTGATATCTCTGAGTTTGTCATTGGTCTCATTCCATCCGAACGGAAAGTTACCCACCTGATAACCATTGGGGCCGATATCCCAGGGTTCGGCTATCAGCTTAACCTGTTTGAGGATCGGGTCTTGTGCCACAGCCATGAAAAAAGCCGCATTCTGACTGAACTCTTCTCCGTTTCTTCCCAGCGTTGCTGCCAGATCAAACCGGAACCCATCGATGTGATATTCCTTGACCCAGTATCGCAGTGTGTCCATGACCAGATTCAGTGCCGGTTGATAAGACAAATCAACAGTATTGCCGCATCCGGTGAAATTGGCAAAATACGGGCCGCTTGTAAGATAGTACTTACTATCGAGCCCTCTCAGGTTAAATAATGGTCCTTCTCCGCCACCTTCGGCTGTGTGGTTGTACACAACATCAAGAATGACTTCTATGCCTGCTTTGTGCAGTTCCCTGACAACAGTTTTAAATTCTGTCACGGCATCTTTGACGGCATAGCGGGGATCGGGCGCCATAAAGACATACGGGTTGTATCCCCAGTAATTGACCGAATTCATTTCAAGCAGGTGAGTTTCATGCATACATGCTGCGACAGGGAGAAATTGCAGCGTCCGGATGCCCTGTGCCTGATAAAATTTTATCATTTCAGGATGAACCAACCCCGGATAAGTTCCCCTGAGGCTGGCCGGAATTGCCTGATTAGTCTGTGTCAGTCCTTTGACATGGGTTTCAAATAAAACGGTCGCCTCACGCGGAATATCTGGTTTGTCTGTGTCCTGCCAGTCGAAGCTGTCATCAACAACCACACATTTCGGCAACTGAAAACTTTTTTTCGTGGTCAGTGGCGGCGTATAAGTAAGCGGTCCATCCAGCGCTTTTGCGTATGGGTCAGCGATGTAATGCCAGCGTTGCTCTTTCTGCTTAATCAGATAACCATATTTCTGGCCCGCGGTGATTCCCTCAATGTACAGATAGTGAATACCTGCATATTCATTGGTCAGAGGAAAGGTGCGGCACTTACCTTTGTGATCAAACAGTGCTAACTGAATCTGGCAGTCATCTGCAACATAAACAGAAAAATTACATCCTTTACTATCTGGTGTTGCCCCTAAAGGATAAGGACGGGATAAACGGTCATTTCTCATACGCATTATTGAGTCTTATTGATGAGTGATTAAGCGAACGTTACTCTTTTTAGTAAAAAACTTAGTTGTGCATAGGTCAAGTATTCGCCACAAATTATGTCTTCTGTCTGGTATTTTTTACCTCACTTACCGTGTAAAGAGTGCGCATGTTTGTTTTAACAGGACAAAAAACTTTCCGGGATAAGATGAATGATTAAATAATTGTGGGTATTGAGGCTTTTTACTTCTGGTGCACTTGCTGAAATCTGAATGATTATCTTCAATTAGGATAAGCAGACCTGAATCATCATAATGAGTCTTCAGGTTGAACGGGTCTGTTATTTTCGGTTGATGTCACTGTATTGAGAAAAGGATTCGCATGAGATCTGTTGTTGTTGATATTCTTTAATTTTATTTTTATTGTGTTTCATGTCATACAGTGTCGCAATTGTTGTGTCCGGAGTGTTTCCGGCTTAAATGGAATAAGAAATAACATTAATGAGTATTCTTGGAATTTTTATCGGTTTGGCGGGATTAATCCTGATTGGACTCGTCAGCTGGTTGATGATGCTTTCTATCAACCAGAAGAAGCTCGACAAAGAGCGGATTGCCAAAGGAGAAGCGCGTCGCAAAGCTTTGGAAAGAGAGAAAGAAGATGAGCATCAGGAGCGTTTGCAAAAAGCTGAATCCGGGCATGTCCCGACGATTCTGTTTATGGCAAAAGAAGCCGAGCGTTTCAATGTAAAAGATGCGCTGTACTGGTACGAAAAAGCAGCAGAGCTTGACAGTGAAACCGGTATGTATGGTGTTGTCCGGCTGTGTAAGAAAACTGTCGGGGATATGGTATATGAGGAAAAAGGACGTTTCTGGCAGAAATATATTCAGGGGCTGGAAGGCAATATGGCTGCTTTGTGTGATACGGGTCAGGCTTACCTGACCGGGCGTGGCACAAATGTGGATATTGAAAAAGGAATGAGCCTGCTGGAGAAAGCTGCGCTTTCTAATTATACGCCGGCCCAGCTGCAACTGGGCGACTGGTTCATGTCTAAAGATAATCCTTCCCCGAAACCTGAAGACTCTTGTTTCTGGTTTGCGAAAGCGGCAAAACTGGAGAGTGAAGAAGGTATGATCAAGCTGGGTCTCAATTACCTGAAAGGTATCGGGATTCATCAGGATCATCGTAAAGCCTGTTACTGGCTGGAACGTTGTTCGGAAAAGGGCAATGCCAAAGCGATGTATCATGCCGGGAAAGCCTGGATAGATCATGGTGAGCACGGTAATTCAGTGGCTTATGTCTGGCTGTTTTGTTCGGCTAAGTGTGGTTATGATCTGGCACAGAATGTGAGAGATGAAGTCGGTAATAAACTGGGCGTGGAAGCGGTTGTGCTATTGCAAAATTTTGCGAAACCATTACTGAAGAAAATCAATGAAGGCGGTGTCAGTAAGCACTTGTTAATCAAAGCATTTAATAAGTTGTATAAGCGGGATATTCCTATTCCCGGCTCGAATGAAAACTCTGAAGATATGCTGGCGCAGGAGCATGGTGAGTTGTTTGAAAATCTATCCGTGCAAAATGTTCCTGATCCCGCTTCTGAAAACAAAAGTATTCCGGCAGAAAAAGAAGATAAGGCTTCTTTTGAACAATCCGGTGTTCAGGTGAATACGGATTACACGGATAAAAATATGCACTAAGACTTGTGAGTTGCTGTACGGAAAAGAAAAGCCCCTGACGATGTCGTCAGGGGCTTTTGCATAAAGAATATATTCAATTACAGTCTGTTGGCTTTTTTCTGTTCTGCCTGACAAACTGCTGCTGTGAATACAACATCGGTTGAACTGTTCAGTGCTGTCTCTGCGGAGTCCTGAATGACTCCAATGATAAATCCGACTGCAACCACCTGCATTGCGACATCATTGGAAATACCAAACAGGCCACAAGCCAGAGGAATCAGCAGTAGTGAGCCTCCGGCAACACCCGATGCACCACATGCTGAAATTGCTGAGACCAGACTCAGGAGGACAGCACTCATCATATCGACTTCAATGCCCACTGTATGAACGGCCGCCAGTGTCAGAACCGTGATTGTAATTGCTGCGCCGGCCATGTTGATGGTTGCACCAAGCGGAATAGAAACTGAGTAAGTATCTTCATCCAGATCAAGCTTGTTACACAAAGCCATATTGACAGGAATATTCGCTGCACTTGAACGGGTGAAAAATGCCGTTACACCACTTTCCCGTAAGCACCGGAAAACAAGAGGAAACGGATTTTGCCCGGTTTTCACAAATACAATGACAGGATTGACAACCAGAGCAATGATTAACATTGCGGAAAGAAGGACTGCGAGCAGGTGAGTATAACCTGCCAGTGCGGAGAAACCGATCGTCGCAAAAGTGGAGGAAACCAGCCCGAAGATACCGAATGGCGCCAGTCTGATAATGAAGCGAACGATTTGTGAAACACCGTGGCTTAAATCTTCCAGTACGGCTTTTGTATGCGCACTGGCATGGTGTAAGGCGATACCCAGACCAATTGCCCAGGCTAAAATACCAATATAATTTGCCTGAAGAATGGCATTAACCGGGTTATCAACGACTTTGAACAGCAAGGTATGCAGAACTTCGGTGATTCCTTCTGGTGGTGTTGTTCCCTCAGCACCGGTAACCAGCGTGAGTGTTGTCGGGAAAAGGAAGCTGAGAATTACAGCAGTCAGTGATGCCACAAACGTTCCCAAAAGATAAAGAATAACAATTGGGCGCATGTGAGTTTGCTGGTTTCTTTTTTGATTAGCGATGGATGCTATAACCAGTACAAAAACCAAAACCGGAGCAACTGCTTTCAGTGCGCTGACAAAAAGGCTGCCAAGTAAGCCTGCTTTTTGAGCAACATCGGGGGCTGATGTTGCTAAAAGTGCACCAAGGGCGATACCAATAATAATCTGTATCACTAAATTCCCTCGGGCAAAACGGGCAAAGATGTTGTTTTGCATAATAATTCCTGTCATTTAATTATCTGTCTGTGAGTTATATACCCAAGCAGGCTGAAGAGGCATGATTGAGTGTGAATCCTGCGTCATCAGGTTGTTTGGGTATAATGCTTCCGGCACCGGGTTCCGGAAAAAAATAATATTATAGTGCCAGCAGAAAGTGTCTAGGATTAATTGATATTTTGGTAGAAAAATTGCAGGTTTGATGCATTTGGTGGTGAATTTGTTGCATTTGTTAAGAAATGTGGGGTTTATACCTGTTTGAGTGTTTCGTGACGGGGGCCATTTTATGGCTTTTGGGGCATAACATCAGGTGTGATATCCCCAAACAACCTGAAGAGTGAGCGGGCAGGTTGATTGGGGATATTTCTTTTGATTTAATATTTTTTCTTCGCGATTTTTTCCAGTATCAGAACAATTCCGATTGCTGTAAGCATCATCGCAATCGCTAAAAATAACTGGGATGGCTGGCTTGTCAGGCGTTCATACTCAGCTGGCAGAAGATTATGCTGAAGTAATGGTACCAGTTCTCCGTGAGAATTCGTCCGCCAGGTCAGCGTTTCCTTCCAGGGCCAGATTTTGGGTAATGTACCGACCATCAGTCCGGTCAGGGTGACCAGGGTCAGATCTCTGTGATGCTTGAGCAACCATGAGAGCAGATGAGAAAAGCACAGCAGACCAAGTACGCATCCGCACAGAAAAGTCACAATTGGGGTGAGCCGGAAGTTTTTGACTGCCTCCAGAATTGGCGCATACATACCGATCAGCAATAAAATGAAACTGCCGGAGATTCCCGGCAGAATCATGGCACAGATAGCAACAGCGCCAGCGAACAGTATATTCATGGTTGTCGGCTCGAGATGCAGTGGTTGCAGTATAGTAATCGAATAGGCCAGCAATACACCGGCAATAAAACCGGCAAACTGGGTTATCTGTCTTTGCTTAATTTGTCTCAAAATATGCAGAACTGATACCAGAATCAGACCAAAGAAAAATGACCAGAGTGGAATCGGGTGGGTAATGAGCAGCCATGAAACTAATTTAGCCAGTGTGAGAATACTCAGGAAAATACCGCTGAACAGGCAGAGTAAAAATTTCAGGTTGATGTGTGCCAGAGCCGCTTTAATTCCCTGTTTTCTGATCACAGTGATCAGTTTGGGATTAATACGGCGGATACTTTCCAGCAGCGTGTCATAAATACCGGTAATAAAAGCGATTGTGCCACCAGATACCCCGGGAACTACGTCAGCAGCTCCCATCGCCATGCCTTTAAAAAAAGTGAAGAGATAGTTCATTATGATTATATTGACTGCAGTCTGAATTGAATGGCCTTTAGTATCGCGAAGGCTGATGGTTTTTCAACAGGAAACCCGTATTTATCTGGACAATTTTTGTCAGAATCAGCCTGAAAGCAGTATAAGTGCGCGATTATCCGCCACTTTATCCTGATATTATCAGCCTGAGTTGCTGAAAGTGTTCAGACATGGCTTATTCATGATTACTTTCCGGTGTTGCTTCACTTGCCTGGTCGAGAATAATTTTAGTGCCATTAATATCCAGGTGTTCAAGTAATGGTCGAATACTGGCTTTCCCTTTATCTGTCAGTTCAAAACCGTGGTCGATACGATGAGGCGTATTTCTCTGAATATTACATATTTTACCCTCAACCCGGATTTCCTGAGCACCCAGCTTCAGCAGAATGATGGCATAATCGCCTTCATAAAGCTTTTTGGCCAGAAGAGCGGTTGAAAAACAGCAACCGCTTTTGGACAGATCCCGGATTTCGCACTCAACTTTACTGTTATCGAACTGGATAAAACCGGGCAGCTTGATCTGATATCGGGCCTCTTTGCGCAGGGGAGTCAGTTTTACACCTTCCGGAATTGACATCACAGCCATAGGAATCGGTTTAGTCAGTACATGGAGAAGCTGGCTGCGGAAATAGATGAAAGCGCCTTCGCCGCGATGTGAAATTGCTTTGACGTTACACCAGAATCCTGGCTGGAAAAACGTTTGGGTATTACCGCCCGAAGATGAAGGCAGCTCTGTCAGAATGTAAGTATTGGAATGGATACCAATAAAAGTGGTATGGCATCTGAACTTTTTTCCGACAGGTGTGGCTATGTTCAACGTTAGCTCACTACTGTGATCAATCAGTGCTAACGTCTCAAGGCTACTCTGTGCAGATGCTGGATTTCTGGTTGTGGATGCAGGCTTTACCATTGCCATTTGTTGCCTTTATCAATTCAGTTTTCCCTGTCATTAAGTGTAGCCGTTTACTGATGAGCCTGAGCTGGGAAGTCGCTATCTTTATCAGTGATGTTGCATAAATTGTTATTTTGATCGACTTTTTAATATTCAGTGTCCCGGTGGACAGAGCTATCTTATTTCATGAAGGGCGTGAGCGGAGTTCTCATTTACATAAGGATCGCTTATGATAATTTGCTTAGTTTTCATGTAAAAGGGAATGATTGTGTCAGGAGAAGGAAAAGACAGCACCGGATGGCAGAATCCGGCTAATTTTTTGCTTGTGGTCTCATTTATTGTGCCTGTTGCCTTTGCCAGCTGGAGCGCACTACTGAATAATTTTTCGGTTGAAAGTGCCCGGTTTAATGGCTCAGATATCGGGATTCTGCAGAGTGTCAGAGAAATCCCCGGGTTTCTGGCTTTTTCTGCTGTTTTCATTTTACTGTTTATTAAAGAACAACGCTTTCTGCTGATTGCTCTGTCGATGTTAACTCTGGGCGTCGCAATTACCGGGTTTTTCCCTTCTTTTAATGGGTTATTATTGACAACATTGCTGATGTCTACCGGGTTTCATTATCTGGAAACGCTAAAGCAATCTCTGACATTGCAATGGATAAACAAAGATGAAGCACCTGAAATGTTAGGGAAGCTTATCTCTGCAGGTGCGCTTGCTTCTCTGCTGACCTACGGATGTTTGTGGCTGATGCTGGATTTGATGAAGCTGTCTTATCTTTGGGTCTATCTGATTACCGGTGGTGTTGCTTTTGTGTTGACTGCTGTGGTTGCGCTGGCATTCCCGCAGTTTCAAGCCAGAACAGTACAGAATAAGAAACTAATGCTCAGAAAACGTTACTGGTTATATTATGCGTTAACATTCATGAGTGGTGCCCGCCGACAAATTTTCACCGTATTTGCAGGTTTTTTGATGGTTGAAAAATTTGGTTATTCTGCCAGTGAAATAACTCTGTTGTTCCTGATTAATTACGTTTTTAACTTTTTGTTTGCCAGGCAAATCGGTAAAACGATCGGCAGGGTTGGTGAACGCCGGGCACTGATGCTGGAGTATGGTGGTTTAATTTTGGTATTTGTCGGGTATGCCATCGTTGAAAATGCCCACGTTGCCGCAGGGCTTTATGTTGTGGATCATCTGTTTTTTGCTTTGGCGCTGGCGATTAAAACCTATTTTCAGAAAATTGCAGATCCGGCTGATATGGCTTCAACCGCCGGTGTCTCATTTACGATTAACCATATTGCAGCTGTGATTATCCCGGCGACGTTTGGACTGGTTTGGATGGTTTCCCCTGCTGCGGTATTCTATATCGGCGCGGCGATGGCTGTGATTTCGTTAGTTCTGTCTTTGAATATTCCGGGAGTTCCGGCGAAAGGAAATGAAGTCCGCATTCTTCGCTGGAACTAGTGCTTCACCGGAATTCGTGGCACCCGGACCATGACCACGGGTAAAAGAAAAAGTCAGACAACGGGATGAACTATTTCAAAGAGTAACTGGTGCAGACAATCGTGATGTTGTTTGCATCCCTAAGGCTCTGCACAGACCTGATTTCTTCCGTTTGCTTTTGCCTGGTAAAGGGCTTTGTCTGCTCTGTGCAGTGTCCGCTGAGTATTTTCACCTTCTCTGTGAAGTGTAACTCCGATACTGACGGTGAGCCTCCGCTCATTGAGTAGTGAATCCCAGTTGATCTGGTAAATGTGTTTACGGAATTTTTCACCGTGATTTTTTGCTTCATCCAGTGTGGGGTTTTCCAGGATCACCAGGAACTCTTCACCACCATACCGGACACATGAAGCATGGTTAAAATTAAAATAACGGCTCAGTTCATCGGAAACACTGATAATCGCTTTATCACCAATTAAATGAGAGAATTCATCATTGATTGATTTAAAGTGATCAATATCGATAATCAAAAATGCGAACGACACTTCATGAAGCAGTAACTCTTTTAATTTCGCTTCCAGCCAGCGGCGATTATGCAGCTTTGTCAATGGATCGGTGAAAACATCCTGCTGTAAACGCGCCACTGTATGTTTCTGGCTCTCAGTTGTTTCTTTTAACTCCTGGTTTTCCATCTTTGACATAATGAGTTTGAGTTGCAGCTCAAATTGCGAGAGTCGTTTCAGCTGGCTGGCTCCCAGCTCCCCGATAGGGATCTGTTTCATCAGATCTGCTTCTATCTGGTAGGCTTTTTTCTCATATTTCAGGGCTTCTTCATACTTCGCCTGATATTCATAAATATAGGCCAGAGCCTGATATAAAGACTTGTGTAATTCCGGATTGGTTAAATGAGCGGTCTTACGCAGTTTCTGAATTAAAATCATTTCTGCCAGGGTTATTTTCCCTTGCGAGATCAGGCAATAGGCCAGCTCGATTTTTAGCAGGCAGGTCAGTGGCTTATTGTAGCGGCTGCCGGTTGTATACGGTGTTTCCGACAGCACATGAATGGCTTCGTCGATATTCCCTTTTGCCCGGTTAATTTTTGTTTCATAAAGAATGATTTGGCGGGAAAGTTCCTGATCGCTGACCAGAATACTGAGTTCTTCACATTCTTTAATCAGTTCTTCTGCAACCGCATATTCTTTCATGCTAATGTGGCAGGCCAGCATGCATATTTTATATCTCAGACGTAGCGACCGGCTTGAAATTGCCTGATCAATGCTGTTGACCTTTTGATAGAACAGCAGTGCTTTGCCTGGATCGCCATAGCGGTAACAGAGCTCGCCCATGCCGATCACGGCAAGGGCATATTCATCAATAAACTCATTTTCAACCGCAATATTTGAAATCGAAATATATTCTTTTAGTGCTGTCTGGTAATCGCCGGATTCAATCAGTCGATGACACAGGGAAATTTTGATTGAAAGGACGGCTTCAGCATCTTGTGGGAGTTGCAATAGCGCCAGAGCCGCATTGAGCTCATCAATACTCAATTCGATCTGATTGAGCAGTGCCTGATATTCAGCACTGATCACATGGCACTGCGCCTGTTCCCATTGTGTGGAAGCAATGTAATTTCTGATATGGTTCCAGAGAATAATTGCAGCATCACCATGAACAGAAGTGACATCAAGACCTGCTTCTTTAATCTTATTCAGTAAGCCCGGCATGTTGTTCCTCGCTTGGCAGCTGAATTAACTGGTCCAGAGTAAACGGAAAAGACAGAATATCATGTAATGTTGCCTGTGGCGGAAAGTCTTGCAACCCTTTTCTTTCCCATGGATAAATTTCAATCATCTTTTGCAATACGTTAAATATATTTTGTGCGATTTCGTCTTTGTCTGAGAGTAGCAGCCCCAGACGTTCTGAGCTTAAACGAGCGACTAAGTCTTGTTTAGAACAAAGAGAATGAGCCAGCTCTGTACAGATATCTATATATTCAGGCACTTCATGATAAATGATAATAACTGAATGATTTGAATATGTTAATGCTGTCTTATATAAAATGAGCTGTTCCCACCAGTGTGTTTCGGAGACGACATTGGACAGGTGTTTCTCCGGATCATACTCGTACTGGCTGCGAATGCGGTTGATGAGTTTTTTCGCTCGCTGGTCCAGCAGTTTTTTCTGGCTTTGAACCTTATCTTTGCTCTCGCGTGTAATTTGTGATTTCAGTTGATTAACCGAACAGTCGCGGTATTTTTTGAACGCTGTCAGTGCGTGCTTAAACTCTTTTTTCTGTTCAGCGATAATGGATTGCTGGTAATAAATCGGTGAGAGTAACTCATGATTATCATCCTGTTTCTCCACCAACTGTTCAGCCTGAAGTAGCAGGGTCGTCGCTTTGTCGATATTTTTTCGCATGAATTCCAGCCTTGAACGGCTGATATAAGCATGTGACTGAATCCATATCAAATGATGTTTTTGTGCCAGATGAATCGCTTTCATGATCGCATTTTCGGCTTCTTCCAATCGTTCCAGTCCCAACAATGCCAGTGCCTGAAAATCCCATGCTTCCGCCAGCCACTGCTGATTATGATGATTTTCGAGTAACTCCATGGCGACATCAAGAACGGTCAACATTTCTGCGTAGTTTTCCAGCAGATATAAGTCCCATGCCCACAATATCCGCGCCCGGCCTTCAAGCCAGGCTATCCGGGTTGAATTGGCCACTTTGACGGCTAGCTGATGGGTGTCACACGCTAAGTGATGCTCATTGGTACTTCGCCAGATGTTACCCAGCCCCAGTAACGAAGCAATCAGGATCTCTATCTGTTCTTCCAGCGTGGATTGCTCAAGGGCATTAATCCAGTGTTGTTGCGCGGTATAATATTTACCGTCTTCCCAATAGTTCATCGCATGAAGGTGAAGGATTTCAGGCAGATATCTGTCGTTATCAAGACTGTTTTGGATTTCAAGTGCTTCATTGGCGTAATGAAGGCTGCGGTCATGCCGGGTAACCTGAAGAGAACTACGGGACATAATGAGAAGGCACTGAATTGCCCCCTCAGGGTAATGAATTTGTTTTGAACGCGTCAGAAGTTGTTCTGCATCACAGAGTACATCTTCGGGGGATATTTCCAGGCGTTGCTTGAGTTGCTCTATTTCAATTTCAAGGAGGTAAAGACTCTTGTCCAAACTGAATCATCCTTTAGGCCATGCCAGTCCAATACTCTGAGAGCGTGATCGTTTTATTGATATTGTATTCTTTCATACATAATAAAATAGTACGCATTTCCGGCACGCTTACTTAAAGCCGGGTTTTCAGGTTATTCATTTTTTTGATTTACAAATGCGCGATATATACCAACATGACGGTGAGCCGATCATTTTATTATGAAACGAGAGTGTTCTTATTTTGACACTTTTCATATGTAACAATCATAGGATGATTTATCAATGGTTGAAACAGTTTCGGCCAAATTTTTGACGAATACCTTATTGTCAGTAATAATTCTGATACAAAATTTCATCTTGTATAACTGTGCTATAATAAATTGTACAAACCCGATTTATGTACAAATATGGTGATAGTGATGACAACGAAAATTCCTGTAGGGATCAGTGGATGTGTACTCGGTAATAAAGTCCGTTTTGACGGAGGACACAAAAGTAACCGCTTCATACTTGATACGCTTTCTGAGTTCTTTGATTTCCATCCTGTTTGTCCGGAAGTTGAAGTGGGAATGGGTGTGCCAAGGCCTGTTATCCGGCTGATTGAGCTGGAAGGAAGGACGGCACTGGTTCAATCCAAAAATGAATCCGTGAACTATACCGATACCATGTACCGGTATGCTGAAAATAAAATCAATACCATGCAACCGAAGAAGCTGTGTGGCTACGTGGTTGCTTCTAAGTCACCGACTTGCGGTATGCAAGGGGTAAAAGTATATCAGCAAGGTGGTGTGCGAAAAGATGGCACAGGTTTATATACTGCAAAATTAATTGAAAAAATGCCCTGGTTACCTGTTGAGGAAGATGGCCGGTTAAATGATCCCGTGCTCAGAGAAAACTTTATCGCACGGGTGTTTTGTCTGTATGATTTATATCAGTCTGTTAGTGATGTGCCGTCACCGGCCGAAATTATTGCATTTCACAGTCGCTATAAGTTTACGCTGATGGCGCATGATCCTTTGTCATACCGGGCTCTGGGGCAAATGGTGGCAAACATCAAAGACACGGATATAAACGAATTTTTTGTACAATACCGGTTGGGTTTGATGAATGCGCTGACGAAAAGGGCGAGCAGAAAGAACGCGACTAATGTATTGATGCATATTCAGGGGTATTTTAAGCCGTTTTTGAATCCGGTACAGAAAAAAGAACTGACACGTTTAATTCATGACTACCGGCAGGGCGTGCTACCTTTGTTAGTTCCTGTCACAATGATTCAACATTATTTATCTCAATATCCGAATGCGTATATTGCGCAGCAACAGTATTTAAATCCTTATCCACAGGGACTGAAGTTACGTTATGGACTCTGAAGAAAAATTATATGCTATCCGCGAAGTGTCTGAGATTACGGGCGTTAAACCCGTTACACTGAGAGCGTGGCAGCGTCGTTATCATTTGATTGAGCCGAAAAGAACTCAAAAAGGGCACCGTTTATTTGATGAACAGGATATTCAGACGATTCAGAATATCCGCCAGTGGCTTGCCAAAGGGATTTCAATTGGTAAAGTTGCGCAGTTAATCAAAAACACAACGGAAGACGTCAGTCTTGTGGCTGATTCAGCGACGAATCTGGATGAATGTGAACAATTACTCGATGCGCTTTCTCAACTGAACCGGGGACGGGCTGAAGAGGTGATTGCTTCTGCGTTCCGGATGTATCCGCTGGCAATTGTGGAAGCACAGTTTATCATTCCGGTTGTCAACATTCTTGAAACCATGAAAGGGTCGCAAAAATCGGTCCGCAAAAGTTTGTTTCAGTCATTAATCACAACGCATCTCAGCTGGATGGTGACGGTCGAAAATAAAGCCAGCAGCCTTGGAAAGTGTCTGTGTGTGAGTTTCGACCCTGCCGGGAGTGTATGGGCGTGGCTTCATACCGTGAAGCTGGCAGAAAAAGGTTACTACCTGGTGATGCTGGATGGTGTTGAAGATGTCTCGGGTTTGTCCGGTCATGTCAGCCATCATCAGTTTAATAAAGTGGACTTTTATTCAAATAAGTCACTGACGATAAAACAGCAGAGAGCGATACATGAGTTCAGCGAGAGTTTTACCGGTGAAGGCGTTTCCTGTTCCGGCATGCTGACTCAGCTACATCAGGAATTGGGGGATTCATGAAATTAGTATGGTATCGGCGGGATCTGAGAACAATCGATCACAGTGCATTAAATTATGCACTGGCGACGGGGGAATTTGTCTCAGCTGTCTATGTGGCAACACCAGAGCAGTGGAAGCAGCATCAAATGTCACCAAGGCAGGCGGACCTGATCCGGAGGAGATTATCGACGCTGCGTGACGAGTTAGCGCAGTTAAATATTCCCCTTTACTATATGGAAGCCGGCACCTTTGATGGCAGTGTGGATGCTGTGACTGATATTGCCCGGGCGATTGGTGCCAATGAAGTGCTGGTGAATACGGAATATGAATGGAATGAGCAGCTGCGCGATCAGGCACTGAGTTTTGAACTGGCCTCAGCCGGAATCACTTTCCGGGAATTCCATGATAAGTGTCTGTTGTCACCCGGAGAAGTGCTGAACCGGCAGGGATGTTATTTTAAAGTATTTACGCCGTTTCAGAAAACCTGGCGTTTGTTATTCAAAACACCAAAGATTGTTCCGGCTGTCAAAGCTACACAACAGGATCCGTCCCGTATTGATGCTGAACGGTTATTCTCCGGTTCTGTCAGTTTTCGTTATCCATGTGAGTCAAGTGAAGCATGGAGTGTTGACTCCGCTGTTATCAATCAGCGACTCAGACAGTTTTGCCGTGAAAAAGTGGACTTATATCATCAGAAGCGGGATTTTCCGGCGGGCGACAATACAAGTATGTTATCCCCTTATCTTGCGATAGGCGTTTTGTCAGTCCGTCAGTGTGTTGCAGCACTGTTTGCGGAATCGGAGGGGGGCAGCTTAAGTCAGGGGGCTGAATCATGGCTGAATGAATTGATTTGGCGTGAATTTTATCAGCACCTGATTGTCTTTGAACCCGCCCTGTGCCGGGGCGCTTGTTTCCATCGCTGGGGAGAGCAAATTCACTGGCAATTTGATGAAGCAACATTTACCCGCTGGAAAGAAGGGATGACCGGATATCCAATCGTTGATGCCGCCATGCGTCAGCTCAAACATACCGGTTGGATGCACAACAGGCTCAGGATGATTGTCGCCAGTTTTTTGACGAAAGATTTGCATATCAACTGGCGTCATGGTGAAGCTTATTTCATGAGTCAGCTGATTGATGGTGATTACGCATCAAATAATGGTGGCTGGCAGTGGTCAGCATCCACCGGTTGTGACGGACAACCCTATTTCCGGATTTTTAATCCGGTCACGCAGGGGCAGAAGTTTGATCCTGAAGGCCATTTCATCAGACAGTGGATCCCTGAGCTGAAAAATGTACCGGATCGCTGGTGCCACGAGCCGTGGAAAATGGCTTCTGTCAGTTCATTGTCATATCCTTCGCCCATCGTTGATCACCAGACAGAAAGAAAGATAACCTTAGCGGTTTATCAGGCAGCGAAGGAAGGTCAGGTGTATGTGCCGTAATTTTTTATATTTTCTGCTGTTATGGAATTGTCTGGCTTATGCCAGAACCTATAACATTCCCCCGCCAGGGAGCAGAATGGTTGGCGAGATTGTTTACCACCAGGTTGAGAAAGGCGAAACGGTAGCTGCCGTGGCTGATAAGTATGATGTTGGATTTCTTGCTGTGATGGAAGCCAACCCTGGTGTTGATCCATTCCTGCCCACACCGGGAGATATATTGACGATACCGGCGCAAACGATTCTGCCGGATGTGCCTTATGAGGGCATTGTCGTTAATCTGGCGGAATTGCGATTGTATTATTTTGAACCTGCCAAACATCTGGTTCATATTTTTCCTGTCGGCATTGGCAGAATCGGCCGGGATACACCCGAGATGAAAACCCGGGTGAGTGAGAAAAGACCGAATCCGACCTGGACACCGCCTCAGTCCATTCGCAACGAATATAAAAAGAAAGGCATTGATCTGCCTTCGGTTGTCCCGGCCGGACCAGATAACCCATTGGGACTTTTTGCGTTAAGGCTGGCTCATGGTGCGGGTGATTATCTAATCCACGGCACTAATAAGAATTTTGGTATCGGGCTGCGTGTCAGCTCCGGTTGTATCCGGATGAACCCCAAAGACATTGACTGGTTGTTTCATCAGGTCAGGGTGGGCGAAAAAGTTCGGGTGATTGATGAACCGGTGAAAGTCTCCCTTGAACCGGAACGAGCGGTTTATATGGAAGTTCATGAACCACTGACCCGCAGCGATGGTTCGAAAAAGAGATTATCTTTACCACAGGCGCTGGTGTGGTGGTTAGATGAATTTAACTATCCGGACAAAAAAGCGAAAGCGGCGCTGGTGACAAAAAATGGGATTCCGATCGAAGTTGTCAGTCACGATTAAGGTGAGGTCTGCGTAAGAGGGCCGGAAAGAGAGGTCTTGAACAGGAGTGTTTTGATTGTTTGATTAAAGGAAAGTGCAACACTGGCACTTTCCTCTGCATTGACTCTTATTTGGTATAAGACTGAGCGATATGATCAATTCTCATGTTCGCTCTTGCTGCTTCTTTGTTCGCTGATGTGATCGCATCAGATGTTTGATCCAATTTATTGTTTAAAGTCATTTGCTCACTTTTCAAAGCGGCAACTTCATCACTTAGCTGACTAACCTGGCTGCTGAGCTTATCGAGTTTTGCTGATGCTGAGCTGTCCATTTGAGAAGCACAACCAGAAAGAAAAACGACGCCTGATGCTGCAATCGCAAATAAAAGCTTGTTCATTGTGAACTCCTTTAGCTGTTTTTTTTATGATTCAGATTCGTTCGTTTCCATTCTCAGATCTGACAGGATAACGAACACATGATTTTGTCATTGTAGCACTAATAAAGTGAATAGAAAGTCAGAGGAAAATAAGAAATTTGAAAACCATACAAAGAGATATACCCAAATAATCTGAATTCTGTCTCTTCAGGTTATTTGGGTATATCTGTTGAAAAATAGGGTTGAGAGCCTGAAAAACGATCGTGAAACACCGCTGTCCAGCCGGATTTAATTGAGTTATGATACCGCGCTTATTCGCATATTTATGGTGAATAAATCATAAATATGCCGGGTCAGGTATATACTTTTTGCAATACATCAGATGAACAGGAGAGACCTTTGCAATTTAAAAATTTAGGCTTGGATAACCGGCTGTTGAAAAATGTAAATCATTATGCATTTCAACATGCTACCGAGATACAGCAGAAAGCTATTCCGGTGATCATTGCCGGAAAAGATTTACTGGCATCATCCAAAACAGGGTCAGGAAAGACGCTTGCCTTTATTTTACCCATGCTTCATAAGTCTCTGAAAAATAAATCATTTTCTGCAAAAGATCCCCGTGGTGTCATCCTTGCGCCGACCCGGGAATTAGCCAAGCAGGTCTATACAGAATTACGGACGATGCTGGGTGGTCTGACTTATACCGCGACCTTAATCGTGGGGGGGGAAAATTTTAATGATCAGGTCAAAGCTTTAAAACGTTATCCGCGTTTTATTGTGGCAACACCGGGTCGTCTGGCCGATCATCTGGAGCATCGTTCAGTATATCTTGAAGGCCTTGAAACCCTGATTCTTGATGAAGCAGACCGGATGCTGGATCTGGGGTTTGCGCCTCAGCTGCGGCGAATCAGCGGTGCTGCGAAACATCGCCGTCGGCAGACACTGATGTTTTCTGCAACATTAGACCATGCAGAAGTGAATGATATTGCGATGGAAATGCTGGATAACCCGAAGCGGATTTCTGTTGGGGTAGCGAATGAAGAGCATAAAGATATCTCTCAAAACTTCTATTTATGTGATCATCTCGATCATAAAGAAGCACTCCTGGCCCGGGTGCTGGAATCTTCTGACTACCGGCAGATGATTATATTTACCGCGACCCGTGCAGATACCGAACGTTTGACTGATAAGTTGAATCAACAAAAGTTAAAGGCCGTTGCGTTAAGCGGGGAACTGAACCAGACGAAACGCAATACCATTATGGGGCAGTTTGAACGGGGTGCGTATAAAATCCTGGTGACAACCGATGTTGCCTCCAGAGGTCTGGATATTACGAATGTTACCCATGTAATTAATTTTGATATGCCCAAGCATACTGAAGAATATGTTCACCGGATTGGCCGGACGGGCCGGGCCGGGAACAAAGGCCATGCGATTTCATTCGTTGGCCCTAAAGACTGGGACAGCTTTAAGCGGGTGGAAGCTTTTCTTTCTCAGACGATTGAATTTTCAGTATTTGAAGGGCTGGAAGCGAAGTTTAAAGGATTGGTGAAGAAGAAGCCCCGTAAGCCCGGCGGCTATAAAAAGAAAGTTGCTTCACGTCCGAAAGCTAAAGCAACACCCCAAAAGCAGGTTAAACGGGATAAGAGCTATTACCAGAATGTGCCTGTGGGTGAAGCGGTTTTTGTTCCGCGTAAGAAGTAAACGGAAACTGGAATCGTTCCCGGAAATAGTTAAGCCACGATGGAGATATCGTGGCTTTTTTATTTCTGCTTTCTTAAAAAGCAGTTGTTGTGTTTTTCTGTCGCTGACAGTTATGCAAGCTTAAAGAAATTCAGCTGTTGTTTTTGTTGTTCCGCTAAAACAGACAGTTCCAGACTTGCTTCTGTCGATTGCGTTACACCACTGACATTTTGCGTCACCAGTTCATAGATATTACCAATGTTTTTACTGATGTCTGACGTTACTTCCTGTTGCTCTTCGGATGAAGAAGCCACCTGAGTGTTCACATTTTCCAGTTCGGAAATAGAAGCTGCGATATCGTTCAGTGCGACACGAACTTTGGTGGTCATTTCCTCACTATGATTCAGCATGGCAAGGCTGGTGGTCATACTGTCATTGGCCGCACCGGATTTATTCTGAAGATTCTCGATGATTTCCTGAATTTCTTTGGTTGAATCCTGAGTTCTGGCTGCCAGCATCCTGACTTCATCAGCAACGACAGCAAATCCACGGCCACTTTCTCCGGCACGGGCTGCCTCAATGGCTGCATTCAGGGCAAGCAGGTTCGTTTGCTCTGAAATATCTTCAATCACTTCGATAACCTGGCCGATTTGCTCAGATTGCATTTGCAGGGCAGAAATCATGCTGGCGGCATCACTGATTTGTTCTGCCATCTTTGTGTTTGCCCGTCCGCTTTCTTCGAACATATCCAGGCTGTTTATTGCCATCTTCCCGGCTTCGAATACTGCGGTATTTGCATCATGTGCATTACCGGTCACACTGCTTGCGGTTTGTTCCAGTTCAGAAACCGCTGAAGCCACCAGCTCTATTTCCTGTTTCTCCTGATCCGAATTGACACTCGCCTGTGTCATAACCGCAGCAAGCTCTGTGGCTGAAGCTGCAACATCAGTACTGGTCCGAAGCAGTGTGCCAATCATGTCACGTAAATGATTGATGGTTGTATTGACATCATTTGCCAGTGCGTTGAGTTCACTTTTTCCTTCGACTCTGGCAACAGCAGTCAGGTCACCATCCGCGACATGATGCATTATTTTTTGTAAGTGATGGATGGGGGAGATAATCACACCCGCCAGCAGCCAGTTCACGACGATCGCGATACAAATAATGAAGGCAAGTCCTATAAAGGCGTAAATTTCAGCCTGATGATGCTTTTGGGTATGGGACTGAATATCCTGACGAACCATATTATTCATATGAGTTGAAAGTGACTGGATTTGCGCAATCATCTCTTTCCCTTCATCCCGGTAAATATCGGAAGCTTTCTGGTATCTGCTTGCGAAATCCGGCTTTTGCTGCTGGCTGTATTTTTCATCGAGCAGGGGCTGAATCGTATTGAGTGAATAACGGACGTATTGGTCTGTCGCTTTTTTCAGGGCGGTGACTTCGTGCTGAATTGCCGGAAATTGTTCCAGTTTGCTTAGCAGGGACTGAATAGCTTGCTGTTTTTCCCGTAAGAGTGCAGTAAAAGATTTAGCAGCCTGATACTCAGAGGTGCTGTATATCGCATGAATCCGCATGTTATAAACATGGTCTATCACCTGATTCAGCTGATCTTTAACTTCAATAATATGTTCTGTTGACGTGGAAACACCATTAAATGCTTGTTTGAGGTTAGCCGTTGTCAGAAGAAAACTGGTTATCAGTAAAATTAATGTGACGATAACCGGGATAAATATTTGCAACCTGATGGATAGTATATTGATTATATGTCGCATGAATGACCTTTTTAATCCGATGGGGGAGGATAGTTTTTGATTCTATCTCTCTTCATGGATAATTCAAATAAAAATCGCGAAATTGATAACTGAAAAATCTTTACTAATCAGATGGTTAAATGCAGAAAAAATACGCTTAGTGTCATTTTTGTCACTTGATTTCATATGTGTCCTAACTCATTATTTAATAAAGATTTTTTGTGATACCTATTCCATTGATCCCATGTATATTTCTGCCGTTTGTCATGCACGTTTAAACAGATTGAAACACAATTGTCATATTTCCATCCTAAAGTGACCCTCGTTGAAATAAAACGTGAACGGCGAACACGCCATTTAAAGGATATAGATGATGAAAAAAACAGTTATCGGTGCAGTTGCTCTTATCAGTGCGCTATCAGTAAATATTGCTTCAGCTAAAGAAACAATTTCTGCAGTAGGCTCCAGTAGTGTGACGCCACTGATGGAAGTTTTTGCTGAAACTTATATGAAAAGTCATTCAAGTGTTTTCATCGAAGTTCAGGGACCTGGTTCTTCAGCTGGTGTTAAAGCAGCGAAAAACGGTAGTGCTGATATTGGCATGGCTTCCCGTAATCTGAAGGCGAAAGAAAAAGAACCTGCTTTAGTGGAAGAAGTCATTGCCCGTGACGGGATTGCTGTTGTTGTGAACCCGAAAAACCCTTTGAAAGGTCTGACTGCGGCGCAGGTATCTGCTATCTATAAAGGTGAAGTGACAAACTGGAAGCAGGTTGGCGGAAACGATAAGCCAATTGTTGCGATTACCCGTGACACCGCTTCAGGTACCCGTGGTGCGTTTGAAGACATCATGAAGCTGAAGAAGAAAATTGCAGGCAAGAAAGTTTCTGCTATCTCTCAGCGTGCACAGGTTGCAAACGGTAACGGTGGTCTGAAGACAATGGTAGCTTCTAACCCATATGCTATCGGTTACATCTCTCTGGGTTCTGTCGATAATTCAGTTCACGCACTGGCAATCGACAATGTTGATGCATCTGTGGCAAATGTGAAGAATGGTTCTTACAAAGTTGCCCGTCCATTCCTGGTCCTTTACAAGCAAGGTAAGCCTTCAGCTGAAACTCAGAAATTCCTTGACTGGATGCTGACAAAAGATGCTCAGAAAATCGTGAGCAAAAAAGGCTATATTTCAATTCACTAAGCTTGATTACAACACTTATTTTTATTGCTCAGCCGATTTGATTGGCTGGGCTTTTTCTATCCATATCCGGATTATCCGGATAAGTGAGATTGTTTATGACCATCGCAACGAGTAATGACAATATCATGAATGAGATGCCTCAGACTTCAGGCCGGCGCCTGCGCACGAAAAAGCGGGTTGACTGGAAGGAGAAAACCTTTCATGGCCTGTTTTTGACCAGTGCCGTGATTGGTATCGTTTCACTTTTTATTATTGCTTATTTTATAGTTAAAGAAAGTATTCCTGCATTTCAGGAAGCCGGTGTCTCAGGCATTATTCTGGGCACTGACTGGTTACCACCCGCACTTTACGGTGTTGCGACCATGATTGTTGCATCTGTCGTTTCTACATTTGGTGCTGTGGTCATTGGGGTTCCGATTGGGGTTCTGACAGCGATTTTTATCGCAGAAGTTGCACCAAAACGTTTAGCTGACGTGATTCGTCCGGCGGTTGAACTGCTTGCTGGTATTCCTTCTGTTGTTTACGGATTTTTTGGTCTGGTGATTATTGTTCCCCTGATTCAGCAGATTTTTGATGTACCGGCGGGAAATACAATTCTGGCGGGAATGATCGTACTGGGTGTGATGATTCTGCCTACCGTAATTACGGTTTCTGAAACTTCAATTCGCGCTGTGCCGCGGGCTTATAAAGAAGGCTCGTATGCATTAGGCGCTTCCAATATTTATACCATTTTTAAGTTGCTGGTTCCGGCAGCCCGTTCCGGGATCATGACAGGCGTCATTTTGGGGATCGGTCGTGCGCTGGGTGAAACCATGGCCATTATTATGGTGATGGGCAATGCACCGGCAATGCCTCAGGGAATTCTGGACTCAGCCCGGACACTGACGGCAAATATCGCAATTGAAATGTCGTATGCCAGTGGGGTACACGCGAATGCACTTTATGCCACAGGCGTGGTGCTGCTGGTGTTTATTATGATGCTCAATGGCGGACTTTTATATCTGAACCGTGAGAAGGCGAAATAATCATGGATAGAGTAAAACTAAAACAGGCCAGAGTCTTTCAGGACCGGATCTTAAAAGGTTTTATCTGGTTATCTGCAGCGTTTACGGTTGGATTTTTATTCTGGATTATCTGGTACATACTGTCCAATGGCCTGAAGCACGTTGACTGGCATTTTATTACTGATAACTACACCAGAACCGGCGACGAACACGGGATTTTTCCGATGATTGTTTCCACGATTTATATGGTGATTGCGTCTATTGCAGTGGCTGCGCCACTGGGGATTATGACGGCGATTTACCTGACTGAATATGCGAAGGTCGGCAGCCGGCTGGTGAAAGTGATCCGGTTCTGTACCGAATCTCTGGCGGGTATTCCGTCGATTATTTTTGGTTTGTTCGGAATGACATTCTTTGTGGCCATTCTGGGTTTTGGATTCTCTATCCTTTCAGGTGCACTGACGATCAGTATTCTGATCTTGCCTGTGATTATTCGTACCACGGAAGAAGCATTAATGGCGGTTCCCCAAACTTATCGTGAAGGGTCATACGGGCTTGGTGCTTCAAAAATATATACCATTTGGCGGTTGATCTTACCGAGTGCGATTCCGGGAATTCTGACATCTGTCATTTTAAGTATTGGCCGGGTGATTGGCGAATCTGCCCCGATATTCCTGACTGCAGGGATGGTGGCACGTATTCCTGATTCACTGTTTGATTCAGGCCGGACACTGACGGTGCATTTATACAAACTGACAACCGAGTTATTCACGATTGAAGAGTGGAACCAGGCATACGGTACAGCGACTGTACTGATTGTGGTTGTCCTGTTGATCAACATGTTCACGAAGCTGATTGCAAGAAGATTTAATACTGCAACTTACTAATCCGTCGTGTTCCGTTGATGAAGTGATAAAGAATTATTTGAGATTGAAACAATGAATAAATTTTCTATTGAAAACCTGAATCTGTTTTATGGTGAAAGTCAGGCACTAAAATCGATTAATCTGCCCATTCCTCAGCGTCAGGTGACGGCTTTGATTGGTCCGTCAGGTTGTGGTAAATCCACATTATTGCGCTGTCTGAACAGAATGAATGATCTGATTGAAGGCGTGAAAATTACCGGATTACTGACGATGGACGGTGAAGACATCTACGGCAATATCGACGTGGCCGATTTGCGTATCAGAGTCGGTATGGTTTTCCAGAAGCCGAATCCGTTTCCGATGAGTATCTATGAAAATGTTGCTTATGGTCTGCGTGCGCAGGGTATTAAGGACAAAAAGCATATTGATCAAGTGGTAGAAAGCTCGCTTCGTGGTGCCGCACTGTGGGATGAAGTGAAAGATCGTCTGAAGTCTCATGCATTTGGTCTGTCAGGCGGACAGCAGCAACGTTTGTGTATTGCCCGGACGATTGCCATGGAACCTGACGTGATTTTGATGGATGAACCGACTTCCGCTTTGGATCCAATTGCAACGCATAAGATCGAAGAGCTGATGGAAGAGCTGAAGAAAAACTACACTATCGTGATTGTGACCCACTCAATGCAACAGGCCCGCCGTATTTCAGATCGAACGGCTTTCTTCCTGATGGGAGAATTGGTTGAACATAATGAGACTTCAGTTATTTTCAGTAATCCGGGCGATGATCGTACCCGTGGTTATGTGAACGGCGATTTCGGCTGATCTGGCTGCGCCTTACTATTTATTTTTATACCTCACCATCAGGTCACCGCATTCAAATAACTATAAGCGATGGTAACTCTTGCCCCTGTTTCAGGGGCTTTTTTTATTTTTCTGATCACGGAGTGGCTTGTTATTCGGCGCCGATGGAACCGATATCACACTTTGGGGTGGAAAAATGTCATACCATTGCTTATGTTTATGAACATATGCTTACTGTCGCATTATTCAATTTGATGGGTGATAGTAACCAAACCATCAGTTGATGGCAGAAAATCAAAGTAAAAATAGCACTTTGTTTATTTTGTTATTGTAGATAGGTGCTATATTTTTTAAGATAAACAGAATTGGTTAATATTTGTTCAATTTGAGTTCGGGCAGGTTATTACTTCTGAAATAAAGGGTGACTTGTTCAGAATCAGCACCAATGACAAGACGGAGTTTGCAGATGATTAGTAAGCGCTTTTTTAAAACCAAGAATGAAGTTGAAGTGACGTTTGAACTGGATATGCCTGAAGATGCTTCAAGGGCAGCAATCGTAGCGGATTTTCTTGACTGGAAGCCTGAACCAATGAAGAAAATCTCGAAGTCCGGAACTTTTAAGTTTAAGACGCGTTTGCCGAAAGATGAGCAGTTTCAGTTTCGTTATCTGGTCAATGAACAGGACTGGGTTAATGACCCCGGCGCTGATCAGTATGTTCCCAATGAGTTTGGTGAAGATAATTGTCTGGTTTCCACACACCAGTAAACCTTCTCTGCAACAATAAGATCTGGCTGAACAAGTGATTTGGGTGAGCCATTTCTGATCAATGAAGTTCATGGGTAACATCGTATCTGAACTGATACAGATTGAGACTCTGAGCATATATTTGACAGGGCACTTCGGTGCCTTTTGGCGTTTTTTTAAGCCTTATCATTTTTCTTTCGTGACTTTTACAGTATAAAATTTTAAGCTTTATTGATTTTTCAATTATCGGGGTATCGTGAGTGGTGAAAGCAATTATCGAACGTGTCGCGGCGCTGTCTGGCCGGCAAAAAGCATATGTTCTCGGATTACCATTATTAATCGTAATCGCATTCTATAATTTGCTTTATCACGGACAAGTCCATCGTCGCAGCCTTGAACTGGCTTTACCCGAAAACCGTTTGGTCGAGTCCCTGGTGGCCGAACAAACACAAATGACAGAACGCCTGCCTGATTACGAATATACGATTCGTCCCGGAGATAATCTCAGTCATATCTTTGAGCAGCTTGGATTCGGTTATCGTGACCTGATGAAAATTATGGAAACGGATCTGGACTATTTGTCTCTGGATACCATTATGCCTGGTGATACACTTCGTTTCTGGAGAAGTGAAGACGGGCAGTCTCTGCAGAAAATGTCACTTGAATTCAGTCTGGTTGAAAGTGTGGTCTTTACCCGGCTGGAAGACGGTAGTTATGAGTATAAAAGCATCAAAATTCCCGGTCAGTGGAAGCGTGAACCGCTCATTGGTGAGATTCACGGCTCATTCTCATTATCGGTGAATAAGGCGGGCCTGAACAGTAATGAAATCGAGCAAATCGTCTCTTTACTGAAAGATAAGATTAATTTTGCCAGAGACCTGCGTGCCGGTGATAAATTTGAAATTGTTCAGTCGAAGCAGTATGTCGGTAAAACGCTGACCGGAAATACTGAGATTCAGGCGGTGAAAATTTTTACCCGGGGCAAAACGATTTCAGCTTACCTGCATACAGATGGCCAGTATTATGATCGCAATGGGCGCAGCCTGCAAAGAGCTTTCCGTCGTTATCCAACCAGCAGAAGATGGCGGATCAGCTCACCGTTTAATCCGCATCGCCACCACCCGGTGACTCACCGGATTATGCCGCATAACGGAACTGATTTTGCCACACCGGTTGGGACGCCGGTTCTGGCAACGGGTGATGGCACAGTGGTGATGATCCGTAACCACCCTTATGCCGGGAAATATGTGGTGATCCGGCATGACTCAACTTATAAAACCCGCTATCTGCATCTGAGTAAGATTCTGGTTCATAAAGGTCAAAAAGTTTCCCGTGGGCAGAAAATTGCGTTGACTGGTCGTTCAGGGCGTGTAACCGGTCCTCATTTGCATTATGAGCTGCTTGTCAAAGGTCGCCCGGTGAATGCAATGAAAGCGAAAATTCCGATGGCGACGTCAGTAGCAAGAAAAGAGATGAAGCAATTTAAGGCGAACCGCAACCGGCTGGATCAGCTGCTGAAGCAAAAAGAGCTTCAGCTGGCTTCCCGGACAGAAGAAGGGACGGGTCAAAGCTAGGTCAGCAGTCTGATCCGGGCAAGATAAATCCGGTGATCCGGAAGAGCAATGAACTGAAAGCCAACAGACCTCTGGTCGCGTTGGCTTTTTTATGCCGGGAATTTTATTGATGATGGCAACTTATTGATGATGGTAACCCGGTGTTCAACCAAACCTTATGAAGAACGCAGGTTGACTAACGTATCCGTATCGGATGCCGACGTTTGGCTTTGGTTTAACAAATGACGAACGACGTCCTGGCTTGGGATTGGCCGGGAAAACCAGTACCCCTGAATTTGACTACAGCCCATATTATAAAGCTTATTCAGGATATGTTGCTGCTCTACACCTTCGGCGACCAGATCAATATTCAGCTGGTTTGCCAGCTGAATAATCAGACTGACAACTTTCTCTGATTTATAGCTGTTGAGCATATTTTTGATAAAAGAGGCATCAATTTTAATACAATCAATTGGATAGCTGTGAATATAGTTCAGGCTGGAATAACCTGTCCCAAAGTCATCCAGTGCAATTTTAAACCCGGCGGTGCGGAGCTGACGTAATGTTTTCTTCGCCAGGTGCTGTTGTACTAACAGTGTGGTTTCAGTGATCTCAATGGTAAATTCTTCCGGGTGAAATCCAAAAGCGGTGATCTGTTCTGTCAGGTAATCGGTATAGAGATGAGACTGACTCAGTTCCTGGGCTGAGCAGTTGATACTGAGCCTGATGTGACACCCATGTGACTCAATTTCCTGTTTTGCCAGACAGGCCAGTTTGATAATCCGTCGCCCCAGGCTGATGATTAAGCCGGACTCTTCAGCAACTTCAATAAACTCTATCGGGCTGATTTCTCCCAGTGTCGGGTGCGTCCATCGCGCCAGAACCTCAAAATAGCTCCATATACTTTGGTGGCGGCGAACAATTGGCTGAAGCTTAATCGAAAGTGCATCAGATGCTTCAATGCTGGTATTCAGCTCTTTTTTCAGGGCATTGATCAGTTCTGTTTTACGCAGATAGGCATCGCTCAGGGATGTTTCGTAGCTGCAGATGGGGTGATCTGCTGTTTTACACTCTTTGAGTGCCAGAGAGGCATGGAGTAACAGCTCATCGGCATGAACCGAACTTTCGACGTACGTTGCCAGTCCGATACGGGTCTTCAGCGAAATGTGATGGTGGGTATCATGATATCCATATGAGATCTGTTTGATCATTTTTTCACATAATGACACCGGGTTCTGACGAAAAGTGATAAATGCAAATTCATCATTGGCCAGACGGAAGACAAACTGCTCATCCTGAATCAGCGTCGCCATGATTTGCGCGACATGCTTTAAGACCTGATCGCCGATATAAATACCATGAACATCATTGATTAAACTGAAGTTTTTGATATCCAGTAAGCCCAGTGAAAATGGTTTGGGTCCGGTTTCCGGCGGGGAAATCATTAACCGTTCCAGCGTATCTGTCAGATAGCTTTTATTCATCAGGTTAGTCAGATTATCGTGAGAAACCTCATGGTTGAGCCGGTTCAGTAACAGATCCACACGCCGGGCCAGATAATCATGTCGCTGGTTTTGTTGTACGATTTGTGCAATGAGCTGATGCCATTCATACAGAGTGTCCGGATCGTCTATCGGTTCTGTTGTCAGTGTGATGAATAAATAGCACTGACTGCCGGGCTCAGAGCTTTGGGATGTGGTGCCGAAATAACCTTCGATCTGATGTTGTACGACATACCGTTCTTGCGGAAACCGTAAAGCCGTGTGCATTGGAATGATGAAATAATCATCCTGAGTGTATTTCATCTGTTGCGTCAGCAAAGTTTCCAAATCCCGGCATATGTTCTCTTCGGCCCGCATTTTGGGTGAGGTTGCCAGCAGACGCTTAGACTGAGTGGTCCTGTCAACTTCAATCAGTAATGAAGCATATGAATTTAAGGCGTGATGCAGTATATCAGTTGCTTGCTGATATAAAGAACCATCGGTAGTGTCGATAAGCTCAGAGATTGCTTGAAGACTTCGTTCTCTGAACAAGGAATGCTTGTCCATTTTCATGCCAAAAAGCCCGCTGACCTTGATTAGATTGAATAATGTCCTTTTAACTGTGGAAGAAGAAATGCAACTTTTCCAGTATCAGGGCTATTTTCCTTAAGAAACCATGAAGCGGTGGTGTATTCGGTTTTTTCAGCAATGATCAGGCTTTAGGGGAAAATCAATTTATGAGAGGATAGGCGCACTTATTTGGAATCAGAATGGTAAAGATGATGCAACAGCATGATTTCGTGCAAATTGTTAAACAGGCTTGCGAGTGCGGTTCATTGCCGCAGGCGCTGGATTTTCTCAAAACCGTTGAGGATAGCGATATTGCTGAAGCCGCAAAAGACTTAACCGGGCAGTTTGCGATTGCAGAAGCTGAGGGTAAAAAACGAATTTATCATGTGACACAGCAGGAGAATGAGCAGGGAGAAATGCAGGACTATGTTGAACACATCATGAATGAAGGTGATGATGTGATCGGTTTTGTGGCCTGGTTTTTTGAATCTGAATTCAGTGTGAAAAAGAAAGAGGTTTATCAGGCGGCGGGAAAAACTTATCAGCAGCCAAAACGTAATGGATAAAAAAGGCCGGGCACGCCTGCCCGGCCAAATAAAAAGGACAGTAGAATTTATTTTTATAATGGTGCCTGAACTCTGCCCGGCATGGTAATCGCTTTCAGGACAATTGTTTTGCCTGATAACGCTTCCGGACAGAAGACATCATTTTAGAAATCGTAACGGATACCCGCCTGTAGCTCGTCATCTTCGTTATCCATTTGCTGGAACAGATAACCGGCATACATGCGAAGATGGCCGTTAAATTTGTGCTCAACTTCAACTGCAAATTCATCGACTGAATCATCGTCATCCAGTTCCTGATAGTTATAAACAGCCGCCAGTGCAGTTTGACCGAACTTGTACTTAGCACTCAGCTCGTAAGCTGTCGCATCGACTTCTTTATTTGATGCAACTGCAGTACCTGTGCTGAAGAATGCACCCAGATATAATGCATCCATTTTGTAGCCAAGAACTGCGTTGAATTGATCACCGGACACTGATTCACCAGCGTCCTGATTGACATAACCTAAACCAGCACTGAATGCATCATTGATTTGATAAACCCCTGAAAGACCAACGCTATCTTCATCTTCTTCATCAGAAGCAACGTAGTTTGCTTTCAGTGTCAGTGCATCGAATTCACCTGAATACAGGAAGTTGTTCTCACGTTTACTTTTGTTGCCACTGACATAGCTTGAAGCGCTGGCACCAAATGTATTCAGGATATCAGTGAAGTCTGTCAGCTGAGTCTGAGAAGAATCCTGTTTACCGTATGAGAACTCACCGATGTTTGTGCCGATACCCGCGAAAAAGTAACGGTTTGTGATGTCAGATTCGCTGTCCAGCTCAGCTTCATATTTACCGAAACCGTACAATGAATCAGAAATTTCAGATTTACCTTTCAGGTTGACACGTGCACGGGATTTATCTTTGAACGTGCTTGTGTTATCTGTTGCTGATTCGTTGTTGTCAGAGATGTTGAAACGTCCTTCAGCACGTCCACCAACTTTCAATGTTGTCCCTTCGCTGTCATAGACAGTTGCTGCGAAAGATGTACCAGATACCAATGCTGTAAAAATTGCGGTTGCCAGAACTGCTTTTTTCATTTTATTTACCTTATCTTGTTTGAAGTGCCAAACATCTGCCATTGGGTTGTGGTGACAGAATGAGCCGCAGCACTTTTGTTGTATTGACCGGGATAAATTAGAGATTAAAGATGAACCTTTGCTTTCAGGATTGTTATTGTTAGATTTTGTTTTTATTGGGTTTTTGTTTCAATTTAATGACTAATGCCCGTGAGGCCGGGCACCGGATGCTGATGTATGCTATAACGGACTGATATGTCTGACAGAATTGAAGGGGTGACTATCTGTGGTGGAAGGGTATCGGGTCAGTACCAATCAAAGTGAACTTGATTTTACAGTGGTTTATACCCAAGCAACCTGAACCCTGCATCTTCAGGTTGCTTGGGTATATCGTTTTATTTCAGAGAGCTATTGGGCGAAAGGTATACCGGAAGCGGTAATGCAAAAAGCGATTGCCAATTCATTATGTTTTGGCGTGTACAAGGATTCTGGTGAGCAGGTTGGCTTTGCCCGGATGATCACTGATAAAGCGACATTTGCTTATTTGTCTGATGTGTTTATCTCAGAAACCCACCGTGGTGCAGGCCTGAGTAAATGGTTAATCCATGAGATTGTGAGTCATCCGGAACTTCAGGGGTTGAGGCGTATCGTGCTGGCAACAAGTGATGCGCATGGCTTGTATGAACAATATGGTTTTAAACCAATAGCCAATCCGGAAATTTTTATGCAAATCTGGCAACCGGATGTGTACAGCCTGGTTTAACAGACAAAGTGAGTTTAACTGACAGAGCTAACAGACGCCTGATATCCGAAGATACAGGATCAGGCCGGAAACTGTTTGCGATGGCGTTTCCGGCCTGAAGTCAGTTCAGTTTAAATATCGATACCGGCATAATGACCGTGATGGACTGCCGCAGAGACTTTACCAACCTGAACGCAATCTCCGACAGGCCGGAAGTCAATAATGGACTCTCTGAGCTGCTCACGTTCCTCAGCAAGCGACCGCATACCAGCGGCACAGAAAATGGTATCTGCCGGGAAAACATGTTTCTGGCCGGATTGATCGATAGCAACCACGCCTTCTGGCGTAATGGCTTCCACGCGGGTGTTCAGATGGACATCGATACCTTCGCGCAGTTCGATATTCAGTGCCATTTTATGGAAAACGTTCGCATCAACGGCAAAGTCATCTCTGGCTTCGATTAAAGTGACCTGTTTGTTCTCCCGCTTGAAATGCACTGCGGTTTCTGAGCCAACCAGCCCGGCGCCGATAATCACCACCCGCTGTCCGGTTTCCAGATCTTCATTCTCCATATCCGTGCAATAAATGACCCGCGGATCATCGATGCCCGGAATGCCCGGCGTGATCGGAACAGCACCGATTGCGCAGACCAGTGAATCCGGTGCAATCGTGTCAACAAGCTGAGGATCGACTTTCGTATTTGTGCGAATTTCAATATTCTCATGTTGAGTGACCTGATGAATCAGCCATTTTGAGAACTCGTAATAATTCTTTTTGAAATCCACATGAGCTTCGCAGCGAATTTGTCCGCCCAGCTCAGAGCTGGCCTCACAAAGAATGACCTGATGGTTGCGTTCAGCTGCTGTTAGTGCCGCCTGCATGCCACCCGGACCGCCACCGGCAACCAGAATTTTTTTAGACTGGCGGGGCAACGGTGGCGGAGAGAAATAGAGTTCTTCTTCCCCAATGACCGGGTTAATACTGCATGCGGTATCCCGGGTGACAATGATTGTGTCCATACAGTCATGGCAGCGCATACATTTACGGATATCCTGATCACGGCCCTCATGGGCTTTTTGTGGCAGGAATGGATCAGCCATTAAGCCACGGGCAAGAGCTACAATATCGGCCTGTCCTGAGGCGATAATTTCCTCAGCTAAATCCGGGTCGGTAATTGCGCCGACAACGGCCACAGGAATGCTGACATGTTTTTTGATTTCAGCTGCAAGCCCTGCATTGACACCGTGGGGCAAAAACATCGATGGGTGGGTTCTGACAAATGTTTCCTGAATGTGTTGGTTACCGGCACTGATATGAAGAATATCGACATAAGGTTCAATGTATTTGGCTACCCGGATGGCTTCATCCAGACCATGCCCTTCAGGATACAGCTCCAGCGCATTCATTCGAAATTCAATTGGAAAGCCCGGTCCGACGGCTTCCCGGATAGCCTGCAGTACCATCACAGGGAAGCGCATTCTGTTTTCAAAGGAGCCACCGTACTGATCAGTCCGGGTGTTGGTTGGAGAAAGGAACTGACTGATTAACCAGCCATGTGCCCCGTGTACCATCAGCATTTCAAATCCGGCCAGTTTAGCCCGGGCTGCTGCTGTCTTGTAGGACTCTGCCAGCCGGATCAGCATGGATTCTTCCATCTGAAAAACTTCAGTACCGTTTTCGGAAAATTCGTGGACCGGGCCGTATGGTCTGTTTTTCGGATGGGGATTCTCAAGATTCGGAATCCCGGCATATTTACCGCCATGTGCCAGCTCTATGCTGGGAATCGAATTATGACGGCGAATAGAACGGGCGGCATGGGTCAGGGATGGCAGAATCAGCGGGTCATCAATGCGTAACTCTTTGGTATGTGCACGGCCGGTTTCTTCGACAATGGCTTCGCCAATAGTGACGTTGGCTGCGCCTCCTTTCGCCCTCAGCTCGAAGAATGCGATGTTTTCCTGTGATAAAAAGCATTCACTGGATAATTCCTGTAGAGATACAGGCGCAGAAAAGAGACGGTTTTTAAAAGTAATATTGCCGATCTGAATGGGTTTAAACAGGTGCGGGTATTTCAGTTTCATGATTGCTTCTCCGTGAATTGGCCATTAATAGAAATTTTTTTGTTTTGTCAGGCAAAACAGATCTTTGATAAATAAAGATAAAATAATCTGTTCAAAATAAATTAACGGATTTGGCCGGGAGGAAACAGACGAAAAATTATGGTGTTTATATCAGAGATTTTTATATATACCCAAACAACCTGAAGATGCACGCTGAACTCTGCATCTTCAGGTTGCTTGGGTATATCAAGTAAGCTACTTATGTGTCTGGAAATGATCGTCATGTCGAATCCCGTAAGCCGGGCTGATGTGTGTTCGTGTTTGGTATTTACCTGAGTGATTGTTTGGCACTGTTTTCAGGACACAGTTGCCTGAGCAGAAACCGGCCGCTGATTTGACCGGTTTTAGTGGATGAGTGATGGAAGTGATGGAAGCGGAGAAAAATGACAGTGAAATATCGTGGTTTAAAAGCGATAAGTCACACTCATATTGACGCCGAGTGTTTCATCATCATCAACCATCGGACTATCCGATATTTCATCATCATACAATGTGTAAGTGATACCGCCGCCAACAGACAGGTTTTGCGTCAGCATCCAGTAAGACTGGATATTGGTGAAGAATGAGCCCGCCCAGTCCAGATCATAACTGGCCAGCCCTGATACCACGGATTCCTGAGCAGAAACGCCATAGTAATAGTTATTGTAATTCCCGTTGCTGTAATTGTAGCCGACGGTGGTATTGAATCCCCAGCGGCCATTAGGGAAGGGGATGGTCCACATTGCTCTGGTTGAGGAGCCATTATGTTCATCACTGACATCTGTTAAAGCATCCGCCTGAAAAATTCCCACTGCGGTTTTCAGTTTATAACCGACACCAGCCATCACGGCGTTATCTCTTTTATTCAGTAACTGCATTTGTGCATTATCAGAGTCGGAAGGATCAAACTCCTTAAAGTCATACATCACCTTGAAAATAAGATTTGATGATGCGCTGGCCGGACGCAGCTGATAACCGGCAGTGACGCCCTGAATGAAGAAGTGCTCACCTTCATATCCAACTAACGGAAAAGGAGACGTTGTGTTGTCAATGCCTTTATAAATTGATTGCTGTATGCCTACGCCAGCACCGATCGAGTAATCTGTGCTTTGGGCATAAAGCGGCAAGGCGATTAAATTTGCTGCCAAAATCAGATAATTTGCTTTTTTCATATATCGAATACTCTTTATTTTTACTGATGCAGGTATATACCCAAACAAACATGATGATCAAATAATGTTTTGTCACTCTCTGGTGACATTCTGTTTTTTTATGCTATGTTTGTAAAGTCAAAATTGGTTAAAATGTGTATTCAGAGCCATGGTTTTTCGTCATAAAAACCGCCGGGTCGTTTGACAGTGTATGAATCTGTTCAACATCATCCCCCGGAAATATGCAATATATATTACCTATTCGTGAAGGTGAACAGAAACAAATGGGAAGAAGAGAACAGACTGAACAAAGAATTCTGGATACGTTCGAAGATATTCTGGTCAATGAAGGTTTTCAAAAACTGAAAATTAACTATGTTGCTTCTAAAGCAAAGGTAGATAAGGTGTTGATTTACAGATATTTTGGTGGGTTAGAACAACTGGCGGAGAAGTACGCGGAAAGTGGTATTTTCTGGCCGTCTGTTGAGGAAAGTATTGGTGAGCTGACCCTGGCTGATTTTGAAAATGATCTTGAACAAGCGGTGGCGACGTTGATTCGTCAGCATATTTCGGCGATCAGAACGCGTAAAGCAACCGCTGCGATTCTTGCCTGGGAGCTCATCGAATCGTCACCGGTCGGCAATGTGCTGGCGAAAGCAAGAGAAGCCCATGTTCAGGCTTTATTTGCCTTTCTGGTAAAAACCGGCCGGTTTAATACAACCTTGCTGAATTCATTTGGTGCTATTTTAGGCGCCAGTCTGAATTATCTGGTGATTCGTGCCGGGAATGAATCGGTTTTTTCCGGCATCCCGGTTCAAACTGATGCCGGCTGGCAAATGTTAGAAGAGATGTATACCAAAATGGCACTTTCGATATTGGTGCCTGGCTAAATTTTCAGCCATGTATTGAGACATTCATGACCAAAAATTCACACACCCGGGAGGTACTGGCTTAAGAGATAACCGGGCCAGGTGCGGTAAACCGCGATAAATTCATTTATTTACAATATATGCATATTAATTCTCATTGTTTTTGTTAGAGTGATTTGTCTATCCAGGCTTTTTGACTCATTGTTATTAGAAAATGATAACCAGAACAACAGAGAGAAAATTCATGCATCATCATGTCCTGCTGAGGCCGTGGACAGCCATTATTTTTTTATTGATTCTGGGCTGCGCTTATACAGGTTTAATCGAGTTTCTTTTTCTGACTCATCAGCAGGCAATGCGGCATGATATCCAGCAACGGGCAGAAGACGAATTAGCTCTGGTCCGCTACAAGTTAGAAGCTTCTATTCTGGCGGATGCTTATGCCGCCAAAAGTCTTTCTATGCTTATTTCTGTTCATAGTCAGGCGGTTTCTCAGTTTTGGCAAAGTGTCTCTCAGCAAACCATTGAGCAGGGCAAATATATTCGTTCTGTCTCCTTAGCACCGGATGATGTGATCCGGTATGTTTATCCTGTTGAAGAAAATAAAAAGGCAATCGGCACCGATTTCCGTTCAATTCCGGAGCAGTGGGAGGCGGTGCAAAAAGCCCGCCAGATGGAGGAGGTTGTCGTGTCCGGCCCGGTGAAACTTGTTCAGGGTGGTACTGCGGTGATTGTCCGTTCTCCGGTTTTCCTTGATCCCCTGAAAAATCAGCATTATTGGGGAAGTGTCAGTATCGTGGTTGATATTGATAAGTTGTTTAGTTTTCTCAATTTTACCGATTTGGCCAGCCATTTTGATATTGCTGTCATGGGAAAAGACTTTACGGAAAAAGAAGGGAATGTTTTTTGGGGAAAACCGCAGGTTTTTCAGCATGTGTTTGTACAGGAGATGTTTTATTTTCCCTCGGGAACCTGGCAGATCGCGATTGCTGAAAAACAGGGGAATGTCGACAGCCGGTATTCCTGGTATCAATACTATCTGGTTCGCATTATCGGTTATTCATTGTTTGTTGTGTTGACGATGTCCTTCCTGACAGTCTATCGCCTGTATAAAAAATCAAACCAGTTATCCATGTGTGATGAGCTGACTCAGTTACCCAACAGGCGGTTCTTTATGGACAGGCTCAGTAAAGTCTTTGAGAATAAAAAGCAGAGAGGAGCAGCCTCTGGCCCGGGATTCAGCCTGCTTTGTATCGATATAGATAAATTTAAACTCATCAATGATCAGTACGGACATTTTGTCGGTGATCAGGTGTTAATCGAATGTGCCAGACGTATCCGCAATGCGGTCCGGGACAGTGATTGTGTTGCCAGAATCGGTGGTGATGAATTTTTGGTATTGCTGATTGATGGTGTTCATTCTCACTATATCAGAGGTGTGATAGACAGGATTCGTCATACATTTGAATTAATCCCCATTCAATGCGAAGGACACAGTATTTTGCTGGAAGTGAGTATCGGTTATACCACTTATATGGATGAGATGGAGAATGTCAGTGATATGATCAAGTTTGCGGATAGCAATATGTATGCTGAGAAATATCAGCGTTGATTCATATTGCATTTGCAAAATGAAAATTAAATTGCATGATGCAATCCTATATGAACTCCTCTGCTATGAGTTTGTACAGAATAAATATAAAATCTTTTTTATTCAATCACTTATATTGATTTTAAAAGTTGGCACGCTTACTGCATTATATCAAGTGACCCTTTTAAGCCGAGGGTCACCTAGCCAACTGACGTTGTTAGTGAACCTGATTATTGTTCACACTGATTATCAGCCAGTCACACATTCATTTGTGACTGGCTTTTTTTTGTCTGTTGGTTTTCTTTCACCCGCTATTCTGTGCTGGCTGACTGGTAACAGTTTGGCTTACGGGGACAGACACCTCCGCGGGAACAAATCAGTTGTGCTTCCTTTGTAATCCCACGCTCAATCCAGTTGATATTCAATATTTTTGCAATCGTCGTTAAACGCTGGTGAATTGGCTTCGGAATTTTTGCGGCACCACCGCCGCTGATGCATGCTTCTTTCAGTGATGTTGCTATGTCTAAAGCATTCCAGCCCTGGGCTTCAAGTGCCGGATTTAAATCGATGCCGGCACATAACACCCGTGAATTTCCGGCCGGGTCAATCACATTTACGGATTCACAACAGTAGATTCTCGGTTCATCGCCGACATTCAGCAGAGATATTTGAGCGGAACTGCCAGACTGAGGGCTGGCGAGCTGGCGGAAAACTGCCCAGTGCTGACAGGGATCTTTAACCTTGCGCATATTTCCCCACGGTAGCGGGATGCCATTGCCTCTGTAAACGGCTTTGAGTTTACCTTCGCCATAAGCATCAAAGTAATGCCAGTAAGGATAAGGCGACACTGCGGTCATCCGTCTCATCGCGACAGAAGGTGAAACACCGACCTTTTCATGAACGGAAATCTCGTATCCATTCCGGTCAAGCAGCTGGCGGAATGGTACTTTGGGACACAATAATGCGCCGGCAAAGAAACTCGATTCAAAATCCCGCCATGCCTGAAGCATATCAATTGAGTTGATATCGTAAGTTGCCTGTTCAGCGGAATTCTCTTCCCAGCTGTTGGTGTGCCCGATAGAGAGCACGGTTTTGCAGCCTTCTTTACTGTGAAGAATGTTATGGCCGATATAAACGGCTAAATCATATTTGATCCGGGTTGGAAAAGGCTTCATCAGTTCATTGAGATAGATTGAGCCGGGTGGCTCAAAATAAGAAGTCACCAACCTGTTGGCTGCCAGCCCCAGTTCATCTTTGACTTCCGTTGAAGCTTCAGAGAACCAGTGAATGCTCAGCCCCAGATGATGTGCGATGTCGATCAAATCCTCAACTGTCAGATTGAGTTGTTTCTGACCAATATTCTCTGCGGCACGTTCCAGATCAGGGAAATGATTTTTCAGACTTTCCTGATGTGCCCGGATGAGCAACTGGGCAAACTGCCTGCCGGAGATGCCCGTTTGTGACAGCATTTCCGGAATTGCAATTTGCAGAATTTCTTCTGAAAACAGAAAACCGGGTTCAAGTGCCATGCCGGTAATCCCGCCACGGGTACCTTTGTTTGGCGTGATATCAACCGCTTCCGGCTGATCATCCAGAAACCAGTTGGGATCTTTTTGAAACACCTGCGCAATGACTTTCAGCATCTCAATACTTGGTACCCGCTTCCCCCGTTCTATCATTGACAGGTAAGACACCGAAGGGGCGTACTCAGGATTGATCCGGATACATCTTGCAGATAAATCTTCCATAGTCAGGTGATTTCTCTTTCTTAAGTTTCGTACTTTTGTACCCAGAAAGTGAGACTGACGAATAATACTCTTTGATAAGGCCATTTGTATAATTCACACTGTAAAATTTTTGTTGTGAAATTGTATATAGAATAGATTAGTCTAAAAGATAAGCAAAATCACATCGTGGTGAAAAAATACCCCACATGAAGTGAGGTTGTGAATGTGAATTTTAAAAAGGATGACATGAGGGGATGCATTGATGAACATGCAAATGCCAAATACCATATTTGACAGACAGCAAAGTCAGCAATTTATTACAGAGATGGTGATTTCTGTGGAATCACTGGGTGCCGGGCAGGCGAAAGAGAAACAGGCTCAGGCCAAAAGATTACTGGATAAACTTTTCCCTCTTGATGAAGGATCACATTCTGATGTCACCAGTTATGTGATTGACTATCACCACATTGTGGCTTACTTCAGTGATGGAAGACATACCGGATTACAGTATCCCAATCATTTTGTTGCCTACGTCGGTGACCGGAACGAACCAAAGCAAATCGTGTTTCGTAACGGGGATGGTTGCCATGTAGAAGTTGCTCTGGGCGCGCGCAGAGGCACCGGATGCATTGAACTGGTTGAAATTGCAGATATTCAGCTGGAAACCTGTACGCATTTAAATGCGCAGGCTTCAGAGTGTCATGCCACGTTATGTATCCGCCACTGGGTCAGCCTGGTGAAGTGTGATGAAAAAGGGCATCCACTGGTATGTAGTGAAAGCAAAGAATATCACTCCAAGGGGGATGGTGATTATCAGCTGGATGTCAGTTACGACGAAGGTTAGGCCGGAAGTAAGCGGAGTTAATTTAACATATCCTTGTTCCTGTTTTGAAGCTGTGTGGTGATTGTTCTTTTATTGTCAGTTATGACTCAGAGCATGAGTTTACTTTAACAATCATCAAAGGGGCAGAAGCAGCTTCACTTTTTTTTCTGAAACAGCGCATCTGCTTTGCGGTGAGAGATGCGCTGATTTTTTTATCTGCAGAACATAAAGTTAGCTACTGACAGCTTGTTCCTGTAATTTGGTCGCACCGCGGAGCATGGCTTCAACCAACTCGGTTGAGTTAAATTTTTCCAGTGCTTCATGTGCCCCAACCTGATGAGCCTGTTCTATACAGATTTCACTCGACAGCGACGTATGCAGGATTATATAAGCATTGCTCAGCGCCGGATCATTCTGGACTTCAAATGATAACTCGTAGCCATCCAGCCCCGGCATTTCGATATCGCTGACCAGAATATCGACGGGTGAGCCCCGCTCAGCCCGATCGCGCATCAGCTGAAGCCCTTCGGCGCCATTTTTACAGATATCGTAAGGAATATTGATGCCGTCAAGTGCATCAGACAACTGCTTTCTGGCTACTGTTGAATCATCGACCAGCAAAATATTAAACGCTTTCAGCTTTTCCCGTTCGATATCAGTCAGAATCGGGATTTTTGTGGATTCAAACTGCGGATATATTTTGGACAAGAGCAGCTCGACATCCAGCATTTGTACAATGTGATCTTCGAACCGGGTGATGCCCGTAACAAACACATGGTGTCCGGCTGTTGAAGGGGCCGGTTCGATCGCACGCCAGTTACATTCAATGATTTTTTCAATTGAACGTACCATAAAGGCGACGACAGTACGCAGACAATCGGTAACAATCAGGTAGCAGTCTTTATAATCTTCCGGAGGAATCGGATAGAAGCCGATAGCGGCAGCCATATCGATCACCGGAATCGTTAAATTTCTGATGGTGACTGTACCAATCACATTGTGATGTGAATATGGAATTTGTGTCATGGGCTGATAAGACACAATTTCACGAATTTTTAGTGTACCAATCGCAAACATCTGACGCTGACGATTGAGTGTAAACATCAGCATTCCCTGAGATTGATTCGCTTTACTTACGGTTTTACCCATGATGACTTACCTAAAGACGCTCTTATATGTAATAGTAAACGATCTGAGTTCCGGTTCAATATCAGAATTTCTCTAAACGGTCTTTTATTGATCTTATCGATTCAAATATCACTATCTCTGATAAGTTACGTTATAATCTACCGTTTTGATGGGGAGAATCTGACAATGGCCGCAACAGCTGCTGCACTGCATATACTTGTTAAACATAAAAATCAGGCGGAAGATATCCTCCGGCAATTAAAGAAAGGTGCAAAATTTCAGACACTTGCCAGAAAACACTCTTTGTGTCCTTCAGGTAAAAAGGGAGGTGATCTGGGAGAGTTTCGTCGCGGGCAAATGGTGCCGGCGTTTGACAAAGCCTGCTTTAAAGGGGAAGTCCTGACCCCGCAGCTGGTGAAAACAAAGTTTGGCTGGCATATCGTGAAAGTCTTGTACCGGACTTAACATTTCAGATTAGCTTTCAAGGTGAATGGCCTGTCCGAGGCGTGTCAGGTAATCGTGCTGCAGAATATACATGCGTTTTACATCCTGATAATGCCCGTTGATAAAAAACTCCTGTACCAGATGGCCTTCTTCTTTAAATCCTGCTTTGTTGTACAAGTGAATTGCCTTATCGTTTTCAATTGCCACATGCAGATAGATTTTGTGTAAATTGAGGATGGTAAAAGAGTAGTCCAGCGCTTTATGAATCAGGCAGGAGGCATAGCCATTGCCCTGATAGTCCGGTGCGATGATGATCTGAAATTCTGCGCTGCGGTGAATGTAATTAATCTCGATTAATTCCACCAGGCCAATTAACTGTTTATTCCGGTCTTCCACAACAAACCGTCGCTCAGCATTGTCGTGAATGTGTTTATTGTATAATTCTTCCAGTTCGTCGAAAGACTCATAAGGCTCTTCGAACCAGTAAGACATGATATTGCGGTTATTGTTGAGGTTATGAACAAACCTCAGATCATCGCGCTCCAGTGCACGAAGATAAAGTTCGTCGTTCAGCATAATCATGTGCTCCGGACCAGTTAAAAGAACTCTTCTTATTATACCCAAGCAACCTGAATCCCGCATCTTCAGGTTGCTTGGGTATATTTACTTTAGCGGGTGCCGCTTAAAAAATAAACGTGACCTGATCAGAAATATCCCGGTAAATAAGAAAAGTTAACCCAGCCCTGAATCAGAATACAGTGGCTGATAACCTATATATTGCAGCAGCACATACAACTCTTCCTGGTGTAATGCGACTTTGCGAAACAGATCAGCAAAAGACTCATCACCGCCAAAGCACTGACGAATATAATGATTGATTTCCTGAACACTATGGCCACTGGCATACATAGAACGGACCCATTGATATTCAACAGCGTGTAAGTCTTCTATTGTTGTGTGGCTGAGCGTGATAGCAGAAGCATTCAAGTGCTTTCCTTATTCATCTGATTTCACTTATTGCTATTAGATCAAATAAAAATGAAATCTTCATGACAATGACTGGCTGACATATTCCTGCTCCTTTTATCAGTTAAATATGTTAAACTGCTCACACTTTTGACTAATCTGATGTTGTTATGTCCCCCCAATCTGAATCTGATTCGCTGGTGCCGCTTGGCGTCCGCTTTATGCTTTTGTCTGCCCTTGGTTTTGCGCTGATGTCTGCCTGTGTCAAGCTGGTCGGAAAATACGGGATTCCGCTGTTTGAGATTGTGGCGGCGAGGGCGCTGGTGTCGCTGATTATCAGCTATCTGGATGTCAAACGTAAAAAAATTTCCATCTGGGGACACAATAAAAAGTGGCTGTTTGCCCGGGGAGCAGTTGGCACGGTTGCTCTGATGTGTGTCTATTATTCAGTCACGACATTGCCGCTGGCAGCGGCGACGATTCTGCAATATGTCCATCCCGTGTTTACTGCGTTGCTGGCGGTGATTTTCTTAAAAGAGCGGGTTCAGTTTGCGACCTTGATCTGTATTGTGCTGTGTTTGCTGGGGCTGTTTACTATGGTCCAGCCGGGCATGGACAGTGGCGTTGATTATCATTTGCCACTATTTAGTGTCGGTATTGCTTTGTTGGGTGCATTTGGCAGTGCGATTGCTTATGTGATTGTCAGAAAACTCAGCCGCAGCGAAGACAGCTCTGTAATTATTTTTTATTTTCCGCTGGTAGCTCTGCCGGTCTCTGTGATCCTGATGGGCAAGGATTTTGTCTGGCCGGATTTACACCTGACGCTGGTTTTAGTGTTAGTCGGTATCTTCACTCAGGTCGGGCAATATGGCCTGACCCGGGCCATGCAAACCCAGACCGCAGGAAAAGCCTCTGCTTATTCCTATATACAAATCGTTTTTTCCGGCCTGATTGGTGTGTGGGTTTTCCATGAAGTGCCGTCAGTCTGGACTTATATTGGCGGTGGACTGATTGTCTCCGGTGCCCTGATCAATGTGTTCGGGCCGCAGCTGCGGTTTTTGCGCCGGACGTGAGGGTTGTTCTGTCTCTGAAAGCAGTCTCTTTTTTGATATCCGCCTCTGAATTTGTTTGATTCAGAGGATCGGATAAAAACGACATTAATTCATCAGACTGAATGATTCATGCTGGCTGAACTGTTGTAGCTGGTGAAAGTGATAATGCGCCCGCTGGATTTGCTCTAATTCCAGCATCCAGGTGGCCGAACGCTGTGCGGCACAGAAGGCTTCAATATGCTGTAACAGCGTTTCACTGTGATCAACGATGACATCATGCACAGCTGGCCGCAATGAGAAAGGCTCCAGCACCATAAATTGCAGATAATTATAGGTTTGATTGAGCAGCTGAAATGCCGCTTCATTCTTGCCCAGCGTGTTCAGAATTTCAGACTGGTGAATCGTGGCGTTCTTAAATCCATCCAACATGCACATGAACTGGCATGGCTTGGTCGAATGTCCCGCCATCGCTGACTGCAAATGATCCGGCAGGTTTGCCAGAAAATCATGATACAGGTGAAATGCCTCCGGCCAGTGGCCTTGTTGATTAAGTTCTTCGGCCTTGACGTAATAAGTCCAGCACTGTTCTAAATTCATGGTGACTCCCGTCAGTCTGTTTGAAGTAATTAATTTAAATGAAAACCATTATCAAATGCAAATCATTATCATTTTTGTGTGAAAAACAATAATTATATCCAAGCAACCTGCATCTTCAGGTTGTTTGGGTATAAGACAAAAATCAGGACGCAATGGGATGGATAAAGAAATCTGTGTGCCGGATTTCAATATTCTGGATGGTTGCATATAAATCTGAAGTGGCTTTCCTTATACTATGCCGCAGTTATGAAATACATCAGTAAGGAAATCATATGGTTGAGCAATCCGCTGAATTATCGGCTCAGTTTGAACAGTTTTTACAACATATTGCACTGACAGATGCCCAGGAATCAGAGATCAACAGTCGTTTTGCGGCAATCCGGGATCAGTTAAAGCAACTCCCGTATGTCACCGAATGCTTTATTACCGGCGGTTATAAGAAAAAGACATTGATTCAGCCAGCATGTGATGTCGACCTGTTTGTGGTGATGTCATCTGAGCAGCGGGATGTGGTGCCGCATGTGGTGTTGAATCAGCTAAAACATGACTTGCACCATGTGTGGCCGGACAGTGTATTGCGGTTAGATAAAATGTGTATGGCGATTAATTTTGATCACTGCCGGTTTGAGCTGGTGCCGGCGGTGATGGTCGGTGATCATCATGAGCTGGGCTTTTATATTCCGCTGGCAACCAATAATAATGACTGGTCCTACGTGGGCAGCCCGCAAATCTCAGAAACCCGGCTGATTGCAGCGGATGCAAAACTGGATGGAAAGCTGCTGCCATTATTGCGGATGATGAAATACTGTAAGTATCAAAACAAGATCAACAATATTTCTTCTTATCAGATGGAGCAGGCCGCGCTGGAAACATTTGAATTTATCCGCAGTTACCGGGAAGGCATTCAGGAGTTACTTCGGGTTTACGGCTGGGTCGACAGTCCGTATCATCTGCAGTCGATGGCTGACTCTGAATTTGGTGAATTTTGTCGCAATATGTTGTTCGGTCAGGACTTTCCGGTTTAAATCCATATCGACAGTGACAGCAGGTATTATCTATGCTCAGTAAAGAGAACTTATTAAAACTGGCGCAAACTAAAATGCCGTTTGGTAAATATGCCGGACGGGTCTTGATTGATTTACCAGAGGAATATCTGCTGTGGTTTGAGCGCAAAGGTGAGTTCCCGCAGGGAGAACTCGGGGAGCTGATGCAGCTGTGTCTGGCTATTAAGATTGAAGGGCTGGACCGGCTGGTCAAACCGCTGAAACAACCGGAATAGTCCGGTTGCTTGAGTTTGTTGACAAAGTGGTTTGTTGACAAAGTAATGAGTTTCAACCGTATACCTGGTCGCTACCCAGGTATGCAGCACCATATCTCAAAAACGTATGAATATTTCCCTGTAGCTCAGATTTACTGAGCGATTTCCGTTACTTACTATACCCAAACAACCTGAAGATGCAGGGTTCAGTGAGATTTGTCAGGCTCTGAGACAAGGCACTGATTTGAAGACATAGTCATTCTACGTTGAAAATCAGTCACGCTGTATCAGAGCCTGACAAACTCACCCGCAGGGCGTGAGCTGAAAGGCACATTTCTGCGTCAAGAGAATTTGAAAGGTGGGTACATTCCTGCATTCCCTTTCCTTGAACTGTACCTTTCGGCTGCACGCTGAATCATTCATCTTCAGGTTGCTTGGGTATAAGATATTGAGCCAACAGCTTTTTCAGGCACGGGCTTGCCGATTTAGTGATTTTTTCCGCAATGGTCAGATTGTCCGATGTTTTCAGATCCGTCCTGATGCCGGAAGCGAGCAGAATCTCTGCCATCTCGCAATTATCAAACATCATCACGCCGTCGAAATAGCTTTGTCCGTCTGCAAACAGATAATTCGGATCGTAATCTTTACTTTTGATCATGTCGCGAACCGCGATCTGGTCGTTTGACATGATCTCATCCTTGAATTTCTGATGATCAAAACCGTGTGCATGGGTGGCAACGGTGGTTTTGATTGTGGGGATGATGTTTGCCTGTGTTCCAATGGTCCATAAGCCACATAACCCGGTTATACACGCAATGAAGATGGTTTTTTTCATGGCAGATTGCCTCTCTGTTTTACAGGATCTGAATGACCGGGTCAGGTGCTTTAGGTATCGCGTCTGTTACGGCCTGGTTTTGAATGCTTTGACATGCGCTTCCATTTCTTCACCAATCTGTTCACGCATTTTCATCAGCCGGATGGCTGATTCCCGTAATTCAATATCTTCAGGTGTTGTGGGCACCCACTCAGGTACGGAGCTTGGTTTGCCCAGCTCATCGACAGCAACCATAATCACGATGCAGTGTGTGGTCAGGCGCTTATCCTGAGTTCTGGGATTGCTGGCCTGAACATCAATCGCAATATGCATCGATGTCCGTCCGGTATAGACAACTTTTGCACTGACTTCGACCAGATGGCCAACGAGAATGGGCGCGACAAACCGAATGCCACCGGCATAAGCGGTAATACAATATTTCCCGCTCCAGGCGGCTGAACAGGCATAAGCGGCTAAATCGATCCATTTCATGACGGCGCCGCCGTGCACTTTTCCGCCAAAATTGACATCGCCGGGCTCGGCCAGAAAACGCAGTGTCATTTCGCGCTTATTCATATCATTCGTATCGGTCATAGATGGGTTCCTTTGTGTTGAGCTGAAGTTTCAGGATTTGTAGATAGTTTTTGAGTTCCTGAATATTTACACGCGAATACCAGCAATCGGGTGATCATGGCTGGCTCCGGTTCTTATACCAATAGCAAATCAGGGTGCGGGTGGCAATAAATCCGCAGAATAAAAAACGGGCCTGTCAATTCAGGCCCGTTTCATTTCATTGATTGCTCAAAAGGAAGTCAGAGTTGTGGCAGTGTTTCCGTCTGCTTTTTCCCGCTTTTTTTTGCTTGTTTTTCCAGCTGTGCGAGTAACTTCATCAGCGGTTTCGGATCATAATCATCCTGTGCTGAGGAATAGATGACGGATTGTAGCCGGTTGACCTCATGCTGAATTTCTTCATGGAGATTCTCCTCACCCGGGAACTGAGTGAGATGCTGATTCACCAGTTGCTGAATCCGGATGCCATCTTTTTGTTTGATCGCCTGTTTCAGCGAGGAGTGCTCCGCTTTTTTAGTCTCTGTATTTTCCGCTGTGGCTTTTGGTGTATTTGAGCGCTCACGATAGACCACAACCAACAGAATGAAAGTGACCAGCCAGAGCAGGGCAAAACCGGCGGCCAGATAAGGCCAGTAGCCTGCATCCTTCACTTTGATCTCTTTGGCCGGAGGTGCCGTTGCCGGTGCAGCGGGCGCCTGAGGCACAGACATCATGGTTTCAACCGGTTTGCCCGGCGCAACGTCGAGGTTCAGTCCGGTCAGCATTGATTTTTTCTGCTTCTTGTTGACGGAGTCCCACCAGTTCAGGCTGATACCGGGAATTTCAATATGTCCGGCCTGATTCGGAATCAACACCTGTTTGAGCGTCATCAGCGTGTCGCCGTTATCAAGGGTTTTATAGTCCGGCTTTTCTTTGTAAACCCGCAGTGAATCCGGATAACTGATTTGGATGTCCGGAATACGTTCCTGACCGAGGCCGCTGACTTGCAGCTGAATTGTCCGGGTGAGAGAATCACCGACTTTCATTGCTGCCGAAGCGGATGAAATCGGTTTTCCTTTTCCGTCGACCCAACTCTGCTTCAGGGATAAAGACGAAGTGGGTAGCCACACGCCCTGATAATTTTCTGGTTTCGGCAGTACTGTGACCGGGAAGACTTTCGGCGTAGTTTTAATCGCGTGCACTTTGGTCTGCCCGCGCATCCCGTTAAACAGCATGGTACCGGTAAAAACCGGCTCGGTGACAGAAAAATCTCCGGCTTTGGTGGCGGTGATCCGGAAGCTCTGCTCTAACACGGTGACTGCCAGCCCGTTGATAATTTCCCGGTGCTGATCCGGTTGGCTGGCCGCTTCCAGAGTGACACCTTGCGCCGATGGTGGCTGAATTTGCGGGTTTTGCATGTGGCGTGTGTCTGCTTTGAGCATGAGACGCACATGTAACAGCGTACTTTCATTGGGGTAAAGTGTTGATTTACCCAGCGTTGAATGGATTTCAACAATTTCATCATCACCGGGCAGTGTCGGATCATTGCCGACCTGAATTGCAATCGGCTGAGTTTTTTCATTGCCGACCGTGAAAGAAGGAATGGTGATAATGCCGCTGCGGGTTGCTGCAATGGAAACGTCCCACTGGCTGCGGACACTTCGGTCGCCATTAATAATGTTGACGGAAGTGCCGAAGCTGGGGCGATCGACGTAGAAATCTTTTCTCAGCGAATCCAGATTCAGGTCATCACTCGATGCTTTTTTATCGGTAATGATCTGAAGCCGGAACAGTTCATTTTTAGTGACCTTGTTTTTACTGACCGTTGCATAAGTAGATGCATAACTGGTCAGACTGATCAGTAAACCAGCCAGCATGACCAGTATTGACATCATCACTGGTTTGGTTTGTTTCTTAATGCTTACCATGCTTTACCGTTGTCCTCTGGTGGTGCTTTTTGTTGTGCCTGAAGTAATAACTGTGCGCGGAGCAGGCGACTTGGATCACGGGCATTTTCAACCTGCTCCAGTTTACGGAGTTCCGGGTCTGCCTGTTTGTTTTGGTCTTGGGTCTGTTGCATCGCAGATTCAGGTTTTGATGATTGAGATTGTTTGTCCTGTTTCGGACGGCTGGCTTTCGCCTGAGCCTGTTTGTCCTGCTTCTGTTTTTGATCTTTTGACTGAGACTGACCTTGCTGCGGGTCATTCTGTGGGTCTTTTTTCTTCTGTTCAGCGTTGGATTTTTTCTGATCAGAGGGTTGATGTTGCTGATTCTGTTGCTCAGAACCGGACTGTTGATTTTGCTGTTGCTGATCAGACTGTTTCTGGTCCGACTGGTTTTTACCGGAGGACTGTTGTTTGTTCTGATCCTGTGACTTCTGATTTTTCGGCTTGTTGTCGTTCTGGTTCTTTTTATCCTTGTTCTGCTGTTGCTGTTGCTGTTGCTGTTGCTGTTGCTGTTGCTGTTGCTGTTGCAGCGCCTTTTTCACCACATCAAGATTATGTTTTGCATCCTGATCGCCCGGCGTTTTATCCAGCACCTGCTGGTAAAGGTCAGCCGCTTTTTGCAGGTCCCCTTTTCTGGCATAGGCGTTTGCCAGATTGTATTGCTGTTTTGGGGTCGGATTTTGAATTGATGACAGAGCATCGATCGCCTGCTGATATTTACCGGCTTTGTAATACGCCGCACCTTTCCAGTCCGGGCTGGTGAAGTTTGCAGCCGCATCCTGATAGTCTTTCTGATCAAACTGCTGCTTGGCAGACTGATTTTGATTCAGCCACGGAGAAGCTGCTGCTGGTTGAGGCGTGAAAGACAAAGCGCCGACAGTCAGCCCGAGCCAGCAGAAAATAATCCCTCTTCTGAACAGCAACAGGGCGGGAATCAGCAGGAGCGGCAGCAGCCAGTAGCCGTTATTCATCCGGTCTTTGACTTTTTGTTTGCTGCTTTTTGCTAAAGTCTGCTCAAGCCTGTTGGATTGTGTGGCACGGACAATCGTTTCCACATCCTGATTACTGAGCTGCACGGAAATAAACGTACCGCCCACATCCTGAGCCAGTGACTTCATCAACGGGAAGTTGGACTTGGCAACCACAGTCTGTCCTTGTGAATTTTTCAGCAGTGAACCATTACTTTGTGGAATCGGTGCACCGGAAAGTGTGCCCATGCCTAAAATTGCCAGTTTCCAGTGAGAACCTTTCAACAGTTTCTCAATGTCTTGTTGTTCCTGCTCATCTAAATCATCTGTGATCAGAATGACTGAACCTGAACTGAGTCCGGCATTTTTCATCATGGTGATGGCGTGTTGCACACCTTTGGAGGCATCCGCGCCCGGATACGGCATAATATCCGGTGATAAATTCGGCAGCAGGTTGGCGATCGTGGCGGAATCCGTTGTCATCGGGCTGACGGTATACGCATCACCGGCATACGCGACCAGCCCTGTGACGCCTTCTTTCCATTGCCGGAGCAAATCGGCGGCTTTATAACGTGCCTGTGTTAACCTGCTGGGTTGATTATCGGTGGCAAACATGGAGCGGGACATATCCATGACCAGCACCCGCGCATGGGCATCGCCATATGCCGGGCGTAATTGTTGCTGAAAACTCGGCCCGGCCAGTGCAACAACCGCGATTGTCCAGGCGAGACCGATAACCACCAGTTTGGCGGATGACGTCTGGCCATTAAATATCCCCAGTGCCTGTGCAATATGGGGCGCTATCAGCTGCTGTTTCCGGCGGCGTTTTGCCAGCCAGACCAGCGCGGCGATTACCGGTATCAGGCCCGTCAGCCACAAGGGATAAAGAAACACAAAATCAGACATGGTTTCTCCTCACAATCACCAGTACGAGAGACAAGACAAAAGCAAATGCCAGCGGCCAGATGAACCACTCGGTTTGCGGACGCCATGTTTGTCCGGCTTTTTGTACCGGTTGAAGTTGATTAATTTTGTCGTAAATCTGAGATAGCTCCTGACTGTTGCGTGCCCGGAAGTACTGCCCGCCGGTGATCTGCGCGATTTTTGTCAAAGTTGCTTCATCGAGATCTTTTGCCGTGTTGACCTTATGTGAAAAGATAAAGTCTTTGACGACCATTTCTCCTGCTCCGACACCAATGGTGTAGATGGTAGCGTGATATTTTTTGGCAATTTCTGCCGCCCGGATCGGATCTAACACCCCGGCGGTATTACTGCCGTCACTGAGCAGAATCATGACCCGTTGCGGCGCATCGCCGTCAATGAAGGTTTTGGTCGCCAGACCAATCCCTTCACCAATCGCTGTATTGGTACCAATCAGTTTGAGAACGGTTTGATCCAGCTGTTTCTTCACCGTTTCCCGGTCAAAGGTCAGCGGCGTTTGCAAATAGGCATGGTCGGCAAACAGAACCAGCCCTAACCGGTCACCTTCACGCTTTTGAATAAACTGACCGACCACTTGCTTCACGGCTGTCAGACGATCAATGTAATCATCGCCCTGCTTCATATCTTTCTGACTCATGGAGTAAGAGAGATCGACCACCAGCATCAGATCGCGGTGTTTGGGTTGTATTGTCACCGGATCGCCCAGCCAGACAGGTCTGGTACAGGCAAATACCAGCATTCCCCAGACGAGGGCGGCCAGGATCCGGGCCAGCCAGTGACTGGGCCGGGTCATACTTCCCTCCGGAGGTAAGTATGCAAGCTGAATGGCAGCAGGTTGTTTGACGGGAGGAAGTAATCTGACAACCAGCAGCGGAAGCGGTAACAAGAACAGCATCCACCACCAGACTAATTCGATATGAGCCAAAACTTTCCTATCTCCTGTTTTTTCTTTTTGGTGGCAGCGCACCCTGTACCCAGGCACAACAGTCATTGATTAGACGTTGTGTTTCATCTGGTGTTGAGGCCTGATAAAGGGCTTGTTGCCACAGTGCTTCATTCGGTACAAAAAGTGATTGCCCCAGTTGCTGATCCAAAAATTTATACCAGTCACGGCCGGTTAAATGGGCGACTTTTTGGCGGGGGTAGTAAAACAAGGATGCCTGTCTGACCAGCTCCATCGCATCTGAAGGTGTGATTTGGCCATGTTGTGGCTGGAGTAACCGTAATGCTGTTTTTTTCGGGGCTGTCCAGCGACGATATCTGCTGACAATCCAGAGAACCAACAGAATGACAACCACAGTACATGCGATCAGACTGATCCATCCCCAACCTAAAGGCCACCATGACGGGGCCGGTGGCAGGTGCAGGGGCTTCAGATCTAGTAAATTTGAAATTGATTTAGCCATTTAAAACTTCCCGGAAAGTTGCTTCAGTAAAGGTAAACCACAGGATAATTGAGTATAAGGAATGCCTTGAGTTCTGCTCAGTAATTCTAATCTGTCTGTCTGAATCTCAAAGGCTTTCTTTATACCAGAGCGGGTTTTTCCTGCCGAGAAGTTTAACCATCGTGTCTGATGGCTGTCTGAGACTGACTCCACACCTCTGAAGGATGTTTCTCCCATTTCCAGCGGATCATAAATCTGAATCAGGCGAACCAGATTGTGTTGCCGCAACTGATTAAACAGAGAAGTCATATCATCGTGGTAGCGGGTATAGTCGCTGATGACAATCACCTCACTGCCTTTGGGAGCAAGCCGGTTGAGTGCGACCAGTGAATCTGCCATTGAATGTTCACCTGCGTTCCGGCTGGTTTGTTGCAGAATCTCCGATTGCCCTTCAATCATTTTTTGCAGCATGGTCAGAATGCTGCTTTGATGACTTTTGGGTTTGATTTCGACCCGGTGATCTCCCAAATCAATTAACGCACCAATCCGGTCTTTTTGCGTAAAAGAGAGCCATGAGACCAAGGCTGCGATATGAGCCGCCTGTACAGATTTTAACAGCAAGCGGGAACCCATATGCATATTTGCACTCAGGTCGACATAAATCACCACCGGTTTTTCCCGTTCTTCACTGAAGAGTTTGGTATGGGGTTTGCCGGTTCTGGCTGTAACCCGCCAGTCAATGGTCCGGATATCATCTCCGGCCTGATACTGGCGGACCTCAGAGAAGTCCATACCACGGCCGAGTTTACGGCTTTGATGCTGACCTGCCATCGTTGACCAGAGGCTTCTTGCCGGGGGAAGCCAGGAGACACATTGCTGTTTATAGAATAACAGTTCCTTCAGGCATAAAGTGACGCCGTTGCTGTAAGCGGGTAGTTCCATATTCTGCCTCTTATGCGCTACCAACCAGAGAAAGAATTTGGTTAATGATCTGATTCGGATGAATACCTTCGGCCTGTGCCTGATAAGTCAGCAGCAGACGATGGCGCAATACCGGGAAGGCCATGGTCTGGACATCTTCAGGGCTGACAAAGTCACGGCCATTCAACCAGGCGTGGGCACGGGCACATCGATCAAGTGCAATCGTTGCCCTTGGGCTGACGCCCATTTCAATCCACTGAGCCAGTTTTTCATCATATTGTTTTGGGTGACGTGTCGCCATGATGAGCCGGACGATATATTGTTCAATCGGCTCAGCCATATGAATATTCAAAACAGCCTGACGGGCTTTGAAAATATCTTCCTGACTGAGTTTTTCCGGTTGCGGTGCACTCACTCCCTGCGCTTCTCCGCGATTCAGACGCAAAATTGATAACTCGCTGTCTGCATCCGGGTAGTCGACATTCAGCTGAAGCAGGAAACGGTCCAGCTGTGCTTCAGGCAGCGGATAAGTGCCTTCCTGTTCAATCGGGTTTTGTGTCGCCATGACAAGGAACAGTTTTGGCAGGGGATATGTTTTTCTCCCGGCTGTGACTTGTTTCTCAGCCATCGCTTCCAGCATCGCTGCCTGAACTTTGGCCGGTGCCCGGTTGATTTCATCTGCCAGCAGCAATGAATGGAAGATGGGGCCGGGCTGAAACTTGAACTCACCGGTTTCAGGCCGGAAAATATCAGTACCGGTTAAGTCAGCCGGAAGCAGGTCCGGTGTAAACTGAATCCGGTGAAATGAACTCTCGATACAATCTGCAAGTGATTTGATTGCCCGGGTTTTAGCCAGCCCCGGAGGACCTTCCACCAAGATATGTCCATCTGCAAGAAGAGCGACTAAGACTTGTTTGACCAGTGATTCCTGGCCGATAATTTGGCTGTTTAAATAGTGCTGCAATTTTTGAAACGCTGCCGATTGCATGACAATGAATGCTCCTGGTTAAACTAAATTACTGAGGATTAGTTTGGGAAACGAAAGAAAAGTTCACTTAATTTTTACTTTATCAGCGGATAACTTGCTGAATAGAATGATTTTTATCGATAAGGTCAATCTTACCTGTCTAACTTATCAATAACGTAAATGACTTTGCCCGTTTCGTTGTGTATTTGATAGCAAACAAACACTGATTTCAACCTGTGAGTGATAAACAATCCGAATCATTTACCTTTAGAGTGTTTGGTATATTTATGACTGGAATCGATGCCATTTTATTTTTCAGCCTTGATGCATGGATTAAGAGTGAATAGTATGGCTGCCTGATTCATCAGGTGTTCAGGTGTGCTTATCACATGTGCCCTGAATGATCCTGAAAATGAAAACTAAGGCAGAGCAGATTAATGAGTGATTTAGAGAAAGCGCTTGAAGAAATGGCCGGTCAGGCACCGGAAAAGAAAGAAGAAGTGAAACTACCTTCTATTGAAGAGCAAAAAGAAGTTGTGGCGAAGTTAAAACAGCTGGAAGCAGAAGGTAAACTGACACAGGAAGTGCTTGAAAACTATTTCGGACAATTTGCTGATGATGCAGATGTGCCGGTGCATTAACGCTAATGATCCAAAAATATACCTCCCGTAAAACGAGAGGTATACCTTGGGTGCGTATATATGTTCAGCGAAGGGAACTCTGAGACCATTTAAGCGTAGTTGATGAAGTTGTATTCAGCAAATAAATTTATCAATATTTAACAATGAATTTTGTAACTTATTTATTTTTATCATAAATTATTATTCTTATCTTTCCTCCAGATAATCATTATTCAGAATCTGTCCGATACCGGTGGCTGAACTCAGCCAATACCAAAAACGAAACACTTTTATGAATTGTTGTGTCAACTCCTTCACCCTGTGAAAACCGTGAAACATATCACCACTGAATTGCAAAAAACTGATTTATAGCAACACACAGACAAACACCTCACCGTAGTATATGAGTATCCTGAATCAACCTATTGAATATAGGTTGATTATCATTTATTTCGTGAGAATTCTTTTATGGAAAGTCTGGTTGATCGCTTTTTGCGTTATGTATCATTTGATACACAGTCCAATCCGTATAAATCAAGTTGTCCCAGTACCTCCGGGCAAAAAATTTTAGCCCGGTTTATTTATGATGAACTGATGGCATTAGGTCTGCAGGATGTCAGTCTGGATTTGCATGGTTATGTGATGGCCCGGTTGCCGTCGAATGTAGATCATGATGTGCCTGCAATTGGCTTTATTTCACATTTGGATACATCTCCTGATGCCTCTGGCAAAGGGGTCACACCGCAAATCGTTGAGAATTATCAGGGCGGCGATATTGCGCTTGGAAAAGGGGATGAAGTTTTATCTCCCATTCAGTATAAAGAGCTGCATTCATTACATGGTTATAACCTGATTACGACCGATGGAAATACGCTGTTAGGTGCTGATGATAAAGCGGGTGTTGCCGAAATTATCACAGCAATGAAAGTGTTGATTGAAAATCCTGAAATCCCTCATGGTGAGATTTGTATCGCATTTACACCAGATGAAGAAATCGGCCGTGGCGCAGATCTTTTTGATGTAGAAAAATTTGGTGCGCAATGGGCTTATACCGTAGATGGTGGTCCGGTAGGTGAACTGGAGTTCGAAAACTTCAATGCTGCCTCAGCCGTTGTGACCTGTCATGGTGTTTCAGTTCATCCGGGAACAGCAAAAGGTAAAATGGTGAATTCCATGAATATTGCTGCCCGGTTCCAGATGATGATGCCGGAAGACGAGACACCAGAAAAAACGGAAGGCTATGAAGGTTTTTATCATTTATCAACCGCAGTGATGACCATTGCTCAAAGCGAGTTGACGTACCTTTTAAGAGATTTTAAGCATGATGGGCTTGAACGGCGCAAGCAAGTGATGCAGGAAATGGTGGATAGCCTGAATCAAAAACTGAAGCGTGGCCGGGCAGAGATCAAATTTACGGATTGCTATGCCAATATGAGAGAAATGGTTGAGCCTCATCCACAAATTATTGAAATTGCAAAGCAGGCAATGATCGATGCTGATGTTGAACCGAAAGTCTGTCCGATTCGGGGCGGTACAGATGGCGCACAGCTCTCTTTTAAAGGGTTACCTTGCCCGAATATTTTTACCGGTGGTTATAATTTCCATGGTATTCATGAATTTATTACGATTGAAGGTATGCAGCAGGCCGTTCGTGTGATTGTGAAAATTGCAGAAAAAACAGTGCAATATTATCAGCCTGAATCGAAGTAATGCAGATAAAAAAATAGCCAACCCGAAGGCTGGCTATTTCTGACAATTCGAGTTATTGCTTACAGAACTTTGATCTGCTCAGCCTGAGGACCTTTTTGACCCTGAGACACGACAAACTCAACAGTCTGACCTTCTGTCAGAGTGCGAAAACCATCACCTTGAATTGCACTGAAGTGTGCGAAAACATCTGGACCATTTTCTTGCTGGATAAAACCAAAACCTTTAGTTTCGTTGAACCACTTGACAGTGCCAGTCACTGTATTAGACATAATTATTTCCTGGTAAATCTAAGTAAAACTAAGCCATTACGGCCATAATAGCGTGGAAAAGTAAGATGAGTACAAACGACCGGGGAGTAACGAATAATCCAACAAGACGTATGGTAACCAACGGACTGCTTCCTAGCTGTACATTTGAGTGTAGTGTAATCTGTTCGCTTGTCAATTAAATATTTATTTTTCGGGAAGATTAAGAATAAACTTGTCCTTTGCTCAAAAAAATATGAGAAGAATAATCATTTGTTACATTTTTTACCTGCTTTTTTTGAGCTATATCTCTGAAAATGACTGATTTATCAATTGTATAACCCCCGCTTTGTTACTGACATATCCGGCGAATCAGCCTTCTGTTTTTATTATCTGGCGTGCATTTACGACCGTTTTTCTGTTCAACTTAAATATTTTGGGCTCTGGATTCTCTGTTTTTTGGTGGGTCTCTCATTTTCTGTATACAATGAACTTAACTGGTTATGAATTAAGGCGAAATTATGTCCTTCTCAGTTTTGATTTGTGATGATTCAGCTCTGGCGAGAAAGCAGATAGCAAGATCATTACCGGCCTCGTTAAATGCCGGGGTTACTTTTGCCGTGCATGGCTTAGATGCGCTGGACAGATTGAAAGAAAATCAGTTTGATTTGATGTTTCTTGATCTGACGATGCCGGAACTTGACGGATTTGGCACGCTGGAAGCGATGAAACAGGCTGGTTATCCGACGCCTGTGATTGTTGTCTCAGGTGATATACAACCGAAGGCGAAAGAGCGGGTTTCTGAACTGGGTGCGAAAGATTTTATTCAAAAGCCGATTGCTGCGGATGTTTTAAAAGAAGTTCTGAAGTCTTTGATAGAGGCGCCGGTCAAACCACAGGTTGTGACACCTGTATCTTTTGAGTTGCCTGTCCTGAAGCGGCGCGACATTTATATGGAAGTGGCAAATATTGCAATTGGCCGTGCAGCGGATGTACTGGCCCGTCACTTTGATGTATTTGTGGAATTACCTTTGCCTAATGTGAATATTTTTGAAGTCACTGAATTACATATGGCATTAAAAGAACTGGCTGAAAATGATCAGGTTTCCGGTGTTTGTCAGGGATTCAGTGGTGAAGGTATTGCGGGTGAAGCATTAGTTTTGCTCAGTGACTCCAGTGTTTCGGATATGAAACAGCTGATGAAAGTCCCGGTTGAAAATGAAGATCTGAAAGAAATCGAGTTGTTGATTGATGTGTCTAACCTTTTGGTCGGTGCGTTTTTAAATGGCCTTGGAGAACAGGCTGAAGTTCGTTTTTTCCAGAGTCCGCCGGTATTACTTGGGCAGCATATTCCAATTGAGTCGGTCATTGAGTCAACGGCGGGTTCATTCGATAAAACCATGACTTTTGAAGTCAGTTATAACATTGAAAACACATCAATCCGGTGTGATTTGCTCTTTATGTTTGTCGATGAGTCGTTACCGATTCTGGATAATAAGCTGGCTTATTTAATGGAGGAGGAATTTTAAGTTATGAGTCTTCCCGCAGAGTTTGAGCAATTTCACTGGATGGTTGATATGGTACAGAATATTGACCTTGGTTTAATTGTGATTGATAAAGAATACAAGGTGCAGTTGTGGAACGGATTTATGACTCACCACAGTGGCAGGCAATCACATGATGCGATTGGTTTGTCTTTATTTGAGTTGTTTCCTGAAATTCCCCGGGCCTGGTTTGAGGTCAAAACGAAGCCGGTTTATAACCTGGGATGCCGGAGTTTTATTACCTGGCGTCAGCGGCCTTATTTATTCAAGTGCCGGAATGTCAGGCCTGTGACTCAACAGGCTGATTTTATGTATCAGAATGTCACATTAAATCCGATGAGAACCCCGACAGGTGATATCAAATCGATTTTCCTGTCAATTCAGGATGCGACTGCAGAAGCTTTGGTGGCCGATAATCACAAAGCGTAGCCGGTAACCTCCGGAGCGTCGGATCTGATTTCAGTCCATCTGTGGCTTACAAAAATATTTTATAAGAGTATTTGTCTATGGCGATGACCAATGTTTTTTACTCAACCCAACAAGTCAGAGAAGGAGAGCAGCACGCTGCTGATGCAAAAGGGCTGAAAATGTACAGCCTGATGGAACGGGCAGGGCAGGCTGTTTTTGCGATAGGAATGGCGCAGTATCCCAGTTCAGAACACTGGCTGATTTGTTGTGGTTCAGGAAATAACGGCGGTGATGGCTACATAGTAGCCAGTCTTGCTAAATCAGTCGGTATATACGTTACGGTATGGCAAACCGGTGGACCTGATTCTTTAACCGGGGATGCCCGGGTGGCTTACGAACATTGGCGAAGCCACGGTGGAGAAGTCTCAAAACCTGATGATCAGGTGCCGGAGAGTGTGGATGTCATTATTGATGCACTACTGGGAACAGGATTAAAGGGGCCGGTGAGAATGAGTACTTTGTCTCTGATTGAGGCGCTGAATCGAAGTTTGAAGCCCGTGATCGCTGTTGATATTCCATCAGGGTTGTGTGGTGATACCGGCAGTGTGCTTGGCGGTGCGGTGAAAGCCGAACATACAGTGAGTTTTATCGGGCTGAAACAGGGGCTGGTCACCGGGAAAGCAAGAGATTATGTGGGAGAATTGCATTTTGCCGGGCTTGGTGTTGAAGATGCATTTGATCATATGAATTGCCCGAGTGTTCATGCAATTCAGATCAAATCTTCCGGACATGTATTACCAAAAAGAGAAGCGTCATCTCATAAAGGCTCTCATGGTAAAGCATTACTGTTTGGCGGGAATGAAGGCATGGGCGGGGCCATTCTTCTGGCTGCGATGGCGACAGCAAAGTGCGGGACGGGGATGACGTCGGTTCTTTGCCATGCGTACAATGTGACACCTTTATTGGTCAGTACGCCTGAAGTCATGAGTGCCTGCTGGGATTCTGCAGAATTTGTTGAAAAACGAATGCAGTGGAGTGATGTTCTTGCGATTGGTCCGGGTCTTGGCAGGGATGAAAAAGCCTACCGCATCTATTCGACCGTTGCGTCTTCGGATAAACCCAAGGTCGTTGATGCTGATGCACTCTATTTTCTGATGCAGCAGCCCAATCAGGATGATAACCGGGTAATTACACCGCATCCGGCTGAAGCTGCCTGTTTACTTCAGTCCACCGTTGCAGAGATTGAGGCGGATCGTTATGCCGCAATCAAAGCGCTTCAGGCTCGTTATGGCGGTGTAATCGTATTAAAAGGCGCCGGGTCGTTAGTTTGTGACGGACAAAACACCTATGTGTGTCTGGCTGGGAATCCGGGGATGGCAAGCGCAGGCATGGGGGATGTACTGACTGGAGTGATCACCTCATTTATTGCGCAGGGAATCGATTTGTCTCAAGCTGCAAGGCTTGGCGTTCAAACGCATAGTATGGCTGCGGACCAAAACGCAAAAGCATTTGGAGAGCGGGGATTGCTGGCCAGCGATTTGTTACCTCATTTACGCCATCTGGTGAATTAATGGTGAACTGAAAAAAGGGCATCAGAAGCGGTATTGTGCGCCCAGAAGAAAGATTGGATTCACATTTGATTTCAGTTCCGGATCCTGATACGAAATCTCAACATTTAAATCCAGATTGATCAGATTTGTGGCCGGGATACTGGCTCCGATACTGAAGTAAGGTGAGATTTCACTCGAATCAGCTTCAGGAGCAGATGAAGCATTAGATAAGGACTCATCAAACTTGTTAATGGCCACGCCGCCTTTGGCGTAGATCGATGTATTATCAAACAGGGTATGTTGTACTTTCGCACCACCAAAAATACCTTTATAGGTCAGTTTGGGCTGATTGAGTAGTTGTGGCTGGGAAAACAAGGAGAAATCCTGAAAAGAAGGGCTTTCAGAGTAACCAATATCCAGCTTGATAGCTGAGCTGAGCGCATAGTTGAACCCGATTTGCGTGACCCATGTTTCGTCAAAAGTACTTGATTGATTTCCGATTTTTGCAATACCTGAGCTACGGTAAAAATGATGCTGATCCGCCGCAAGCACCTGAAATGGTAATGCCAGCAGCAAAAGCATGATTGTTTTGAACCATAGCGACGGGAATGCCATCCTTTCCTCCATGACGTTTGCCTGATAATTACCGGGTATTCCGGACAAACAGACGTTCCCTAACTGTAGCAAATTTTGTTTAAAATTGAACCATTGAGATATGTTTTTCATCAGATTCTGGGGAACAGATCTGATATGTGTTAAGGCTTATATTGAGGGCTGAACAGCGATTGTAATAATGATGAAGGGTTTCTTTGTAACCTGTTAATTCAGATATACAGCTTCGCGAAATAGTAGCATAAAAAAAATGAAATTATCAGTCTTGTAGAAAGTAAAACAAAACCTATAATGCTGAAAACCGGAGCGTCTGCCAACGCTCCGGTTTTTTTGTGTCCGATATCGCTGAAAAGGTGTCTGCCAACATAATTTTCAGCATTGCATCGATTGAGACACAAGGTGAATCAACAAGGAATATAGATAATGCGTATCGAACAAGAACTTAAGTTAGGTTTTAAAGATGTCCTGTTTCGCCCGAAACGTTCAACTTTAAAAAGCCGCTCCCAAGTAAATTTAACCCGCGAGTTTACATTTAAGTATAGTGGGCGTCAATGGTGTGGGGTGCCGGTGATTGCCGCGAATATGGATTCGGTGGGCAGCTTTGAAATGGCCACAGCACTTGCTGAGCACGATGTTTTAACGGCGATCCATAAACACTATTCTGTGGATGAATGGTCTGCATTTGTTGCAGCAGCGGATGAAAAAGTGTTGAACCATTTGATGGTGTCAACCGGTACATCAGATGCTGATTTTGAAAAAATGCATCAGATTCTGGCCTTGAATGAAGCGTTGATGTTCGTCTGTATTGATATTGCGAACGGGTATTCTGAGCATCTGGTGGAATTTGTGGAGAAGGTCCGCCAAAGTCTGCCGGACAAAGTGATTATTGCCGGTAATGTTGTCACCGGTGATATGACCGAAGAGCTGATTCTGGCCGGTGCTGATATTGTGAAAGTCGGGATCGGGCCGGGTTCTGTCTGTACCACGCGGGTGAAAACTGGTGTTGGTTATCCGCAGCTTTCTGCGATTATCGAGTGTGCGGATGCTGCTCATGGTCTCGGTGGCCGGATTATTGGTGACGGTGGCTGTACCTGCCCCGGTGATGTTTCCAAAGCATTCGGCGGCGGTGCTGATTTTGTCATGCTGGGTGGCATGCTGGCCGGACACAAAGAATCCGGCGGTGAAATTGTGGTTGAAAATGATGAAAGCTACGTGAAGTTTTACGGCATGTCATCAAAATCTGCGATGGATAAGCACTCCGGCGGCGTCGCGAAATACCGTGCCGCAGAAGGCAAAACCGTGCTGCTGCCCTATCGCGGTAGTGTTGACGATACCATTCAGGATATTCTGGGGGGTGTCAGGAGCACCTGCACTTACGTCGGTGCCGCACAGTTAAAAGAGCTGACGAAAAGGACGACTTTCATCCGGGTGGAAGAACAGGAAAACCAGGTGTTCGGGAAAGAGTAGTTTTTGAAAATCAGTTCTTTCAGCCTGTAATGCATAAGCTAAAACCTTCGGGTTTTGGCTTTGTGTATTCAGGTTTCATCTTGATGGTTTCCGCTCATCATCCCACTATATTTTCAATCACCTTACGTGCTGTCGCAAACGTTCGCGGATAGTCGCCTTCGCGGGTGAGAAACTGCATCATTGAGAGCAGATCGAGGTATTTGCCCTGTGCTTTCCAGTTGTGATCCAACACTCCGCCATTTGCCAGATACGCCTCAACCAGTGGTTGCTCGTAGTGGGGAGAGAGTTCGGTGTCGTATCGAAAGAAATTGCCGAAATCGATCATTGGTGATCCGGAAAAAGCGAATTCCCAGTCGAGGATAGCTGCTATCTGCCAATGTCCGGATTTGTTCTCAACCAACAGATTTTTCTGATTGAAATCAGAGTGGGTCAGGTTCATCACAGCGGGCAGTGACTCAAGTAAGGACCGGTTGATCGCTATATACCTGGTTAATTTTTCCAACATCTCAGAGCCGAGTCGCTTTGCCAGCAATGGTTCTGAGAGGAGATGTTGGTAATAGTGATAAGTCTTTTCCTGAAAAGGCGTAAAGGTTTCCACAATCTCGCCGCCGGATCCAAAGAAGCCTGAGGTATGAAAAGAGATTTGATGCATTTTAGCCATCCAGTATCCCAAAGAACGGGCAATTGATTCAATCGCAGCCGCGGGCAGATCATCTTCTGTCTGGCTCAGCGGGACGCCCTCAACAAAACTCATGATAGCGATGTGTCGGTTCACTTCCGGCGCATCGGTTTCAAACTGCAATACCCGTGGTACAGGCAGGATGGTCTCAACTTGCTCAAGCACGGATAATTCTCCGAGAAATTCGCGAACTGATTTTCCTGACAGCCTCAAAATCCACTTTGTCCCTTTTGATTCAAAGATATAGTTCAGGTTGCTGTATCCGCCTGATAGTTTTTTTATGCATCCAGCGGGTTCGTAGCCTGAACGACACAATAATCGTTGCAGCTTTGCCTGAGAGAAATCGGTTGTCGGTTCCCGTCGATCAAATTTTTTATCAAAGTCCATTGAAATTTACTTCCTGAAGCTGTTTGTTGTTTCATCTGCCCCTGAAAAATGCGCAAAAACGGAAAAGGCATTGACGAGGTCGTTCAACCTGCCAGATTTGATTTTACCATGGTTTAACAACTGACAGGCTGAGTGGTCTGCGAAGGATCCCCACAAGTTTATTTTTCAATTCGCCTGAAACTGTCTGGATTTATAATGCTTTTTCCATATGAGGCACATGAGGTGCCTGTCCCTGCTAAGAACTTGTTGACTATAAATCTAATGCCGAACGGTCTTATCCGGCCAGACAACAAAACAGTGAATTTCAGAAATGAGTCAACATCAGTTTCTTGAAAACAAACTGGTTGAATTGCATACTTCATTGTTCACCGGACAGACAAGAAAGCAGGGATACATGACAAAACCGAGAAAGCCGACCATTCGTGATGTCGCGAAAGTTGCTGGCGTATCGACAGCAACGGTTTCAAAATTCATGAATGCGCAGCAATCATTCTCAGAGCCTGTTGAAGCCAAAATTCGTGAAGCCATTGAGCAACTGGGGTATCAACAAAATTACATGGCCCGGGCGGTTGTCACCGGGAAAACAGGCGCGATTGGACTGGGGGTTCTCGATATTTGTAATCCACACTATACCAATGTTGTCAAAGGGGCGAACCGCGTCGCGTTAGAACAAAACTATAGTCTGTTAGTCGTAGATCTCGATGAGAATCAGAAACAAATTCAGCAGAGATTGCAAACACTGACCATGAGAGTTGATGGTTTACTGGTATCAGGCCGTTTATCTGATGAAGTGATTGACTGGCTGGCAGAACTCCGTATCCCGGTTGTATTTATCGGGCATCCTTTCCGGACCGGTGTGATTTCTGTGGGGATGGATGTCCGGCTGACCATCGATATTCTGGCGAATTATCTCATTGGGCAACAATTTAAGCGTATTGCTTATGTCGGGTATGCCGGTGCCAACTGGAATGCGGTCAGGATTGCTGAACTTCAGGCTATTTTCTCTGAGCATGATGTTGAATTTATTGAATATTCCGTCGAGGCGCCAACCGTTGAATCGGCTGAGCGTATTGCTTCAAAAGTGCTTTTGTCGAACAACCGTGCCGATGCGATTATTGCCTGTAATGACCAGGTGGCGATTGGCTTAATGGGGCAGGCCCGGCAGTTTGGTGTCCGTATTCCGCAGGATATCGCGATTGCCGGGATTGATAACAATCCAATCAGTAAGCATGTGAACCCGTCTCTCACAACGATTGATACCCGCGGGCAGGAACTTGGTGAAATGGCGATTCATAAAGTGCTCGATCTGATTGATGGGAAGGATGTGATTCAAAGAGAAGATCTTGATCCTGAGTTAGTGATTCGGGAATCAACCAAAGTTATCTCTTCCTGATTACGCTGTGCGGTTTTATTGCTGAAATTTCCTTTCCGGTCATCTTTTATCTCTTCTCATTCTCCAAATAGTGAATGAAACAACGGTTTAATCAAATGGGAACAGGGGGTCTTCTTAAGGTAACCGTTTAACTTTATCTGGGTTTATTTCTATATTTTAATCAATTTATCTTCCTATTTATCTGAATGTAATGGTTTCGTGATGGGTCTAACAATTTAGTTAAACGTTTAACTAAATTCCGGGATTTATAATTGATTGATTAAAAAATATCCGGTAGTGTAATTTCTCGCCAAGTGACGCACTGCCCAGGGCGGTGCACAAGGAACCAGTGCCCTACAAGCGTCTGTGTTCGCAACTTCTGCCAATAAAACAATAAGAAGGAACATATTATGAGAATGAAACTGGCTGTGTGCCTCTCCCTTTCCTTAAGTTCTGTATTTGCAGCCCCTGCGTTTTCTGCAGATACACTCCATGTTTGGGCACGCTATGGAAATAATGAGCGGGGAACCATTGAAGCGATGGTGAAAGAATTTACGCAACAAACCGGCGTTAAAGTGGATCTTTTTCTTGCGAACTCTGACTTTGAAACCCGTTTAGCGCGTTCTGCTGCAAGTCGTAAATTGCCGGATGTTGTACTCACTGATGCGACTTCGATGGGCCAGATGAACGAAATGGGGATCCTGGAATCGATTGATAAAGATTCCGTGAAAGGCGGGGATGCACTTTACGACGTTGCCTGGGACGGGATGCGTGCGTATGACGGTAAATATTATGGTGTGCCTTTCTCTGCACAGGCGTTTGCTGTCTTTGTCCGCAAAGACTGGCGGGAAAAGCTGGGGTTGAAGAAGCCAAAAACCTGGGAAGATTTATACCAGCTGGCGAAAGCGTTTACGGAGATGGACCCGAATGGCAGTGGTAAAGCGGATACATATGGCTATGTGATGCCACTTTCTACCACCCGCGGTTATGCCAGCTGGTTTATGAGTGATTTAATCTGGCAGGCTGGCGGGAAGTTTCTGACATCAAATCCACAGGGTTTTAAAGCCAGTCTGGCGACTCCGCAAGTCAAATCTGCAATGCTATTTGCACAAAAGATGATCTGTAACGGTTACGCACAACCTGCCGCTATTACTTCAACGACAGGTGATGCAACGCCGGTATTTAACTCGGGTCAGGCCGGTATTTATCGTTCCGGTCCTTATCACTTAAATTCATTTTACAATGAGCCGGGTAAAGACAAAATTGAGGTGATTGTCCCGCCTGCGGGTCCGGTGAGTCATGCTTCTTTAGCTGAGGGCACCGCTGCCTATATTCTCGCCGGTAATAAAGACACACGGGAAAGTTCGAAAAAATTCCTTGAATTCCTGATTTCGGAAAAAGGCCAGAAAATGGGGATGGGAGAAGGTATTCAGGGAAACTCATTGCCAATTGTCCGCCTGTCCGTTAATCAACATATTGATACCCGGGCCATCTACAAGGATGCAAACTGGGATACCTTCGCAGAGCAGTATGCCAATGGTGGCGTGTATTTCCCTGCGGTGCCGAACTGGAAACCAATTCGCCAGATCACTTCAGATGGCTTCAACAAAATACTGTCTTCCTGCTCAACCGATATCATGAATCAATTGAAAGACATTGATACAGCCGTCAACAATGAACTCCGCCGTCAGGGTGTTCTGGCTCAATAGAAATTTTTCAAAATGGATATGCATATGAGCTCTCAGGTATTGCGGTATTTCAGAGCGAATGCATGCCTTCCGTGATGATGTTGATAGAAAGGATTAAGTTATGAAGAAGCGGCGCTGGTTAGTTCCCTGGCTATTTCTGGCACCGGCATTGATCGTATTCACCTGGTTCAAATTCGTCCCGATTGTCAAAGGGCTGATTATGAGCTTCTACAAAATTAAGTTTTTTGGTGATGATCAATTCGTCGGGCTGGATAATTTTCAAAGAGCGTTAACCGATACTCAGCTGCATGATGCGGTCGTCAATACATTTATCTATGTGGGTTCATCGACCGTTTGCGGTGTGATTCTGGCATTTGCCGTTGCCCTGTTACTTCAGGGACAGGCAAGACATATTCGAATCATTCGTACCGCGATATTTATACCGGCAGTCACATCGGTGGCGATTCTGGCAGAGGTTTGGCGCATTTTGTTTTACCCCGCATCAACCGGCGTTGTGAACTCAATCCTCGGTTTTATTGGTATCGCTCCCCAGGGGTGGATGTCTGACCCGAATATGGCACTGTTTACTGTAATACTGTTGCAGGTATGGAAAACCATTCCATACAACATGGTGATTTTAATCGCCGGTCTGGCGGGGATTAATAAAGAGCTTTATGACGCTGCGAATGTGGATGGTGCTTCCCCCTGGCGAAAAATATGGCATGTCACGCTTCCCGGATTAGTACCGGCGATTTCCGTCGTGTTGATGCTGTCTTTCATTCGTGGTTTCCGGGTCTTTACGGAAGTGTATACGACCACAGGCGGTGGTCCGGCGGGTTCAACAGAAATGATTATGACGCATATCTTTAAGACTGGGTTTGACCGGCTGGATTATGGTTATGCGGCAGCGGTGTCATTCCTGTTATTCGCTTTCACCGTCTTTCTGACCATCGCCCATATTTTTATTAAAAGTCGCTTCGAGCGAAACTGAGAGGAGGCGTCATGAGTAAAGCTATTTATGCGAAAGGTAAAACTATTTATGCGAAAGTTGCCCGCTTCGTGGCTTATGTCCTGATTATTGTAGTGTTTTGCGGACCATTCTGGGGAATTGTTGCCACAGCATTCAGCAAGAACACAGTACAGCCGGGACAGCTTGTTTTGTGGCCGGAAGAACCGACGCTGGCGCATTTCCGGTATGCATGGGTTGAGATTAAAGCGTGGCTCTATCTTGCGAACTCCCTGATTGTTGTGGTGATAGGCACCCTGCTGCAAACTACGGTGAGTGCCTTAGCCGCTTATGCGCTGGCCCGTAAAAAGTTCAGAGGCGGCGCGATCATCAGTCTGGCCATCTTATCGACCATGATGTTGCCTGATGAAGTGATTTCTATTCCGCTGTATTTAATCCTGCAAAAGGATATTCCGATCATTGATGCCTCATTATATAACTCCTATGCGGGACTGATTCTGCCCATTGTCGGCTGGGCGTTTTCTATCTTCCTGCTGACCGAGTTTATGAAAGCGATTCCCCGTGACCTGGAAGATGCTGCCCGTGTGGATGGTGCCAGTGAATTACAAATTTTCAAGAATGTGGTGCTGCCACTGATTAAGCCAGCATTGGGGACAACGACTATCTTTGGTTTCCTGATGATTTGGGATCAGTATTTATTGCCGTTAATTGCTGTAGACGATCGGAGTTTGTATACCATCCCGGTGATTCTTCGCTCCCTCCGGGTGGATGAAATTATGCAGCAAAATATATTTATCGCCGTTACTGTGATTGCGACGGTTCCGTCAGTCATTGTGTATCTGCTACTTCAAAAACAATTTAACCGCGGTCTGATGGCTGGTGCGGTCAAAGGCTAAATTCTGAAAGGTGAACGATTATGGGATCAGTATCTCTGAGAAATGTAAGCAAGTCCTTTGGTTCTGTTGACGTCATTCGCAATGTGTCATTAGACATTGAAGAAGGTGAGTTTTGTGTGCTTATCGGGCCCAGCGGGTCGGGTAAATCGACTTTATTACGTATTATTGCCGGGTTGGAAGAGGTATCGTCCGGTGAAATCTCTATCGCCAACAGAGTGGTCACGGATGAGGAGCCGAAAGAACGTGATATAGCCATGGTTTTCCAGACTTATGCTTTATATCCTCAAATGACCGTGCGCGAAAATATGGGATTTGCATTAAAACTGGCAAAAATGCCCAAGAAAGAAATTGCAGCAAAAGTTGAGAAAACCGCCCGAATGCTCGAACTTGACCATCTTTTAGATCGCCTGCCAAAAGATCTGTCCGGGGGGCAAAGACAACGTGTCTCGATGGGGCGCGCTATCGTACGCAATCCGTCGGTGTTTTTGTTTGATGAACCTTTGTCCAATCTGGATGCAAAACTGAGAACACAGGTTCGGGGGGAAATTGCTGATTTGCACCAGTCATTAGGTACGACTTCTGTCTATGTCACACACGATCAGATTGAGGCGATGACACTGGGGCAGAAAATTGTCGTTCTGAAAGACGGCATGGTTTATCAGTGTGGTTCACCGTTGCAGTTATATCAGGATCCGGATAATACCTTTGTTGCCGGGTTTCTTGGCAGCCCGTCGATTAACCTGATTAATTGCATTGCAGTGAAAGACAGTCATGGATTATTTGCAAAACTCCCCAGTGGCGACATCATTCAGCTGGATCCGGATTTAAACATTGCAGATGGGTGCCAGATCGTCATCGGCATTCGTCCGGAGCATCTTTCAGTTGAGGAGAGTGAACACCCTGAAGGCTTTAAAGCGGTGATTCACACCATTGAAAATACCGGCTCTGACATGGTGGTGATGTGTCATTTACCCTCATTCAGTCTGAAAGCTGCATTTAAAGAGCAGAAAGATCTTACTGTTGGTCAGGAAATATCACTGGTTCCTTATATTTCTGCTGTGCTTGTGTTTGACCAAAAGACAGGGCATCGAATCCGTGCCTGTGTTTAATCCGTATCCCGCACTGATATGTCGGATATTTTTCTGCCTTTATTGTCTTTATACATTTGGTACTTTATATGTTCACTAATTTTCTGAATGATTTTGTGAGTGGTTGCCTCGATCGGGATGACTGGCAACCATTTCCAACCATTGATCAGCGCGAAGCATGGGAGAATATGAGACTTCCTCCCGGCCTCGATCACTGGCCGACGGCCATTACGCGCTTCGCTGATAAGGTTTTACTCAAAGAAATCGACCCGTTGTCTGGCACCATGTATACCCATTTTATGGTCAATGGTGATCGTTCTGAGTATGAAGAAAACTACTTCCGCCGCAGGATCGAACTATCGTATCTGGTGATTGCGGAATGCTTAACGGCGGAACGTCACTATCTGCCTAAAATTATTGACTATATCTGGGAAATTCTCGGTGAAATATACTGGTGTGTCCCTGCGCATAATTTTGCGCATCACCATGAAATGATTTTATATAAGGCGGTCAATCCCTGGAATGAAAATGACCCATTTCCGGTGCCTGATGATGAATATCTGGATTTATTTAACTGTGAAACCGCCGGGTTATTAGCGGAAACGTGTTATTTACTTCAGCCGTTATTACTGGATGAATATCCGGCGCTTTATCATTTAATCCATCAACAAATAGAAACCCGTGTTCTGAGTAAATTTGAAAGTTCCAGACTTTATGGCTGGTACAACGGGAAGAATAACTGGACGGTATGGTGTGCTCATAACCTGTTATTAACCGCCTGTTATCTGGTTGATGACAAACATCGTTTAGTCAGTATTACGGATAAGTTGTGTGTGCTGGTGTCCCGGTTTGTCGATAATCTGAAAGAGAGTGGCAGCTGCATTGAAGGGCCGACTTACTGGAATGTCAGTGCGGGTCGTCTGGCCGCATTCATCGCATTACTTGAAGCGCGGTTCCGGGTTGACTTCAACATAAAAGAGAACCTGAAACTGCGTCATTTCGGTGAACATATTCTGAAGTTACATATCGGTGGCAATCGCTATGTCAATTTTGCTGATGGGGCTTTAAAAGTCGACCTCGACCATGGATTACTCAGCAAATATGCGCAATTGATTGATTCTGAGCAACTGGGAAATTTAGTGATCAAAGACTCTGAGCGGGCCGCGGCTCAGTGCCTGCAACAGACAACGGAGCGGGGTGGCCGGGATTATATGAGGCAGTCACTAGTCCACCTGACCCGACAGCTGTTCTGGACCCCTCAGATCGCAGATTCGAATGCTGTCATCAGTGAGAAGAGTGTCTGGCTGGATGATATGCAGGTGATGGTGGCACGGGATCAGGATGTGCCGGGCACCGGGATGTGTGTGAGTGCGATTGCCGGAAGTAACGATGAATTGATTAACCACCATTCTCACAATGACATCGGGCATTTTAGTGTTTACTTCAACGGTGAGCCGATCATTATCGACTTAGGACAAGGGGCGTATTCACGTGAAACGTTCAGTGATACCCGCTATGACATGTGGCATATCAGTTCGGTCGGTCACAACGTTCCGGTTATCAATGGTCGGGTCCAGCGCCACGGTGTGGGAGCACATGCGACGGAGGTTGAGTTTGTTCAAAATCAGACCCAAAGTATATTGAGTTTTAATTCAGCTGTTGTTTATGGCTACGATGACGAAAAAGATAGAATTCACACACGGATTGCTTTTGATCATGAAAAGTCAGTGGTGACAATCGAAGAGAACATTGAGCTGTCTGAAACGCTGAACTCGCTGGAATTTCCTTTGTATATGACGGTCCGGGACGTCATTCAACAGTCCGGTCATATCGTCTTATTAAGTATGGAGGACAAAACGCTGCGTATAGAAGCAAATAATCTTGTTTATCAGGGAGTTGAAAAGATCGAATTAACCGATGTAAAACACCGGGAAGTGTGGGGTGAGGCTATCTGTAAATTACGCTTTGTGGCTGAGGATTTAGCAAAAAATTCGTTTGGTTTTTCAATCTCTTTGGTTGGGGGATAACGAACGAAGGACAAAAGGACAAAAGGGACAGGCACTGGTGGGCCAGATCTAAGATAAGGAGCAAAAGATAAGGAGGACAGGCACCACATCGCTTGCTCCGGTTTGAGCTGGTACAGATGATGTGCCTGTCCCGGTATTTCCCTGTCCCGGTATTTCCGGTATTTCCTCTCTTTTCAGAAAGTACAATATTTTCAGGCCACTAACTGAGTCAATGGAGCGTTTAATTGGTTAAGAAAATGTACTCGTGGGGAGAGGATGCCCTGATTTATTTATGTTGAGCCTGTGTAGATACAGTGAGGCAGGGATTACAGAGAAATCCCATGAATGCGTTGCTTATTGAAGTGCTGTTTGACCCGTTGCAATTGTTTTGGTGGGCCAATCCACAGGCATTTCTTCTGTTCCAGATGAGTACACAGCTTGAGACATTCAGTTTGATTGAGTGAAAGGCGCGAGAGGATATCGGGTTGGTGAGGGTTAATGTACCCTGGTTTATCCTCCCGGATTTGCCGGCCGGCATAGTCCACCCATTCCAGATAATCCATTAATCGGAAAGGGATGCCTTCCGATTGGCTCTGATGTTCGTAACCGATAAAAGGAAATAGCCCGGAAGGGGTGGGCTGGTTTTGTGCAAGGCTGTCGAGCCGTCTTTTGACAGACGTATGCTCAGAAGTTTCAGGCGTGGGATTTACCTTCGCCCTAACGGGGTTGAGGTCAACATAAGTCATGGCGGTCAGCAGTGCTTTTTCATCCAACAATGCCTGAGATTTAAATCGCCCCTCCCAGAAATGTCCGGTGCAGCCATCTTCCTGATTGGCTTGTTTCGCAATCTCGAAATTGAGCTCTTTCATCAGCCAGCTCAGTGAATACAGGCGCTGCCGCCAGATTTCAATCAGCGCTTCGCATCGTTTGGTTTCACCCATGCTTAATGGTTCATGTAAATAACGCTGAATCAATGTGGGGAGTTGATGTTCAGCTTCCCAGCGCTCAATCACTTCGGTGTGGGTGAGTTGTTCGGCTTTGTTTCGATTCAGATGCACTACCAGATGATAATGATTATGCATCACGGCATAAGCACAGATATCAATGCAATAGACTTTTGCCAGTTCCAGAATCCGGTCTTCAACCCACTGACGGCGGTGTTCGTAGGACCTACCGGAGATTTCATCTTCTCCACAGAGATAAGAGCGCCGGACACAGCGGGAGATGCAGTGATAGTAAGGTGTCAGTTCAAGAGAGACTTTTTGTGCTCTGGGTGTGGTCATGGTGCGATGCTGTGGCGAATGATGCTATTGATTATGTCGGCTAGAGAAAAAATTGAAACCGATTTTCAGGGGTGATGGTGAGCGATGCGAGTCATGACTTGTTCTCAATGTAATCTTGCTGTTGAACAAGTATGACAGTTTGTGTGTAGGCTTAGGGTGCATGTCCCTGTTGTCTTTGCCCTGTTGTCTTTGTCCTGTCTTATCCCTGTTGTCCTCTTAATAACTAAAAAAGGGACTGCGCAAACCACAGTCCCTTTTCACCATCTGTCTCTATATATTCAAGCGATTAGGAATCCACCATCACCAGCTTCGGGTCACCGGCCTGCATATAAGCCTGACGTCGTCGCCCCGCCTGTTCACTGTAGGTGTCTGATAAAATCGTATCCACAAAATACCAGGTCGCGTTTGCCTGTTCCGGTGTTAATTCCAGAAGCAGATAACCCCGTTCCAGCAAGTTGGTATATTGTAGTCCACTAACCATTCCGGTAATGGCGTTCTCATATGTTTCCGCTTCAGTGGCACCAAACCCTAAGTAAACTTCCATTCCGGGCGAGCTGACCGAACTGGTGGCAAATTCAACTGCTACGGCATCACCACCAGAATCGGTAATGTTATTCGCCCAGGCGTTGTGAGTATCTCCCGCCACAATCACAGTATTTTTATTCAGAGATTTCAGCGTTTGCAACAGAACTTCACGTTCGTAGCCATAACCGTCCCACGCATCAAGATTGTATGGAATATCCGGCAGATTGAGCAATGCCAGTACTTCATCGGTCAGTTTATCCTGATTGGCCGCAAGATAAGCCAGTTCTTCATCCGTTAATGTGGTATCACCTGCTTGCTGTCTGGCTGCCAGCTGTGCCAGCTCACCTAACGTTGCGTAATCCGTCACCGACATCTGGCCAGTCACTATTGCTGCCGGTAAATTCATGGTTCCCATTAATACCTGCTGCCCCAAAACCTGCCAGGTGGCTGTTGACGTGGTCAGTTGCTGCTGTAACCATGCCAGCTGTGTCTGTCCTAACATCGTCCGGGTGGAATCAGCCAGTGCCGCAGCTAAGCCCGTCTGGTCGAAGTTGCCGCTGCTATCAATATAATCGCTGTAACTCAGCTGTTTATCCCGCGCCAGCAACCGGGTATCAAGCATGTGTAAGTCCACCAGATTGCCAAAGCTGAAACTGCGATAAATATCTTCATGATCGCCTTCCCGCCAGGGGCGGATGGGCAGCCATTCAAAATAGGCCTGTGTCGCGACTTCTTTCCTTGTATCGTAGTCACCTTCCCCATCATTATGGTTTTCTGCACCATCCTTCCAGGCATCATTGGCGACCTCATGATCATCCCAAACGGTGATAAAAGGTACTTTGGCATGAATTTTCTGCAGGCTGCTGTCCGTTCGGTATTGTGCATAACGGGTCCGGTAATCACTCAAGCTCAACAGTTCCGTCGCAGGCAGAACTTCTCGTCCCATAGACGCAGCATTATCACTGGCATAACCGCCCCGCGGATATTCATAGATATAATCGCCCAGATGCAGCAATGCATCCAGATCATCACGCTGTGCGGCTAAATCAAACACATTGAAATAACCGGCAGGGAAATTCGAGCAGGAAACCACCGCTAATTTCACCGAACTGATATCCCCTTCCGGCAGGGTTTTCGTCACACCAGTGGTGGAGGGAACATCATCGACAAAAAAGCGATAGTAGTAGCTTGTTCCGGCTTCAAGCCCGATAGCATCAACTTTGATTGTATAGTCTCGTGAATCATCCGTGAATGTACTGCCATTGGTGACGACCTGAGAAAACTCCGGGTCAGTTGCCACTTCCCAGGACACCTGAACTTTCCCCTCCTGCTCCGGTGTGACCCGGGTCCACAAAATCACAGCATCGGTGAGCGGGTCACCACTGGCCACCCCATGTTGAAAAGTGGCAGAAACTGTATCGTTATTACTTTGACTGTTACATCCCATCAATCCATAGGAAATAACAGCAGCACCAAATCCTTTAGCTGACAACTCCAGGAAACGGCGACGAGAAATCGAATTGCTCATCATATATTCCTTGTCTTTATTTTTATAATCGAATGAAAAATTCTCCGATATGAAAATGACAACGGCATGACATGAATATGAAAAGCTCCGGAGTCATAACGTCTGTCCGTTTATTTTTTTGTGTGCAAAAATGTTTTAATTGCCAGAAAGACAAGTAAAAAACGCATAAGTTGTGTTTTCTGAAGTGCCTGTCCCCTGTAAACCCCTGTCCCCTGAATGTGAAGTGCCTGTCCCTGTAAATACCTGTCCCTGTAAATACTTAGTGGGGTTACATCGAAGGCCGAAGGCCAGGCTATTCATTTACCTGATTTAATGATAATTTTATTTGTTCTGCAACGCCCGGAAAGGCAGACCGTCGTTCACGTCAGTGAATCAATTCCCAGCCATATCTGCCCATGCGTTTTGTTTTATCTGAAGCAAGATTCAACATCAAAAGGAGTATCAATGGATATCGTGAAAGCCAGCCTGAATGAACTGGATATTGTGACACCGCTGTTTGATGCGTACCGCGTTTTCTATCATCAGGAAAGTCATCCTGAACGCGCCCGTGAATTTTTGGCGCAGAGAATACAAAACCAGGAATCCGCGATCTTTGTTGCGGTCGATCGCGATGGAAAAGGGGCCGGGTTCACACAGCTTTATCCTTGTTTTTCATCGGTCTCTGCGGCCAGGATATGGATTTTAAATGATCTGTTCGTGGCACCGGACTACCGCGGTCAGGGGATTGCCCGGCAACTGATGCAGACCGCTAAAGCCATGGCCGTTGCCGATCAGGTAAAAGGGATCGCCCTGGAAACGACGACGGATAATGTGAATGCCCAAGCGCTGTATGAATCTTTAGGCTATGTCAAAGAATCCGGGATGTATCATTATTTTCTGACCGTGTAAGGGTTCCCGAAGTAGCATGATGGCGCCCGGTGCGTGTTTGATGAACATGAACAAGGCCTTCATGATGGAAGGCCTTGGCGGCGGGTTTCTTGCGTTTAATAATCACTCAGATTGCCATTGCGATTTTGTTGAAAATCGTCCATGTTGGAAAACCAACGCGTGCGATTGCCCCAATAATGGTCGAGGGTCATGAGTGTTCTCAGGCTCTGATGTTGAGCTTCAATCTCATAGTTAACCTCTTCGACGCCTTGTTGTCGCCAACGTTCAAGCAGGGATTGGTGGATCAAGAACGTCGATGAATTTTGGCCGAGCTCAATACACACCAGTAAGCGTTGATCGCTTGGCGTGTCGTTAAAACGAGTCTCAAAGCGATGATGAAAAAACACTTTATGGAATGACAACGCCGTGAAATGGGTATGCAAATGGCCCGCCGCATCATAAACCTCAGTTGCAGAGCGCGTGATACCCAGCTTGTCAGAAAATTCAAGTTCGTCTGCGAGTTCATTGGCGACCAACAACGTGTATTGACCTGAGCAGGTTGAAATTTGGGGCATACGCAGAGGTTGCCCCCCAGTGCGGCGGTTCAGGTTCTCTACCTTATCTTTTCCACTTTCTGGCTTAAAGCGCACCACTTCCTCACCGAGAAAAAGATGTGGGCGGGAACGGTTTTCGCTTATGGGTTGCCAAATAAAATCATACTCATTTAAAAACGCATAGGGATCGCCGTCTTCATCGGCATACACATCACCGAAGTAAATCAGCTGAAGTGGCAGATACTCACTCAGAATGCCTTGCATATCAATCATCTTCATTTCCTCATGTGCAGTTTATTGGCGCTTGATTTTACGGGTCATATGGCGCTGATAGTCTTGCCAGCACTCAAGCCCTTCTGACGTTAAGTCGTCGAGTTCGATCGTTTGGCGATCAATGAATGACAAGTTGCCTTCGTGGACAAATTGTTCAAAAAACATCTCTTCCAGAAACACCGTTTGCAGTTTTTTATTGTGTGTCGTGTGGCGACGGAAGAGGTTTGTCCAGCTGAATTTACGCGGCGTTGACTTGCAGCAAAACCATTGGATCCAGCGTAATTGGGTGGCGGGATCTGGCTCCACAAGGATTTGTGGCAAAATCTTAGGGGCTTCCTTCGTATAATAGTACGGCGGTATATCGAACTGTTTTCGATCCACTTGATGATGAGTGAGGTGTTGGTATTGATCAAAGCTCATCTCACCATCGAGGAAGCGCAGCGTTGAATCACTGAGTGTGTTGATATCGACATCGTGTTTATCTTTTGCTACAGCAGACATGATCTCACGGACGACGATGGGACGAAAATCGCGTAGCGGCGTGTTGAGTTCAGGGTGTAAACGATGAACGTTGAGATAGAAATAATCACGCGCATAAGAAGAGAGCTTATTGATCGCTAAATTCCACTGCTCACGTGCATCCTGGTCTTGTTCCGCATACCGATGAACTAATGTTTCCAACTCACTCTCTTCATATTCGATGGCAATACTGATGTGAAATGCACTGAGGTCAGCCTCGGAAATCCCCATATCATGTAATGCTGTAAAGAAGGTATTACGAAGTTCCGGAGCGGCAAATCCCCGGAAAGATTTTCGGTAAAAGCGTGACATACTGTCGATAGTCGCCTGTGGCGCTAAGGCCATACTCAACAGGATGACACGTTTGGCCACATCATCCTGATTGACCTTGTATAGCCAGTAGCACGTCGCAAGCATTGGCCTGAAAATGCCGATTGAAGAGAAGAGATGGTATTTTGTCTGGATCACACCGATAGTGGCGTGGAAGTCTCTGGCCATGTCGTACTTGAGTTTTGATTTTAGCTCATCAACCACCGCGGCAAAACCATCGTTGTTTCCGCCGAACAGCCACGCCTTTAGTTGCTTGGGTTGATGGCGGCAATCGTGTTCAATTTGCTTATAGACATCCTGGTATAATCCCTCACTGACCCACTGAAGGAGAGTGTCGGTGTCGTCATTGGCACGTCCTGCATCATGGTCCTGGCTGAGCAAAATAGCACCGATTAAACGACAGAGCGTCTGTTGTTCCTCATCATCCCGTTGCCACAGTGAGTAGTTATATGCGTGGCGGTTCGCGCCAAATACACGTTCTATCTCTTGATAATCTTCGTGATCACATGAGTAGAAGTTATCCAGTGAATCGATGATTTGGTCAATGTGCTTTTGAGTGCGCGGGGAAATCGCGTTGTCTTGCGTTTCCATTGGCAGCGTGTATCTGCGTTCAAACTCAGAGGCACTGAGGCACGCAGTTGCTTCGTCTTTGACGAGAATTTGCCGCCATTTTTTGGGGAGGTCTTGCTGATCAAACAGGTGGAAGAAAATATCCAACACGCGTAAAAAACGTTGTTGATTTTGGCAATCGTGTGGGGCCGACAATAATACCTGATACAACGGCCTTAAAATATCCGTCAAATTCGCCAATATCTCATGTTGTGGTGGCACGCTGCCATCATGACAGCTACGCAGCAGGTGGCGGTAAAAACCCGGGCTATGGCGTTTCGCGTGTAAGACAACCAAGACTGAGTCCAGATCGAGCAGACATGCTTCTAATGTCAGTGGCGCATCATATTTTTCGGTTAACTCAGGCTCTGCGTTTAACTCGGTCTTTCCGTTTAACATAGGCTCTCCGGTTAACACATAATGCCACAGCATTTCACCCTGAGGCAGGTGAACAATGAAAGGGAAGAGCTGCTTTAACGGGGCTGCTATGTGTTCGCCGTGAGCCTCGGGAGGGGGCGTTTCCTCCTCTGCATTCTGTTCTTCAGCAACAAGGCGGGCTTCCCGGTCCGCCTCGACGTACTGGTTAATACCTTGCCAATGGTGGGTATCGCAAAAGTCATTAATCGCTACGGGATCGGTTGTCTCCAAGAGGGCCAGCAATTGGGTGACGTTCCATCGATAGGTGTCTTCTGCATGACCTATACAGTTATGTCGAAAGAGTGACAGTTTGGCTTGATAGCCTTGCCGGGTCAGGATATCAGTCAAGTCATGGGCAACAAAATTAGCGTTTTGATAATTGCAGAACAGGTGACAAAAACGCAGGTTTTGCTCAAGATAGAGCCAGTTTGAGGCTTCACAGTGGTTTTGTTCCACCACTTGCTGATAAGCAGCATCGATCACATCTTGCGTGGCATCGCAATATAGCAAAACCAGGCACGGATCATCATAGCTGTTAAACTGTTTTAAAACGGTTTTTACTGCCTCAGGTATTGGGTGAAGAGGGGAGGCACTCATGGAATCGATCATGGATAAGCTCATTATTAATTAGAGGTCTCTGTGCGTTGTTCTGTATCTGTCAACTTCCCCATAACCCGCGCTATATGCTGAGCGAATCAGGGAGAACCCGATATAAAGCAATTACGTTATACCGAAACACAGATCGTGCGTCTACCGGTGCACGCCACAAATAACTTTATATGAAACTTGATTTATATAAAGTTGCGCTCTATCATTCCATTGATCCTTTTGATTAATTGATGGAGTATCCATGAAAATTAACTTATTGTTTCCTTTAGTATTTTCTCTAACTTCAGTCAGCTTATTGGCACAAGCCAATGAATATCATTACCTCAATACGAAAACCGGTTGGTTTAAATTCGAGTCCCCTCTGGTATCCATGAGGCTTGCAGGTAGTAATGACAAAAGTGTTGAGGAGGTTGCGACGAATAGTCAAGCGTTCCGGGCGCTGGGATGGTATAACAGGGACACACTTGAAGTTGAAGAATGGACGATGAACGGAGAAGGAAATTATATAGATCACCTATGCTCTGATGGATACATTGTGTCATCGTTATATTACTTTAATGATGGTGACGATAGCATTGAACAATTTCGATGTAGAAAACTACTGAAACAGTCAGCACAAATTTCTAATGGCAATGTCAATATTTTAACGCTGAAGTCTAATGGTGTAACGAATTCTTATGATCTTCAAAACAACCGAACTATTGGTTGTGGTGATAATGAATATATTGTTGGTTTTCAGTATAAAGATGATGGTGATGATTACATCACTAAAATATACTGTAAAAATTATTCATATGTTCAATGAAGTAAACTGAAAAGTTCATCAGATATTCCTTATATTAAGTTGAAAATTTACTCATGTATTTAATTCAATGACTAAGAATGATGTGAATCATTGATATATTTTTTACAGACAATATAGTCTGTATCTCATATACGCATTCTTTCGCCCTGAGCCATATTCAGGGCTTTTTCGTATGCGTCTAATTAAGTAATAAACTATTGTGTCTGTCCCGATAATCGTTAACAGTGGCAACTATCCTGACATAAGGGGGTACACCAGATTTGACTATAGCTCCCTTTATATTTAATGGGTACGCACCACCAGTTGCAGCGCACGCACCCACTTACCGCCAAAAACATTAATCACCAACCCGAATGCAATAATTATTACACCGAAAATCTGTTGCAGATTTAATTGTTCTCCGAGCAACAACATTGCACTCAACAGCCCGAAGACAGGAACCAGCAGCGAAAGAGGTGCCACCAAAGAAGCTTCGTAACGGCTCAGTAAATAGCTCCATCCTCCATAGCCCACAATCGTAGCCAGGAATGAAAGATAGCCAATTGAAAAAATATTATGCCACTGAATATGTTGCAACGAGCTGAGGATAGCCGCCTCTCCTTCAATACAATAAGATGCGATGGCAAAAGCAATGGCTGGTATAGTCGCACTCCAAACGATCAGAGACATAGTGGTAAACTGAAAGCTCTTCGTAATCACTTTATTGCTGATATTTCCCAGTGCCCAGCAAGTTGAAGCGCCCAAGATCAGCAGCAGAGTAAACCAGCTAAGAGACGTTGTATCATGTCCCTGAGCACCAGCTAATACATAAATTCCATAACCAGCTACTACCATCGCAACCAGGTGATGTAAACGAATACTCTCTTTAAGAAAAAGAGCTCCGAACAGCAGTGTAATAAACGCCTGAGCCTGTAACAGTAAAGATGCAAGGCCCGCCGCCATTCCAGCATGAATAGCCCAGAACAATAAAGAAAACTGCCCGAAACTGATGGTCAATCCATAGATGATCAACCATTTCAACGGCACTTTTGGCCTTTCAACAAAAAAGATTGCCGGAATTGCTACCAAAAGAAAACGCAGTCCCGCTAACAAAAGCGGCGGCATCCCCTGTAAGCCAACTTTGATGACAACAAAGTTCACTCCCCATACCAATACAATTGTAAATGCTAACAATCGATCCCTGAAAAGCATAAAAACTCCTTTTTATACAACCAAATTTTATTTATTTTTAATAAACGGTATGCAATAAATAATCAACACTTATCAGTGTTTCTGATAAAAATATTGGACGTTGCGGTGGGCCACAACCAATCGCTTAATAAACTCTTAGGCTCCCATATGAATGAAGCTATGATAGTTGAATACTTAACTGATAGTGATGGTAGTACCAGGGATATTACATTTACTCCGGCAACTTTGGTCTGTGTCGAAGAATTCTTAAAGCAGTTTTTAGATGCATTTTACGATGGTGAGCTTCTGGACCAAGATGGTGAGTTAGTGGAGTTATCTTCGCGAGATGTGATGTCTTACGTGAAAGAACGTGAAGCGGGTTGTATTCACGGCCAACTCAAATCCAGTGATAGTTTTGTAAGCCAGGTTCATCTATTTCTAGATTGGCCTGAAGACGAAGAAATCGCTATTGAAATATCATACTTTCCAAGCGACCTTACCGATGGTTTTACAACTTCACTATTTTTCGATACGTTGAACCAATGGTGGAATGTTCTACAAGCCAATGAGGTTTTTGTTCGGTATGAAAATGTGAGTTGGGAGCTTTATAATCCCGATGGGCCGGGAGTCTTTTATCATGCAACCAAAGCCTGACAAGCGCATGTTGTCGGACTGGTTTTTCGCTGCGCTCCAAAGCAATCACAAATGCGGGCATTATATGCTATGAAAGTATCTGAGCTACAAGAAAAATTTATAGACGAACTTAACATGCTTTTACCTGAGTGGAAGTTTGTAAAAAGAGATCGTCATTTTAAGCTGAACCACCATGGTGTTATGTGGTTTTTCCATATTTCATGCGTTAGTCATGATTCAGATTTTGATGCGATTGGTGATGTGGCTCTAGAGTATCTTTCAGGCAAAAAGCGTATGTGTATTATCGGTGCTGAGCTTGGAAATATCAAAGGTTCAGGTCAAATGAGATTTCCAGTTTCTTCATCTGATGAGGCGGCCAGATCAGCAAAGAGCCTATATGAATTTTTCGTAGAGGTGGGGTTACCTTTTTTAAATAAATACAGTGACCCTAATGAAGTTGTAACTACGCTGAAACGTGGGGGCCACGAGGCAATGTTAATCAGTCCTTTTACTGATCAACATGAAACACAAATTAATTTAATGTGCCATGAATATAAAATCAGCATGTAAAAGACAGTGACAGGACAGGCACCGTCCCTTGCCAGTTCATTGTTTTATATCCGTTCATCACGCAACCGCCATAAAAACCATAGACATTTCCCCGTACCCCGGCCAAACTATCCCAATCATTCACTCACCCGGCTTTTCAATCTGTTATGAAAACCTCACTCGACCATCTTCCTGAACGAAAACAGCATGAACTGGCTCAGATCTCAACCATTCTGCGCGATACGCTGGATGACTATCTGGTCGGGAAGCCGGGAACGAAGCGTGAGTTTAAAATTCATAAAATCATTCTGTTCGGCAGCAATGCCAAAGGCGGCTGGGTGAGCGATATTCCTAATGGTTATGTCAGTGATTACGACATTCTGGTGATTGTGAATGCGCATTAAAATCAACGGGGACATGCACCCTAAGCCAAAAATCAAAACGTCATACTGATGAAGAACGAAGTATGTAGATAACAGGGACAGACACTACATCGGTTGGTGGTACAGGTCTGAGTGGGTACACATGAGGTGTCTGTCCTTGTAAATATCACAGCCTTTCAGGGTTTCAGATATCCTGAAGAGATATAAATAACTGACCAACAGGCACTTAAAAAACGCATGATTCGTATTATCTGAAGTGCCTGTTCTTGCCCAATTGGTTCTCACTACAACCTATATACCAAAAAGTGTCATAGTATATGTTTATATATTGCTGTACATACTACAAAGTAAATTATTGTAAATATTATTGGACTGTATTTTAGGCTTAGTAGTCCATAAATGTATCTGTGTTGATGTGTATACATTTTAAGTATGTCAGGGAAGTTATTTTTTTGCTCAATATCCTCAAGTACTTTTCTTGGAGATAAAGCGATATATCCATAATAGTAAAATAAATAAAACCAAACTAAGTATAATAATATTCCTCCAGCTAATATTATTCCATTGTTATGTTGCAGTGCATAAAGAGCCGCTGCCATTGACGTTGGAATAAAAACCGTAGTGATACTCCACAGAATATTATGGCATGTTCTCAGCCATTGGCTTGCTTCTTTGTATATATCTCTGTCATTGATATTACTTTGATAGTCAGAGTATTCTGGGTGATCATCTTTCATTTCAATATCTGTATTCATTGCCCCAGCCCCATGTTTGTCATATGTAAACTATGAAAATGGATTAATTTGAAATTAGACGTAAAACTAAAGATGTGCAAGAGGTGGTAAATAGCTTCTATTGACCATCACAAAGAGAAAAACATAAAAACAATACAAATATGTTACATAATAATAACGTGCCTGTTTTTGTTATTGTTTTTTATATATATTTTTTCTGAACAAGAAAGAGTGTATGTTAAATTAATCAATTATTAGTAATTATTTAATAAATGATTTCATACAAAAATGTGATGATTATCATGAAGTGAGACTTTCCCAAAATGTTCTTAACTTGTCTGAGACTTCATCTGCTTTCTCTAAGAAAAATTGGTGGTCGGCTTCTTCTACCATGATGAGCTTTGAGCTTTTTATTTTGCGGCTAATTCTTTTAGAATTTTCAGGATTAACATGACGATCATTGGCTCCTGTCATTACAAGCACAGGTATAGTAAGTTGTGCTAAAGGTAACGATTTTGAGAGAAATAAATCGATGGCTCTCTTCTGGAAGATTGCTTGTTCTACATCAGCAGGGTGGGAAGTACGAAGTTTTAGTATTTCTTGAAAAAGTTCTTGCTTCTGCTTAACGACCTTGGGATGAACTGTTGCCTGAAGTATAATATTTGATCTCAAAGGCTCTTCAAGAGCAAAACTTGTACGAAGTTCTTCTTCTGTTGTTTGTGGTATAGAAATAAAATCATCGCCACCAGAACTCGTGCATAATAATGATAAACTTTTCACTCTTTCTTTGGCCATCAGGGCTAATTCTTGAGCGATGAATCCACCCATTGAAATACCAGCAATATGAAAGGTAGTTAAATTAAGTGCATTGACGACTTCGAGAGCATCATGAGCGAGATCTTTTATTTCATAATTTTTATAAGCAGGTGAACTTTTTCCAGTTCCGCGGTTATCAATAAGGACCATATTAAAATCACGACAGAGTTGTTCTGCTAACCATAGAAAATTATAATGGTCACAGCCAAAGCCACTTAAACAAATTATTGAATTTCTACTAAAGTCAGGCCTGTTATGCCCATATATTACAGTATTAATTGTGATATGTTGGTTTAAAGTAAATTGCTCTTCTGTAAAATATCTCATGAATTGCGTCCCAATTATGTTGATTTACTGGGTGTTAAATGTGTCTATGATTTATGACTCTATTGATTTTAGGCTATTTCACGCTGCAGGCATTAATAAAAGGATATTTTTTGAATATAGCCAAGCCAAGCCAAACGAACGGTGAGACGGACCTGTACCACAGTCAATGGGGTATCTAATTATTTTTTAAAGGGGAAAACTATAGGAGCCTACATTTTCAGTGAGCTTGATGTGACCGGTGAAAAGTGAATCAGGTGAGAATCCTGAACTGAGACAGTGACAGGACAGGCAGCGTCCCTTGCCAGTTCATTGTTTTATATCCGTTCATCACGCAACAGCCATAAAAACCATAGACATTTCCCCGTACCCCGGCCAAACTATCCCAATCATTCACTCACCCGGCTTTTCAATCTGTTATGAAAACCTCACTCGACCATCTTCCTGAACGAAAGCAGCATGAATTGGCTCAGATCTCAACCATTCTGCGCGATACGCTGGATGACTATCTGGTCGGGAAGCCGGGAACGAAGCGTGAGTTTAAAATTCATAAAATCATTCTGTTCGGCAGCCACGCCAAAGGTGGCTGGGTAAGCGATATTCCTAATGGTTATGTCAGTGATTACGACATTCTGGTGATTGTGAATGCGCAGGCACTGGCCGATGAAGATATCGTCTGGCACAAAGCGGAAGAGCAGATTGAACGCAAAGTCAAAAGCGCGCCGCTGGGCTTAATTGTTCATACATTACAAGACGTGAACGAACAGCTGCAAAAAGGTCACTACTTCTTTAAAGATATCCGGACCGAAGGCATTTTACTGTTTGATGCCAATAAAAAAGCGCTGGCAGAGCCGGGCGATCTGACCGAAGCAGAGCGGCGGGAGATTGCGCAGGGGCATTTTGATCACTGGTTTGAAAGTGCAAAGCGATTCATTTTCTTCTTCGAACAGTCCCTCACAGAGAAAAAGTGGTTCAACGAAGCGGCATTTAACCTTCATCAGGCCACGGAACGATTCTTCGCATGTACGTTGCTGACCCTGACCAATTATCTGCCCAAAACCCACAATATCGAAAAGCTGAAAAAATACTGCGCCGAACAGGAGATAGCGTTCGCAGACATCTTCCCGATGGATGACAAATTCCACCGCCGCAGTTTCCGTCGCCTGCAACGGGCGTATATCGATGCGCGTTATTCGATGCATTATGAGATCACTGAAGAAGAGCTGGTTTATCTGGCCTCCGAAGCAGAAAAGCTGAAGGGATTAGTGGAAGGCGTTTGTTTGCAGCGTCTGAAGCGTGATTAATTCAGAGTCGGATCCGGTTTGTTGCCCGATGCGCTTCTTCGGTTTTTAGATCTGGATCAGGTAGGTTGCGCGCCTGCCTTTGTTGGTTTCTTCAGCTTGATCGAACGCGCCCCAGACGGTTTTTTTCCTCGTTCCCACGCTCCGCGTGGGAATGCATACCGAGCCAAAAATTACCATGATGACCCTTGTTCCCACGGTCCTCCGTGGGAATACTTACCGAATATAAGCATCATTGATATAAAGGTGTTGCAAATTCATCTTTGCTAATATCCATCATGATAATATCAACAAAAACCACAAAAATTATGTGCATTTTCAAAGTATCAACTTTAAATGATCAAGTGCATTTGAATTACTGGGTATTTGGTCCATTCTATTTATTGATGAAGGGAGAGTTGTGGCATTTTAAGGGATGTGGATTGACGTGAGATTATGTAAGGGATAAATATGTTCAAATTTTTATCGGAATGATTTTTATATTTCTACAGTAGCGTAATGTGTATGTACCTTTTAGTGGTGGTCATTCATGCACACTTTACTTCCAAAGTGTATTTAGAACATCGACAGTATCTATATGATAAAAACAGATAGATATGGTGTTTTAGAATAAAAGTGTGCCCTGTGTGTCAAGTGGCTTTTGAGCACGCACAATATACAAATGTTGCATGTCAAGGAGATATCGTGGCTTTTACGAAAAAGTTAGAATTTGGGAATTACACTCTAAAATTTGGTGAAGATAATGTTCTTCTGGATCTTTTTCATGAAGTTGTAATGCCCTCATTTCATGAAATGAAATATATAAGAAGATTAAAAGATAAAGGTGAATACTTTTTTATAGATAGCAAACTGGTTACGCTTGATAATAATCCAGATGTACCTGTTTTGGGGATCTCAGGAAAAATAGTTAAAAATACCAAGCTCAAACGAGATCAGATATATCGTGCCGATGGAGGACTAATTGAGGATCAAAGCGAGCTTGAAACAGCTCCAAGTTCAACTTTTTTACTAATTCTAAACACTCATCGATTGATTCTTTGTAAAGAGGTAGCCGGCGCCCCATCTATCCAGAATTTTCACAGTACGAGTCAATACTGCTTAAAACAGCAGCACAAGATATTTCTTGAAAGTGAGTTTGAAAAGGCTAAGCAAATAAAGGAAGAAAATCCTGATGCCGAACGAATAACGAAGAAAGCTTTAGTAGGTAAGTATCCATATCCTGTTCTACGCATCACGCCACTATCAGACAAAGAGTCTTTAAAGAATTTTGTAACAAGGTTAAAGCATATTGATAAAGTTTCTATTAAGTTGCTTTCTACCAACAAAGAAGAAATTGATAATGATGATTTTTGGTCTGACTTTGGTCGTCGGCGTGAGGAAATGAATAGTAAGAGCGCAAGAGTGGAGTTCTCTAACCCTAAAGAGGGGCTGGAGGGAGATGAAGTCTTCGAGCAGGCCAGAGCTGCTTCAGGTCTAGGAAATTCTGAGGTGAGACTTAAAGGCTATGATAAGCAAGGCGATACAATTAACGGGAGCAACGATGATTTTAGTTTAACCGTTGAATTGGAAGAGTTACCGCGCAATGCGGAACGAGCTGCAACAGTTAAGTACGAGCAATTTAGGCACCTAGTGGATGGGAATGTCATTAAACTACCTGATTTGGCTGATGAAGTTATTGCTAAAATAGTTAGCATATTCCGTGGGTTATAAAGTGAGCTACTCTTTTGAAGATAAAGAATTAACCAGCGAAAAATCGCTCTGGGACGTATATAAACTTTCTCGAAGGATACTACCAGGTAAGTTTCAAGTCATATTTGTTCTCTTAACGATGTTAGCTCTTGGTGTCAATGCATTTGTATTGGTGGTTGATGACAGCGTCATTCTTAGAGATGTTAGAAAATGGTCTGAATACGGGTTCAATTTTAGTATAACCACGTTAGGCTTTTTGATTGCTGGCTTTACAATTTTTGCTACATTATCAAAACCGCAAATGATGCTGGCAATGATGGAGCACACAAACAAAGAAACTGGGCTTCGAACTTTGAAGTATAATTTCTTTACTTTTATGAAAGTCTTTATTGCATATATTGCGATTTCTATAGTCTATTTATTGGTGATAATTCTTGGTCAGGCTGATGGATTTATACCGAATTTTGTAGCGCTATTGCCAAATGGAGATTGCGTAAAGAGCATTCTGATAAAAGTCTCTTATGCACTAATTGGAAGTAGCTTCGTATACTTACTTCTACTTCTTAAATCTTTTGTGTTCAACATTTATGCAATAGTTATGAACTTTTTAAGGTGGGAGTACCATGAAGGTTGATCATGTAACAAGTCAATTAACTTCGCGCCTTCGGCGCCGGACGCAGCAAAGCTGCGCCGGTTATTGAGGCATTAGGCGTAAAAAGAAGCTTGGTAGTTTAGATTCCGAGGAAATATTCAATGGCACCTACGAATTCTGGAAGGCGCACATTCTCTTTCGCGGGAGGTGAACAACTCACCACCATTGGCACTACTTTTTTCGTCTCGTATCTCTATCATCAGCATGTTGATTCTGGTCATAAAAACCAAAGATTCCCGCATTAGAAAAATACTGAGGACAGACACCTAAAAATCAGACATTGCGCCTCTAATTCCCGCCTCCGGCAAACACCCACCCCAACATTGACAGACATCATAGGCAACAACCACTTCACTGTGAGAGACTGCCCCTTCGTTTAGTCCCTGGCACATCGTTAATGAGCTTGATGTGACCGGTGAAAAGTGAATCAGGTGAAAATCCTGAACTGTACCCGCAACTGTAAGCGGCCTGTTTGTTTTCAACACAAGACAAACGAAGCGCCCGCAAGTCAGATCCTGCTAAACGTGAATTCATCTACAGAACAGTCTGGGCGGGAGCACTCAGAGTCGTCTTATTCTGCGATTTCTCCTGCCCTTGTTGTCACTCAAACCGGTGATGTTTGACTGTTCGGTTGTTACAACATCAATATCGGTATCAGGGAATGTGTCCGTGGGAAAATTAAAGCGTTCAAAGCACCAGACTGAGCTACGCGGGGGGTATACCACGGGGGCGTGTGCGGCGGCGGCTGCGCGCGCGGCGGTCAGGGCGCTGGTGACGGGTGAACGCTTCACCGCCATTGAGATCCAGCTGCCAAACCGGGAGTGGGTGACTTTTCCGCTGGCCCGCCTTGAACCTGCTTTTTCTGAAGAAAATCAACCGGTAAACGAGCAGTTTGAGTATACCGAAGTCACGGCCGGAATTATCAAAGATGCCGGAGATGACCCGGATTGCACTCACGGCCTTGAGATTCAGTGCACCGCCCGCTGGCATCATGAAGCGGGCATTCACCTCAAAGGCGGGAAGGGGGTCGCAACGGTCACGCTGCCCGGTCTGGAGCTGCCGGTTGGTGAGCCTGCGATTAATCCGGTTCCCAGAGCGCATATTCTGGAAATGGCTCAGCTTGAACACAGTCAGATGCCCACAGCCATCCGCCAGCAGCCCGGTATCGAGCTGACCATCTCCGTCCCCGGCGGCGAAGAAGCCGCGAAACAAACCATCAGCGAGCGGCTTGGGCTGGTCGGCGGTATTTCGATTATCGGCACCCGCGGCACGGTGAAACCTTTTTCAACCTCGGCTTATGCGGCCTCGGTCCGCCAGTCAGTACACATTGCCGCTGCAAACGGGCTGCACCATGTGATCCTGACCACTGGCGGCCGCTCTGAAAAAGCGGCAATGGCTCATTTCCCGCAAGCCGGGGCAATGGCTTTTATTCAGGCCGGGGATTTCATCGGTGTCGGGCTGAGAGCCTGCAAGCGCTACGGCATCGGCAAGGTCTCACTGGTGATGATGATCGGCAAACTGGCCAAACTCACCTCCGGCCGGATGATGACCCATGTCTCCGGGCATGCGATTGATTTTCAACACCTCAGCCAGCTCGCCGCCGCAACCCATTATCCAGACGCTTTGTGCCAGCAAATCGCGCACGCCCATACCGGGCGACATGTCTTCGATCTTATGCGTGACCATCAGCCAGCGCCCTTTTTTACCCGGCTTTGTGAAACCGCCAGACAACATGCGCATCAGTATGTGGCTGGTGCCGTGCAGGTTCAGGTGATACTGATTGACTTTGATGGCACCCCGCTGGCGGATGCAGGCACAGCACCGGACGTTGACGAACAACAAACTATTGACGAACAACAAGCCTCAAAACAACCTTCAGGTGGAAGTCTTATGGACGCAATGCAACAAATGACCCGACAGGGGCGGGCCATCGAAAATGACTCGTTTGCCATTATCGACCATGAAATTCAGCAGTTTCACGGCGGTCATGGTTTTGACGAAACCCAGTGGCCGGTGGTGAGAAGAGCGATTCATACCACCGGTGATTTTGAATTTGCCCGGCTGTTTCACTTCAGTGACGGGGCGGTGCAGGCCGGGATTCATGCTTTACAAGCCGGTGCACCCATTATCAGTGATGTCACCATGATTATCAGCGGCCTCAGTGCCCAGCGGCTGGCGGTCAACCACAATCCGGCTTACTGCTTTATTGGCGATGACGATGTGATTGCCGCGGCCAAAGCCAGTGGCGAGACCCGCGCGGTCCGGGCGATGCAGAAAGCGCGCGACTTGGATTTACTTGACGGCGCGATTGTTGCCATCGGCAATGCACCCACCGCACTGTATGAAGTGTTGCGGATGGTGGAAGCCGGTGAGATCAAACCGGCGCTGATCATCGGTATTCCGGTCGGCTTTGTCAAAGCGGAATCCTCGAAACAGGCGCTGCTGGAACAGCACAATGTTCCTTACATTGTCAGCACCGGGCGCAAGGGCGGCAGCCCGATCGTGGTCTCGACCATCCACGCTCTGCTTTATCAGACGGTATCAGAATGATGACGAATATTGTGGTGATTGGTGTGCCGGAAGATGGCTGCCCGGGCTTAACCAGCCGCGCGGTCAACGCGGTGTCTCAGGCGCGGGTGGTGGCCGGGCATCCCCGCCACCGGCAATGGTTTCCTCAGTTTGAAGGCCCCTTTCTGGATATGACGCAGGGATTTTCAACCTGGCTGAATCAGGTCATCGAAGAAAGTGAAGAAGGGGGCGTCGCCGTTTTGGCATCGGGCGACCCGTTGTTTTTCGGCATCGGCGCCACGTTATTAAAAAAACTGCCGGCCAGTGAATTGTCTTTTATTCCAACCCTGAGTTCGGCGCATCTGGCCTTCACCCGGCTTGGGCTGCCCTGGCATGATGCGTGTTACCTGTCCTGTCATGGGCGCAGGTCCTCTGACCGCGATGCGTTACACGGGCTGGTGGCCCGGATGCAGCAGGGCAGCCTGTTTGCCATGCTGACCGACACGCACAACACGCCCCGGGTGATTGCCCGTCATTTGCAGGCTTATGGGGACAGGCACTGGACGCTCACCGTGTGTGAACAACTGGGCAGCCCCCATGAGCGGATCACCGCCTTCAGCGTCGACGACCTGGCGCAATGTGAGACGGTGTTCGACCCGCTGAACATGCTGGTGGCCCAAAGGGGAAGCGAGGCGCGCTGGGGCGGCCACGGGCAGTTCGCCGGCGATGATAGCTTTTTAAAACGCATGCCGCAAAAAGGGTTGATCACCAAACAGGCCGTCCGCCATCTGGCGCTCACGGCCCTGCGGATTCAGCCGGAACAGACCGTCTGGGACGTCGGCTCCGGCTCCGGCTCAATTGCGATTGAAGCGGCAAAAATGGCGACCCGGGGTCAGGTGTTTGCCGTGGAATGCAATCCCGCCTGTTTTGATAGTTTGCAGGCGAATTGCTTTGCGCACGGCACGGATAACGTGCAGTTGATCACCGGATCCGCACCGGGTGTGCTCTCTTCGCTGTCCGCACCCAACGCCGTGTTTGTCGGCGGCAGCCGTGGGGCGATGGCAGAGATTCTGAGCCAGTCATGGGCCGCGCTGCAAGATGGCGGCAGGCTGGTGGTGAGTGCGGTGACCATGGATACCGTGTCGGAAGTTTATCAGTGGGCCAAAGCGAACCAGCTACCGTTGGATGCGCAGGTCATTAATATTTCGAACACCCGGCCGCTGGCGCATTATCAGCGTTATCAGGCCGAGAATCCGATTCATCTCTTTTCGTTCATTGATAAAAAAGTACCTCTATACCCAAGCAACCTGAAGATGCATGATTCAGCGTGCAGCCGAAAGGTGCAGTTCAAGGAAAGGGAATGCAGGAATGTACCCACCTTTTAAATTCACTTGACGCAGAAATGTGCCTTTCAGCTCACGCCCTGCGGGTGAGTTTGTCTGGCTTTGATACGGCGTGACTGATTTTCAACGTAGAATGACTATGTTTTCAAATCAGTGCCTTGTCTCAAAGCCAGACAAATCTCACTGAACCCTGCATCTTCAGGTTGTTTGGGTATATAAACCGGTTTTGTATAAAGAAATTCTTAATAAAAAAAGCTCAAAGTAAGCGCCTTGAAGGAGTCTCATGAAGAACAATCAGTATGGTCAGTTGTACGCCGTCGGTGTCGGCACCGGAGACAGCGAACTGCTGACGCTCAAAGCTGCCCGCCTGATTCAGGAAGCCGATGTGGTGGCGATTCCGGAAAAAACCAAAGGCAAAGCCGACTCGTTTGCCTGGGAAATTGTTACCGGCGCGATTCCTGAAGCGGAGATCAAAGGCGAACACTGCTTTCTCCACTTTCCGATGACCCGGGATGCCACCGTGAATGTCCCGGCCTGGCAGGCTGCCGCGATGGCGATTCATGACCGGCTGCGGCAGGGAAAGTCGGTGGTTTTCATTACCGAAGGGGATCCCTCAGTTTTCAGCACCTGGAGTTATATTCAGCAGGAACTGGACGCCATCATGCCGGATGTCGTGCCGGTGATTGTGCCGGGCGTGACCTCAGTGACTGCGGTGCCGGCGGCGACCAAAATCTCGCTGGCCGAAGGCAAAGAGCGGTTTTGTGTCGTCCCCGCCACGTATGGTATCGGGTGTCTGGACCGGCTGGTCAAAGAATTTGACACCATTATGCTGATGAAAGCAGGCCGGATGATTGCCCCGTTACAGGCCCGGTTAAAAGCACTGGGGCTGGAAGAGTGCGCAACGTATGTGTCGCATGCCAGCACCGATAAACAAGAGATTTACCACAATCTGGAGGACGTGCCGGATGAGCATCGTTACTTCTCGATGGTGCAGCTCTCTATCCGCCAGCGCCGTGGTGTGCTGCGCGGCAGTCCGTCCGCTGCGTAGGGAGTAGGGATGATGAAACTTGCGATTTATGTGATAACTGTCGCGGGCGCAAAGCCGGGGGCGATGCTGAAAAAAGCGCTGCCGTTTAGCGACCTGTTTGTTGCGCCGGTGGCGTTGGATAAGGCGGATGAACCGGAAAAAGCAGCCCCCCTGACGTTGCCTCTGTCTGATTTTGTTGCTGCCCGTTTCAATCAGTACGACGGGCATATTTTTATTTGTGCCACCGGGATTGTCAGCCGGATCATCGGCCCTTTACTGCAAGATAAGCGCACCGACCCGGCAGTGGTTTGTATGGATGAGCAGGCCACATTCGCGATTTCGATGCTGTCCGGGCATCGCGGCGGTGCCAATGCGCTGACGGAACGGGTCGCGCATCTGGTCAAAGCCACGCCCGTGATTACCACCGCGTCTGACACATCGCAAACTCTGTCGGCGGATATGCTGGGCGCGCCGTTTGGCTGGACGCTGGACCCGGTCTCGGAACCCGCGTTGACGCCGGTCTCTGCCGCCATTGTCAACCAGCAACCGGTGATTGTGGCGCAGGAAGCGGGTGAACGGCATTGGTGGAAATATGACAAACGGATGCCCGCGCATTTGCTGACGCATACCACGCTCGAAGGTATCCAAAGTGAGGCGTTCAACGGCGCCATTTTGATCAGTGACCGGAAATCACCCGATCTGACCGGCTGGGACAATCAGCTGGTGCTGTGGCGTCCCAAATCGCTGGTGCTGGGGCTGGGATGTGACCGCAACACACCGCTGGCGGTGCTCGAAGCGGGCTTAGCCGCCTTTAGTGACCAGTTTAATCTGGCGTTAGAGTCGGTGCAGGCCATCGCGAGTATTGCGCTGAAAGCCGATGAACCCGGCCTGAATGCTTTGTCCCGCGACCGGCAATGGCCTTTTACCACCTATGAAGCTGAAGTGCTTGATGGGACCGAAGGGATTGAACACCCGTCAGATTATGTCAAACAGGTCACCGGCAGCAATTCGGTGGCGGAAGCGGCAGCGCTCAAACTCAGTCAAACCCGTCAGCTATTGGTGCCTAAATGGGTGTTCAAACAGGATGGTTTTCATATGACGGTTGCTTGCTGTCGCCGGGAATACAGCGAACCCCTGCGCAGGCACAAGCAGAAAAACTGGCTGGATGAGACAAAGCATAGCGGGCATTCGCATCCAGCGGATCGCCCCGAGGCTCAGCCCCGTGAAGTCAGAGTGAACGCTTACGGTAACGAGGTGGTGGAAGGCTATCAGTGTAAACCCAGGCATGTCGATTTAGATCGCCCCATGCTCTATCACACCCACCATATTCTGCTGTGTGAAGGCCAGCGATGTGCCAAAGCCGGAAGTAAAAATCTGGCTCATGATCTCCGGGGCATTTTGAAAGAACTCGGGCTCGCCACAGGACAACAGCGGATCAAAATCAGCCGCGCCATGTGCGTCGGTGCCTGCCGTAACCGCGCCACTCTGGTGGTGTATGAGCGCTCACGGCAACCTTCCGCCAATCATGGCCTGTGGTTGCGGGGCGTGGAAGCTTTGTCGATCGCGCAGTGGCAGGCGATCTTTGTGGCGCTGTCAGAAAATAAACCGCTGACACAGGTGCTTGAGGCGTCGTTTTTTGCGTGGGTTGAAGAACCGGAACCATTGATGAAAAAAACAAACATTGATGAAAAAACAAGCATTGATAAAAAAAAACGACAGCGATTGAAGTGCAGGCCATATCAGTGAAAGAACCCATTGCAGTGACTGAACATCAGGGTGCTGTGAATAACAGAAGTTGTAAATAACAGAAGTTGTGAATAAACAGAAGTGGAAAAGTGAACGCATGAAAAGATTAAGGCATTACACCCGGGGCACTGCGATTGTGCTGAGTTGTTTTGGGTCGGTGGTTGAGCAGCAACGTTATCAGGCACTGATGCATCAGGTGCAACAACGCTACCCGCAGGCAGAAGTGAGAATCGCGGTCAGCTCGCGGATGGTGATCAAAAAACTGGCTGAAAAAGGACAGGCGTGCCAGCACCTGCCAGCGGTGCTCGCCGATCTGGATATGGCGGGTTATCAGCGCATTCTGGTGGTGTCCTGCTATCTGTTCCCCACCGATGAGCACAAGCAGGTCGGGCAGATTGTCGAAGGATTTCAACAGTTTTCTTTATCGGCGATTGACACAACGCCCGCGATCATTCACCACACCCACCGGGCGAATGCGCTGTTGGCCGGGCTGAATCAGCGCTTTGCTCAGGGCAGCGATATCAACCTGTTTGTCCACCACGGTGCGCCTTATCTGGATAATCCGGGCCATCAGGCGATCAGTTATTGCGATACGTTTCTTTCCCAACTGTCGGCGAAAAACATCTCCTGCTCACTGGAAGGGGCGATGCCGTTTGAGTTGCTGAAATCGGCGATTCAAAGCCGGGTAAAAGCGGAGACGAAGCCGGTGCTGCGGATCATTCCGCTGTTGCTGGTTTCCGGTAACCACTTTGTCAATGACATGGCGGAGATCAAGGCGCAGTTGTCGGCATGGTGTGACGTCCATATCGCGGAAGGCGCGCAGGGCGAGTCTTTTCATTTATTGTCGCTCGAAGCCGTGACCGACATCATTTTCACCCAGATCGATCAGGGCCTGACCCGGCTCAAAGCGCCTGCTGAGGAGATAAGCTGTGGCTAAACTCTATCTGGTGGGGTTAGGCCCCGGCAGTCTGGATCTGATGTCCGTTCGCGCACAAACCGTGATCAAAAGTGTGGATGTGGTGGTGGGCTACGGCCCGTATGTCAAACTGATTGCGTCGCTGCTTGACACCCAGACGCTGGTCCGCTCCGGCATGACGCAGGAGTGGCAACGGGCGGATGCCGCCATTCAACAGGTCCGGGAAGGGAAAGACGTCGCACTCGTGTGTTCCGGCGATGCCGGAATGTATGCTATGGCGCCGCTGGTGTTTGAGCTGATCGCCGCCAAAGCGATTGAGATTGACGTGGAAACTGTGCCGGGAATCACTGCCGCCAATGCCTGTGCCTCACTGGTGGGGGCGCCGCTGGGCCACGACAGTTGCACCATTTCGCTGTCCGATTTACTGACCCCGTGGGAGGTGATCACCCGCCGAATCGAAGCCGCCGCGATGGCTGACTTTGCGATCACCTTCTACAATCCGCGTTCGAAAAAACGGCAAACCCAGATTATTGAAGCGCAGCGCATCCTGCGCAAATATCGCCCGGCAGAGACGCCGGTGGCGGTGGTCAACGCGGCTTATCGTGAGGAACAGCGGGTTGAACTGTCAACGCTGGACCAATTTACCAACCTTGAATTTGGCATGAATGCCGCGGTGATCGTCGGCAACGAAAGTAGTTATCGCTTCAAGGATCTCATCGTGACACCGCGTGGCTATCAAAACAAATACAGCTTAGACGATGGGGCAACCCGTCAGGGACAGACGCCGGGGCGCACTTTGCAGCAACCCGCTCAAGGCGATATCACTGACAGCGCAGTCTCAGCGTCCGCTTTATCTGCATCTCAGGCACCGGCAAAAAACGGGGAAATCGTATGACGGTCTATTTTATTGGTGCCGGTCCGGGGGATCCGGATTTGATTACCGTAAAAGGGGCAAAACTGGTCGAAACCTGCCCGGTGGTGCTGTACGCGGGCAGTCTGGTGCCGAAAGCCGTGATTGAACGCGCACAGCCGGACGCGCGCGTCTATGACTCGGCCAGCATGGATCTGGACCAGATCACCCAGGTGTACACCGATGCGCACGCCAACGGCGAAGATGTTGCCCGGGTGCAGACCGGCGATCTGTCGATCTATTCTTCACTGGCGGAACAAACCCGCAGGCTGGACGCGTTGGGCATCGATTGGCAGGTGGTGCCGGGGGTGTCTTCGTTTCAGGCGGCAGCGGCGGCGCTTGGTCAGGAGCTGACACTGCCCGAAGCGTGCCAGACCATTATTCTCTCCCGCGCTTCCGGCCGAACGCCGGTGCCGGACAAAGAGAACCTCCGGTCGCTGGCCCGCCATGAAGCCACCTTGTGCCTGTTTTTAAGTGCGACCCTGATCCGCAAAGTGGTGCGTGAACTCAGTGACGTGTATCCGCCACACTGGCCGGTGTGTGTGGTCGAGAAAGCATCGCATCCGCAGCAGCGCATTCTGCGCGGCACACTGGCGGATATTGCCGAAAAAATGCAGGCCGCCAATATCCGCTCAACGGCGATGATTATTGTCAGCAAAGTGTTTGCGATCGAGGACTTTGTTGATTCGAAACTCTATGACCCGGCGTTCTCGCATGCCTGTCGCAAAGCCCGGGTTGTTGAACCTGCACCGGACCACGAAGGAGAGGGTGATGAATCAAGGTAAGGTGTATTTAATCGGTGCGGGGCCGGGCGACCCGGGGCTGCTAACCTGCCGCGCGAAGCAGCTGCTTGCGGCATGTGATGTGGTGTGTTACGACCAGCTGGTCAGCGCTGCGATTCTTTCCACCATTCCGGACCATGTCCAGCTCCATCAGGTCGGCTATCGGGGCTATCAGGGCACGCATATTGATTACGGGATGCACCCGGATGTGCTGGATTTCGCCCGGCAAGGCAAACAGGTGGCCCGTCTTAAAGCCGGTGACCCCTGTATTTTTGGCCGTACCACCGAAGAGTGCCGTGACCTGAAGCAAAACGGCATCCCTTACGAAATTGTGCCGGGCATTACCGCAGCTTTAGGCGCAGCAGCTTATTCCGGCTTCCCGCTCACCAGTGCCGGGATGGCATCGGCCGTGACTTTTGTCAGCGGCCATAAAGGGTCCAAAGCCCTGCGCGCACTGAGTCGCCTTGGCCCGGATGGCGGCACATTCGTACTGTATATGGGGGCGAAAAAACTGGCGGAACACATCCGGAGCCTGACAGAAAGCGGCACCGCGAAAGAGACGCCGATTGCGTTGATCAGCTCCGCCACCAGCGCCGATCACAGCTGTATTACCGCTACGCTGGACACCATCGTCGATGCGGTCGAACAGGCCGGATATACCGGCCCGGCACTGGTGATTATCGGTGAAGTTGTCACGCTGGCACAAGCGCTGGACTGGCGCAGCCAGTTGCCGCTCGCCGGAGTTCGCGTGCTGGTGTGTGGCCAGTACGGGGCATTGTCTGCACTGCGCAATGCGGGGGCGGAAGTGATCGCGATTGAACAGATGCCGGTGCAGTCGTTGATTGGCCGCGAAGCGTTGGAACAGGTGGCGTCACTGCCGGAGCTGGGTTTCAGCGATTTACCCGCCTTCAATGTGTGGTGGCGCGCGGTGTTGGCAAACGACTGGGATATTCGCCGCTTCCCCATGCCGATGGGGAGTGACAACCGTGCGGTGCAAAAGGCGCTGCGCAACGTGGGGATTCGTCCGGCCCGTTTATCTGAACAGGCGATGACGCTCACACTCAGTGAAGCGCAGGCGCTGGATGACCCGGCGCGGTTTTATCTGGCAGGCCGGACGGTGAGCGAGCCGCAACACTATGCGTTACCAGCGGTTGACTGGGTGCTGGCAGACAATATTGCGATCTATCAGTCGATTGCACAGCATCATCCCGAATCGGTGCAACACGCGCAGCTGGTGCCGCTGAACGAAGCCGTCAGAACGTGGGCGCAGGCCCATGACAAGGTGACAGAACCGGGCGTTCAGCCGGATTGGGTCGGGTTGGACGATTCGATTGAGGTGAGTGATTTAAAAGAGGCGGGCAAGCTGAATGCGTTCGCTGAACCCGCAGAGTTCGCCACTTCCGGAGCGTGCACTGATGTGGTCTGAATTCAGCTTGCCTGCATGGCTGGCCTCCATCATTGCACCGGGTTTACTGGCGGGCGCTTTGATCTTAATTGCGGCGCTGTGGCTGGATCGCTGGCTGGGTGAGCCGCGTCGCTTTCATCCGTTGGTTGGCTTCGGCAATCTGGCGCAACGCATCGAAGCGTTTTGCCGCAGGCTTTCCTTTCTGAGTGAGAAACAGCAGGGCGTGCTGGGCTGGATGCTGGCCGTGGTGCCCGTAGTGTGGGTCACGGCGTTTCTGGTCGCGTGGGCAGAGCAGTGCAGCCCGCTGCTCTGGTTTGTCCTCAATGCCGCGATCCTGTATCTCACTATCGGTGGCCGCAGTCTGATTCAACACGTGGAAAATATCTACCGGCCGCTGAAAGCGGGTGAGATCGATCAGGCGCGCAAACAGGTGTCGCTGATCGTGAGCCGCAATACCGAAAAGATGCAGGAGAAAGAAATTGTTTCCTCGGCCATTGAGTCGGTACTGGAAAACGGCAACGACGCCGTGTTTGCGCCGATGATCTGGTTTTTGCTGTTGGGCGCGCCCGGCGCGGTGTTGCTGCGTCTGGTCAACACGCTTGATGCGATGTGGGGTTACAAGAACGATAAGTACTTGAATTTCGGTTTTTTCAGCGCAAAGATGGATGACTTGTTATGCTGGCTGCCCGCACGGGTGACCGCGCTGGTGTATGCGTTGCAGGGCAGTTTCAAAGAGGCCATCCATTGCTGGCAAACGCAGGCGAAAGCCTGCAGTAGCCCCAATGGCGGGGTGGTGATGACCACAGGCGCAGGCGCACTCAAAGTGACGATTGGCGGCCCGGCTTACTATCATGGCGTGTTGCACGATAAAAAGCCGATGGGCATCGGCGCGTATGCTACCGCAGACGTGATTCCCTGCGCCAACCGGCTGGTGGTGCGGGGCAGCTTTGCCCTGAGTTACCTGTGGCTGGCATGCGTGTTAGCGGGCATCTTCTGAGGACAGGCACCTTTTAATTGAGGAGGTATCTTCTGGGGACAGGCACCTTTTGATTGAGAGGCATCTTCTGAGGACAGACGCCTTTTGAACACGGATCGGCTTTGATGACAAGTGTATTTCGAATGTTAGGAGTGGTGAATGGCAATCAAACATGGCGGTAATCTGATCGAAATTGCCGCCCGATATGGCAGCAATCCGGCCGACTGGATTGACCTTTCCACGGGCGTTAGCCCGTTTACTTATCCGGTCGGGGAAATCCCGGCATCAGTCTGGAACCGGCTGCCGGAGACCGGCGATGGTCTGGAAGCGGCAGCCAAAGATTATTATGGTGCGGCACAGATGCCGGTGGCCGTGGCGGGATCTCAGGCAGCCATTATGGCGCTGTCGGGTGTGATTACGCTGGAAATGGGGCGCTGTGGCACCATCGCGCTGCCCCGTGTGGGTTACAAAGAACATCAGCAGGCGTGGGGTAGTTTTGAGCAGAATGGCAAGGCATGGGAGATTGAGTTTTATGATGATTTTCCTACGCAGCACCAGTTCGCTATCAGCGATGTCGTATTGCTGATCAACCCGAATAATCCCACAGGGAAGCTGGCCCGGCCGGATGCATTACACGCCGCCTTGCAAGAGAAGCAGCGCAAAGGCGGGTATCTGATCGTCGATGAAGCCTTTGCCGATTGCACTCCGGAACTGTCAATGCTCAGCACTGCTTCTCACCATGAAAACCTGATTGTGCTGCGCTCCGTCGGTAAGTTTTTCGGCATGGCGGGCGCACGGGTCGGTTTTGTGTTTGCCAAACCGGTGATCAAAGCGCTGCTGGAAGAAACCCTCGGCCCGTGGACCGTGTCCGGACCGGCGCGCTGGGTGATGAAACGGGCACTTCAGGACAGCGCGTGGCAGCAGGCAACCGCCGGGAGGATTCAGGCGGCTTCCGAGAGGCTGAATCAGCTGCTGGACAGCAAGCTGAAGGCTTCCGGGGTGAATGATTCTGAAGTCAATGCTCCCGAAGTGGATGGCTTCAGAGCAGGCACACCGCTGTTTACCACGGTGTATCTGGACCATGCCGTCGCCTGCCATGAGGTGTTGTGCCAGCAGCAGGTATTGACCCGGTTATGTGATGAGAAAAACGCGATCCGGTTCGGATTACCGGCGGATGAAGCGCAATGGGACCAACTGACGGCAGCGCTGGATGTGCTGGCGGTGACGCTGAAAGAAGTATCACCATGCGCTGGTTAAACTATATCCTCCTCAACGCCGTCGCGCCGGTGCCTGCGCTGCATCAGATCAGTGATGCCGGGGAAGGCGCGGGGCTGATGCAGCTTCACCCGACCCGGGACACGGAACACATCGCCTGTGGCCAAGCCAATACGCCGTTACATGGTGAGTTTCGTCCTTCACCGGTGACCAGTATCGGTCTGGTGACGCCAGCAATTCTGGTGCATGGGCTGCTCCGGGCATTGCAGGAAAAAGGCTGGCGGATTCGTTTGCACTGTTATCAGCTCGGTTTGGAAAGTACGCCGGATCTGACCGGTTGCCAGCTCGATGAGGTGGTGGTGCATCATTGTCAGACCGGGGAAGAAGCCCGGCTGATGCAGCGCGAACTGATTCCGGAGCTCAAAAGGCAGTCGGATGCCGGGGAAGCGCATCTGATCGCGGAATCGGGTATTGGCGGGACCACATTCGCCACTTTATGGCTGCGCCGCTGGGTGGCTCCATCGCTGTGGTTTGCAGGCAGCACCACCGACCCGCAAAAGCTCGCCATCAAATCCAAACTGCTCGACGCATTGCAAAACCAGTCTGCGTCGATGCCACGGGATGTCAATCATTACCGCCAGAACCACGGATTCTCCGACCCGGTGCAACGCGCCTGCTGCGCTTTGCTGGAATCGACCTGCCCCGCGCTGCACTTCGCCGGGGGCGTGATGTTATTTGCACCGGTAATTGCGATGCAGGGCCGGATTCTGGTCAAAGATATTTCTGTTTCCACCACCCGCTGGGTGCTTGACGCTGACGATGCAAAGAAAGCCGCCGCGGCGCTGCCGGAACACTGCGGACTGATGACGCCGGTGATCAGCTTTTTGCGCTCTCAGTTTGAGGCGATTCGCAGGTATGAACGCGGGGATATCATTGAGGGCTGTGGCTTGGGCGGATGTCTGGTGTTTGCTGAGCAGCAAGGCATGCGTGAACAGGAAATCACCGAAAGTATGGACCGTGCGGTGAAGCACTGGCTGGTTTGAACGGGGTGTCTTCCGGCGGGGAACACGAGATAGTGAGTTGAAATGATAAAAACATCAAAAGCATTGATGGTGCAGGGCACCACCTCTGACGCAGGGAAAAGCGTTCTGGTTGCGGGCCTGTGCCGTGTATTGGCCCGCAAGGGCGTGAAGGTTGCGCCGTTCAAGCCGCAGAATATGGCGCTTAATAGTGCAGTGACGGTCGACGGCGGCGAGATTGGCCGGGCGCAGGCGGTGCAGGCATATGCCTGCGGGATAGAACCCACAACGGACATGAATCCGGTGCTGCTCAAACCCAATACCGACATCGGTGCGCAGGTGATTATTCACGGCAAAGCCTTGGAAGATATGGATGCGGTGGCTTACCACGCCTATAAGCCGCAGGTGATGCAGTTCGTTCTTGAATCCTTTGAGCGGCTGAAAAACGACTATCAGAGTGTGATGATTGAAGGGGCGGGCAGCCCGGCGGAAATCAATCTGCGCGAGCACGATATTGCCAATATGGGCTTTGCCGAAGCAGCGGATGTGCCGGTGATTATTGTCGCGGACATCGACCGGGGCGGCGTGTTTGCTCATCTTTACGGCACACTGGCGCTGCTGAGTGAATCCGAACAAAACCGGGTGATTGGCTTTGTCATCAACCGTTTCCGCGGTGACATTAAACTGCTCGAAAATGGGCTGGACTGGCTGGAAGCGAAAACCGGTAAGCCGGTCATTGGCGTGTTGCCTTACCTGCACGGGCTGATGCTGGAAGCCGAAGATGCGATTAATATCAGTCAGCTCAACAGTGACGAACCCCAACTGAAAGTGGTGGTGCCGGTGCTGCAACGAATCAGTAATCATACCGACTTTGACCCGCTGCGCATGCATCCCAATGTGGATCTGGTGTTTGTCGGCAAACATCAATCGCTGCCACCGGCTGACTTGATCATTCTTCCGGGCTCAAAAAGTGTCCGCAGTGATTTGGCTTTTTTACGTGAACAAGGCTGGGACCAGCAGATTGTCCGCCATCTTCGCTTCGGCGGTAAGCTGATGGGGATTTGCGGCGGTTATCAGATGTTGGGCCAGCGGGTTTGCGATCCGCAGGGGTTGGAAGGACAGGCAGGCGAGAGTGCCGGGCTTGGCTATCTGCCGCTTGAGACGGTGTTGCAAACCAGCAAACAGCTCAAACAAACCCACGGAACACTGACTTTACCCGGCCAGAAAACAGTCGATGTATTTGGATACGAAATCCATGCCGGTCACACCCAGGGCATCCCGGAAAATGCACCGCTTTCACTGAGCGGGGAGAAAGAGGGCGCGATGGGCGTGGATGGGCAGGTGTTTGGCAGTTATCTGCACGGTATTTTCGAGTCTCCGCAGTCGTGTCAGGCGATTTTGCGCTGGGCCGGACTGCCGGATGCGCAGGGTGTCGATTTTGCCCAAATGCGCGAAGACGGCATTAACCGGGTCGCGGATGCGATTGAAGCGCACCTGGATCTGCAAAAGTTATGGCCGGATCCGGAGGCATTTCAGCAATGATGCATACCGTTCGTTGTCCGGCACTGGTGGTGGCCGCTCCCGCTTCCGGGAGTGGGAAGACCACGCTGGTGGCCGCTATCGCGCGATACTTTACCCGGCAGGGAAAAAAGGTACGGGTGTTCAAAACCGGCCCGGATTTTATCGACCCCGGTTTTCTTGCTTTCGCCTCAAAACAGCCGGTGTATCAGCTTGATTTCTGGATGGGCGGCGTGGCGCACTGTCAACAGTTAGTCGCTGAAGCGGCCGCCGATGCCGATCTGATTTTAATTGAAGGAGTGATGGGCATGTTTGACGGCCAGTGCTCCAGTGCCGATATTGCGGCAACGCTCGGCATTCCGGTGCTGGCGGTGATTGATGCCGGGAAGATGGCGCAGACATTTGGTGCGGTGGCTTACGGTCTGGCGAATTTTCGCGATGATATTGAGATGTACGGTGTGTTTGCCAACAGTGTCGGGTCAGCGGGGCATGCCGAAATGCTCAAAGCGTCCTTACCCGAGCCGCTGGCGTTTTGCGGTTATCTGCCGAAACAGACCGATCTGAGCCTCCCGGAAAGGCACCTTGGGCTGGTCCAGGCGCGGGAGCTGGCCGATTTGGAAGCGCGGCTGGACCTTGCTGCGGACCTCATCGGTCAAAGTGGTGAGCTGGTGATGCCCCCGGCGGTTGAATTTGAGCGGGCGGCGCCACCGGTCCACCCGCCGCTGCTGGCCGGGCAGACGATTGCCATCGCCAGCGATACCGCGTTTAGTTTTATTTATCAGGCCAATCTGGATCTCTTACGCGCGCTGGGCGCAACCCTGACGATGTTTTCTCCGGTGCGTGGTGACGCACTACCAGATTGCGATGCACTCTATTTGCCGGGCGGATACCCGGAGCTTTATGTCGATGAACTGGCGGCCAATACCCGTTTACAGAGGCAAATCCATCAGCATGTTGCTGCGAATAAACCGGTGCTCGCCGAATGCGGCGGGATGCTGTATCTCAATCAATCTCTCACGGATACGGAACACCGCCGCGGGGCGATGTGCGGGGTGCTGGATGCACAGTCCGTGATGCAGGGTAAACTGGCGGAGTTAGGGTTGGTGGAAGCTGAGTTTTCAAACAATGAACGCCTGCGGGGACACACCTTCCATTACTCGAAAACCGAATCCAATGAGGCGGTGCGGTGTGTACCGCAATCTCAGCGCGGCAAAAAGATGGACCCGGTGTGGCAATATAAAAACGTGATTGCTTCTTATGTGCACTGGTATTTTCCATCCCATCCGGCGCTGGTCGCGAAGCTGTTCCGGGGGGAAGGATGAAGATGATTCTGGTGCGGCATGGCGAGACCGGGTGGAACCGGCAGCGGCGGATTCAGGGCTGGCTGGACAGCCCGCTCACGCCGGAGGCGGTTGCGCAACTGAAGCGGCTTTTCAGCGATAACCCATCGCTCGCGCACATCCGGCCGACGGTGATTTACAGCAGTGATTCAGGCCGTGCGCACCACTCCGCGCAGATCCTGGCTGAATCCTGCGGTGCAGATGTCATCACGGATGCGCGCCTGAGAGAAAGAAGGTTTGGCATTTTAGAAGGGAAGGTCATTGATCAGGACAATTCACTTGCGGCGTGCTGGCGTGCGTATCACCATCGTTATGATGAAAAAATGACGGCGGTCTCTGGTGTGGAACCGGAGCAGGATTTCGAGCAACGTATCCGGTCCTTTCTGGCGGAGCTGGCATCCCGTCATTCTCCGGCGCAGGAAAGAGACATTGTGATTGTCTCGCATGGCGAGTGGATTCGGGCGTGTCTGAATGTGATCCACGGGGTTGCTTCGTGGAAGCAGGGAAATGGCGTGGCGGGGAATGCCGTGCCGGTGGATTTTGATTTTTCTGTCAGTGGCTGATTGATAGATGAGTCGTGGTTTTTGGTTTTGGTGGGAGGGTTTGTTGCGCGATGGGGTTGTTCGGTTTCTTCGGCTTCATTTTCTCGTTCCCACGCTCCGCGTGGGAATGCATACCGAGCAAAAAATCACCCTGAAAATTACAGAAATTACAGGGACACACACCCTAACAGTTTTGTTTTTTTCTGCTGTCTTTGGCTTTAGTGGGAGTGTTTGTTGCGCTATAGGCTTCTTTGATTACAGAGGCATGATCGAACGCGCCCCAGTTCCTTTTGGTAGACGCCAAAAGGAACCAAAAACGTCTTTTTTTGCTTGGTCACGCGTGGTTCAGGACCGATTTGTAAGCGCTTCCCTGCGCTGACAAATCTGGAACTTTCGTCCTGAAAGTTTCTCCTTTGAACAGCGATCAATTTGGCTGTGTTTTGTTTCCTCGTTCCCACGGTCCTCCGTGGGAATGCATACCGAATGCAAACATCATTGATATAAACTCGTTTGATAACCTTTGTTCCCACGGTCCTCCGTGGGAATACAGACCGAATATAAGCATTATTGATATAAACGCGTTGCAAATTCTTCTTTGCTCACATCTATTATGAGAACATCAATAAAAACCATAAAAATTGTCTGTGTGTTCAAAGTATCAATTTTAAGTGATCAAGTGCATTTGAATTACTGGGTGTTTGGTCAATTCTATTTATTGATGAAGGGAGAGTTGTGGTATTTTTGAGGACGTGATTGCCGGGGGTATCTAGTGTTAGATGAGTATGACAATTTGCGTTTTGGCGTAAGGTGTATGTCCTTTTTAATCACTTGATTTTGATGATTTGTTAAAAAATGTAAAACCTTTCTCTTAGGATTGAATAGCCCGACATCTGTAATGTATTATACAATTGTATGCTTAATTTGCGGTGTTATTACTCAGAATGAATATGTCAAAAGCCGAATTTAAAACCATGTGGGCGTTATATAAAAAACAATCGTGGTTGGAGCAAAAGATAGATGCATTATCTAGCTTACTTTTTGACGAGTGTAAGACTGAGCTTCAACGTAAATTAGTCATTTCTCTGCTTGAGCGATTCGAATACTTGGATGATGAAGGCGTTGCCGAGGCCTTGAATTGGTTTATAGAGGAAATTGTTACAGACCCAAGTTTGTCGAGTGCTACAACTCAAATTGTTGCTATGACCTTTGATTCAAAATCGGATAGTGGTCAGTACATATTACAGCTTCTGAAACCAAAACTAGCAGAGCAAGGTTGGCGAGAGCATCTCTTAGTAAACAGATGTGATCATTCCCTAAAAAATTTCAGAAAAGCAGGAAATTTACATAACCAAATTGTTCTTATAGATGAGTTTATTGGCAGCGGGAAAACGGTAGTTGGGCGTGTCGAAAGTCTTAAAAGAACTTATGGAAATTCTAATATTAATAACGTTGATATCAGAGTGGTTGTGATTGCTGCCTCAACTGTCGGATTACAATGCCTTCGAGATAAAGGTATAAAAGTTTCATATTTTATAAAGGTTCCTAAAGCTATAAGTGAGTATTACGAAGATGATCTTGAGCGGAATGAAAATTTATATTCTATGGAGTTGCTAGAGGATGGTCTTTCTCAAAATTATATGGGGCATGACTTGCCGAAATTAGGCTATGGTGGTACAGAATCTTTATTTTACATGGAGAGAGGAAATACACCTAATAGTGTTTTCCCTCTATTTTGGTGGCCAGAAACTTGTGATGGTAATTTAAGGCATAGTTTATTAATTAGGGCATTTTGAATTATATGAGAGATAATAAAATAATAGCTCGCCCTATGTTGATCGCTCTCTCAAAGTCGGCGAGAGGACTGAGTGTATATAGTTTGTTTCAGCGCTCAGGAGTTGGTTTTTCTGTTTTTAGCAATGTCTTAAGCTCTCTTTTATCTGAACAGCTGATAAAGGAGAAACGTGAGGATTTTTATACCATAACACCAAAGGGTTTTACATTTATTCTTATGGAAAATAGTCAATTGGATCGTCAAGAGTGGAAAAATGTTCCAGAGAATTTTTTGTGCTCAAAGCTTGATTCTAAATTTTATGTTCCTAGTAAGCGATTGTTTAAAAGAAAAGCTTTTTAATTGGTTTCGAGTGATGTAAAATTATGAACAGCTTGCGGAAACTAGCATATTGGAGTGTAGTCGCTCTGAAGTTTACGTCGATAATAACCTAGAACTAAACACAAATTTGCAAGCAAAAGTGTGTTTAGTTCACCGAATAGCATTCGCTATTCTTGGTGGCATCGGTTTTGTTCTAAATATTGCGTATCGCAATATTTAGAACAAAACCGATGAGTAGCAAAGTATAGAAAGTAGTTTCCGCAAGCTAATTCGAGGGAGAATTACTTATCCAATGAATAAGACACTGAAAGAATGGAAAAGTTTTTTTGAAGATCGAGGTATTGAACTCGAACTTATCAAAGAATACCTCGAATATATCGATAGATTAGAAACTAATGACTGTCCGGTTATATTTGAAGTTGAGCATTTATCTAAACTTATCGGTATTAATTATGAAGATCTAAATAAAATGATTTTTGGTGAGAAAAGTTTTTATAGAACATTTTATATAAAAAAGAGAAGTGGAAATAAACGAGAAATTTCAGCGCCATATCCATCATTAGCATTATGTCAATTATGGATCAAGGAAAATATTTTGTCACTAGATAAAAGTCACTTCTGTAGTCACTCTTATACCAAAAAACGTTCTATTTTATCTAATGCTAAAATTCATATTAATAGCAATTCTATTTTAAAATTAGATATACGAGATTTCTTTCCTTCAATAAAAATAAATTGGGTTATAAATTATTTTTCTTCTCTAGGTTATTCCGAAAATGTCGCTTTTGCACTAGCGTCGTTATGCTGTTTAAATGACACGTTACCTCAAGGAGGGCGGACAAGCCCTGATTTAAGTAATTTGCTTTTAAAAAGCTTAGATAAAAGATTATATCGATTAGCTAAGAAATTTTCTTTTAAATATACAAGATATGCTGATGATATTACTTTTTCTGGAGATGATATACCAGCGATTTTTATTAATTATGTGTCAGATATTCTAGTTAATTATGGATTTGTATTAAATAATAACAAAATTAGATTAATAAAAGGGGATAAACAAAAAATAATAACTGGGTTGGATGTTAGTGGTGAAAAAGTTCGTTTACCTAGAAAGATGAGAAGAGATTTAAAAAAACAAGTATATTATATAAAAAATTATGGTTTGCTTTCCCATGTTTCAAAACAAAAAATAAAAGATCCTAATTATATTCAATCGTTACTAGGTAAACTTGCTTTCTGGATGTATGTAGAAAAAAGCAATAAGGAAGTGAAAGGAATGTATGAATTTATTAAATCTTTAAATAGGGATAATTAGTTAAGAGTTCATCATAGACTCAGGGCAAGATTGTGAACGTTTTTTGATCAATCAAATTGATCGATTTGACGATCATATTTACCTGTGATCATATAAGCTCTTTTCAAGCAAAGAGAGCTTCCGGTAATGCATATCTACGAGTTTAAAGATTACCTTCACGCGGTGACGGATGAACGCCAAAAAATTCTGTGGATACACCTAAAAACCAAGCATTGATCCGCCACCACAAAACCATAATCCCCCTGAAAGAGATAGACTTTTTTCCTGCAACCCGCCACACTAAAGCCATTGTCAGTTTCAGGAACACTCACCGGCAGAACCCATGAAAAGCAGCCTCGACCACCTTCCCGAATTCAAACAGCATGAGCTTCAGAGCATCTCGCTGATTTTGCGCGACACGCTGGCTGATTACATTGAAAGTAAGCAGGGGAGTAAACGGGAATTTCGGATCCTGAAAATTATTCTGTTTGGTAGTCATGCCAAAGGCAGTTGGGTGAATGATCCGGATAACGGGTATATTTCGGATTACGATATTCTGGTGGTGGTCAATCACGATGACTTAGTGGAAGACGATGTAGTCTGGCAACGGGCGAAGGAAGAGATTGACCGCAAAGTCACTTCTGCACCGCTGGGGCTGATTGTCCATTCGCTCCGGGATGTCAATGAACGGCTTCAGCAGGGGCATTACTTTTTCAAAGATATCCGGGAAGAGGGGATTGAGATTTTCTCTGCCACGCCGAAAGAGTTATCGCTGCCGGGGAAACTGACGGATGAAGAGAAACAAGCGATTGCCAAAAAGCATTATGATCAGTGGGTTGAGAATTCAGATGATGACTTCGAGATGTATGCTTATGCCAGAAAGCGTTCAAGATTGAAAAAAGCCGCTTTTGAACTTCATCAGGCAACGGAACATCTATACGCCTGTGCCCTCCTGACCTGCACTAACTACTTACCTAAATCCCACAATATCGAGAAACTGGGCAAGCTCTGCGCGCAAATCGATCCGCAGTTTCAAACGATCTTCCCGCTGGAGAACAAATTCCACCGCCGTAGCTTCCGCCGCCTGCAACGCGCTTACATCGAAGCCCGATATTCCGAGCATTTTGAAATCACTACTGAGGAGCTGGATTATCTGGCGGGTGAAGTAGATAAGCTGAAAGGGTTAGTGGAAGGTGTTTGTCTGGAATGTTTGAAGTGTGATTAATTCAAATAATGAAGCATTCACATCAAATTAATCACCCTCACTTAAGTATTAGGGTGAGATTTCTGTCTTAAATGGTTTTGTGGTAATTGTGATTGACCGAGGACAGCAACAACCAAAATGAAACCGTCTTCTTTGGTAAAATAAGCCGTGTGCCTGCCAACAGGAAAGTAAAAACCGCTTGGGTAAATATCGTCGCAACTTTGACCCACTGCTGGATTGTCTGCAAGCATTTGAAATCCAGTGATTAATGTATCTTTGTATTTGTGCCACTGCATCTCAGAGAAATTGTTTATGGTGTAGCTTTGGATTTTTCGTAAGTGAGACTGTGCTAATTGACTTAGTTTGTATTTATTCTTCTGCATAAGTCAGTTACAAGGCGCTCAGGAAGTCTTCGCCATTAGCTACATTACCTTGCGCCAGGTCTTGTTTTGCCGACTCAAAACAATGTTTGAGGTAGTCAGCTTTCATAGCCTCTAACTCTTCATAATCTTTAATGGACATGACGACTACGGCGTCTTTGCTGTTTTTGCTGATCTTTACCGGCTCACGTTGGGCGCTGAGAAGCAGCTCACCAAAATTACGTTTCGCATCATTTGCTGTTAATGTGTGCATGATCAATCTCCAAATTTGGTATCACAGTGAGATTATAGTTGTTCGCATGAAATGGTCAATATGATTAAATCGTGCGATTTTTGTGTAAAAGGGTGCAAGCGGCTTTTGCGCGTGCATCATATACAAATGTTACTTTTCTAAGGAAGTATTGTGCAAAACTTTAAAATTGCAGTCGCTCAAATTCCTTCTGTCAAGGGAGATATCTTTCAGAATATTGAGAACCATCTTAACGCAATAGATATTGCTGCCAGATACAAGACTTCGATAATCATATTCCCTGAACTCTCATTAACCGGGTATGAACCTCAACTGGCGTCTTCACTGGCATTGACCGCTTCTGATGAGCGGCTTAATCCTCTTGCAAAGTCTGCATGTGAAAATGCAATTTGGATCGTTGCGGGAGCTCCCTTACTCTCAGAAAGTGGGTTGCACATTGGCTCTCTAATCTTCGGCCCGAATGGATCAATATCAACGTACTCCAAGATGAACCTTCACCCCGGTGAAGATCAGTACTTCGTCCGCGGTGATGAACCCAAAATACTTAAAATTCAAGATCAAAAAGTAGCCATCGCCATCTGTGCCGATGCAAACAACCCTCTGCATGCGAAATCGTACGCTGAAAATTCGGCAACAGTTTATGCTGCTGGTGTTTTCGTCACTGATGGTGGGTATAACTCTGACACTCAAAAAATGCAGGAGTATGCCGAAGAACATGATCTGCTAGTTGTCATGGCAAACCACAATAAACCCACAGGTGGTTGGGAACCCGTAGGCAAAAGTGCTACATGGAGTAAAGATGGTTTGTTAGGTGTTGCAAGCAAAGAAAAAGATTCAATCATTCTTTCTCATCAGGCAAACCAAACCTGGAAGTCTCAAGTCATCGAGATGTAACAAGTCAATCCAGGGGAGAATACAGGGGGAAATACCGGAGACACACGCCTAAGAAATTCACTCCCCAGAGCGAATCATCAATCCACCGGGAATTTTTGTTTCTGGTGGAGTACACGCATAATCCGAATAATATCGCCCTCAAGCCAGTACGAGACGATCATTGAAATCTCAGGAATGATGAGCAGTCGTCCACGGAGACCGTCCCGTTGTTCACCCATGAGAAGGTGTTCTGCCAGGTTTTCAACTTTCATTTCAATGAGGTTGTCCGTTTTCTCTGCTGCATCAGGGTTGAAGTCATAGAGAAACTCAAAAATCTTTTCGCGATCATTGAGTGACTATTCTTCCCATAAAATCATTGCTTACCCCGGTTGCGGATTCTGGCTTTGCGCTCCGCCATTCGGGATTGAGCGGTTTGGTGTTCAACGAAAACCGCTTGTCCGGAGTCAAACTTCTCAAATGCCAAATTGACCTGTTCGGTTAACCATGAATCGTGAGATAACGCTTTACGTTGTTGCTCAGCGAGCTGCTCGGTCAGTTCACGACAGGCATCGCTCAGTGTGCGGCCCTGACTTTCAGCCATTTGTTGCGCCAGGCGTTTTGTTTCCTCATCAACACGAAACTGAATTCGGGTGTCCATGATTGATTCCTTTGCTGGTGTGTGTACAAATGTTAGCACCAGCCTTTGGGATGGGGAACTCACAAACGCGTATCATGACCAACGGAGACCAACGGAGACCAACGGAGACCAACGGGGACATGCACCCTAAGCCAAAGCTCAAAACGTCATACTGATGCCACACCCTGTTTCATTCACAAAAAATGACAGGAATCAGCTGAATTCAGAGAATAAGATAAGGAAACAGCCTGGCTTTTTCCTTGTCTGTCAAAGCTTCGACTCTGGCGATGTTGTTATCGGGAATAGCTTCCGGATTCGGGTAATGTTTCAGCACCTTTTCCATCGACGCTTCGCGTATCAAATGGATTGTCGGATAGGGTGAACGGTTGGTTAAGTTCTCGGCATCTTCGGGTTCAGTGCCACCAAAGCAGTAGTCTGGATGAAAGCTCGCGATCTGGTAAATGCCTTCATAGTCTTCTTGCCTGAGTAAGGCATCGACCCAGTCTAAAAAGAAGTTATAATCCATAAAATCTGCCAGCATATCGGTCACAACGACCAGGGTGGTTTCCAGCGCTTCGGGCGCTTTGCTGTCCAGTTCCCTGAGTTCGAGTAATATAAACGCCAGCAACTGTTCTTCCGATGTCGCTGCAGAAACAGCCACCTTGATTTGGTTGTTTTTATTCGGTTTATGCGCAAAAGGACACAGGTTCAGGCCAATAACAACATCGTTTAACCATTGTCTTGTCTCCAGTTCTGCTCTAGATGTTGTCATATCTATACTCTCTTATCATTGAATACACCGTGTGATTTGCTACATAACCATTGGGATCCGGGCAGCAACTGACCTCGTCGCGTCACCCTTGTTCTCACGGTTCTCCGTGGGAATACATACCGAATCAAAAATGACCATGACTGGCAGATATCAAGTCGTTCTGTTTCACCTTCATTATGACGAACACTTGAATAACGCCAGTGAGTCGCTTTATCGACATAGTCTATTTTAACAGGATTTTGGTGAATCTATTCAACCTTCTGATACATCTTGTGTGGCACTTCTGAGTCAGGTATGCATTTTCCCACGCTGAGCGTGGGAACGAGGAGTAACCTTCGCTAACTCTGTTTCCACGGTCTTCCGTGGGAATACAGATCAAATATAAACATCATTGATATAAACGCGTTGCAAATTCACCTTTGCTCACATCCATCAAATAGTTAAAGTGTCTGTCCCCAGAATACACCTGAATACATATCCCCAAAATACATTGTATTTCGCCACCTTTTAGCATCAGAACGCTTGAGTTTCATCACTAATTGAGATATCAATCAGTCGATAACACTGGAACGGATATAGGATATTGCGCGAATGACGCCTTCGTCCCCCCATCAACCCAACGGACAGTTTATTCGGATCGAAAAGGTATTGGATTATATCCATACCCATATCCGGATGCCTTTGACTTTAGATATGCTCGCTGATGCGAGTTGTTGGTCCCGTTGGCAATTGCAGCGTGTTTTTCAGACATATACCGGCTATTCGGTGGCACAATATGTCCGGGAAATGAAACTCAGCTGCGCGGCTGAATTGGTGTTATCGACACGCTACCGAATGTCGGATATTGCCTATGAGTTTGGCTTTAACTCTGAAGTCGCTTTTAGCCGGGCGTTTAAACAGCATTTCGGATTGTCACCCAAAGCTTACCAAATCCGGGGGACGCGCATTGGTATCAAAGCCCGGTTAACGCGTCCGGATTCTGCCTCGCCTGGTGAGCAGGTACAGCGTTCAGCCCCTGTTTTTTATCAGGTCCGCATTGATTCCATGAGTCAATTGAATGTCCATGGCGTATCTGCCCAGGTGAAAGGGCTATATGCGGCCACGCCTGATTTTGCCGAAACTATTCCGCAGATTTGGCAATCCTTCTTCGAAATCGTGCGCGATGACCAGCTTTATCACGTCCCGCATATTGGTATTATTGAACACCGGGATGACACATTCGGAGAGCTCACCTATTGGGCAGGTGTTGAAGCCTTTCCGGGGGTGACTGAACGATTAACCGACTTACCTTCAGTGTGCCTGTCAGAGCAGAACTATGCCGTGATGCGTTATCAGGGTAAAGCTTGTGAGCTTCATCATGCGGTGACCTGGCTTTTGTCCGTCTGGTTGCCGGAATCGGGTTACAAAGGGGCAGATGAAGCCCCGGTGCTTGAATTTTATTACCCGCCTTTTCATGTGGAGGCGTCTGAACCGTTTGAAAGTGATAGGGTCAACGCTGAATACTGGCTCCCGATTCACCTTTAAGCATCATGTCTTGCAACCGGCTCGTTTCTTTTACAAAGCGCTTTTTATCGCATGATCGCCGCATTTCCCAGCAATCTTTTGTCGATGCTATCCCTTCACCCATCGTTCTTCGCCAATCGTTCTTTACCGATATTCCTTGAGCGATAGCGCTTTAGCCACAAAGTTTGCGTGATATTTTTGCGCCATTTATGCAGACATGCACCAAATTGTTAATTTTTGTCTTATTAAATCTATATGATTCTTTAAATGATAATTATTATCAATCAAATCATAATAAAGAAGTGTAAGCACACGCTGGAATATGAGCCGTAAGCAGTTTTCGGAGTGAAGTGGAATCATCATGGTAGTCATGAAACAGGAACAAATGAAACAGGAACAAATGAAACAAGAACAAATAAAACATATACAGACGATTCAATCCAAACGATTGAAGCCAACAACGCTTGTGACAGCAATCGGCCTCTCTTTATTTTCAATCTGTCCCATGGCGGCTGAGAACACACCGTCTGACTCATCCGACTCACCGGACACGATGGAGGTCATCGGACAGATGTACCGCAATACGGCGACCAAAACCGCATTGGAACCTGAGGACACACCGCAGTCGATTTCTGTGATTGATCAAGAAACCCTTTCAGAACGGGGCGTGAAGTCCTTAAATCAGACGTTGCGTTATTCACCGGGAGTCACGACCGAAGTGCGGGGCGGGGCGGTGACTATGTACGACACCTTTAACATTCGTGGTTTTGATGCACCTCAAAGCTATTACGACGGTTTGCTATTGCAATATTTGCAGGGGTGGAATCTACAGCCGCAAATCGACCCGACTGCGCTTGAGCAAGTAGAAGTATTTAAAGGCCCAACATCGGTCTTGTATGGTGCGATGCCGCCCGGTGGCATGGTGAACATGATCGCCAAATCGCCAGAACCGGCCCCAGGTACGCAGGTGAATGTCGCGACGGGATCGCGACGTCTGAGAGAAGTGTCGCTGGATTCGACCGGGCAAATCAGTGACAGTCGCCTTGCATACCGGTTGATTGCTCTATTACGCAAGCAAGACAGTCAGGTCGATGACTCTGAAGAAGAGCGTCAGATGATCGCACCTTCTTTAGACTGGCAAGTGACTGACAACACGCTGATCAACTTTAATCTTTATTATCAGCATGATCCGGATATGGGGATTAATTCCGCGATGCCGGCATCGGGCATGTTCCAGGCGAACGCCAATGGTTCAACAAGCCCATCCACGTTTGTCGGTGATAAAAACTGGAACCATCTTGAGCGGGAATTTGTTCTGGCTGGCTATAAAGTGAACCATACCTTCAATCAGCATTGGTCCTTCCTGCAAAACTTGCGATATATGGATGCTTCACTGAAGCAACGGAATACGTATCATTTGGCATCGAGCTTTGACGAATCAACAGGCACCCTGGCAAGAAATATTTATTCGACGGATGAGAATTCGTATGGGCTGGTTGTGGATAATCAACTGTCAGGGCTCATTGTGACCGATTCCGCCATGCACAGTGTGTTGCTGGGTCTCGATTATCAACGGTTGGATGGCGATTCCGGCTATCAAGAGTATGCGACGTCCGATACGTCATTCTATCAATTCAATTTGTTCCAGCCGAATAACAACTTGCTTGATACCAGCACACTCAGTTCGGTGTATGCACAAAAGAGTCATATATCGATCCGTCAGACGGGGTTGTACGCGCAAGATCAGGTGCAATGGGATCAACTTGTTTTGATTGCTGGCGGTCGGTTTGACCACTATGAGTCGACGACAACAACCGATGTTTCTTCTTCGGTGACGGTGACCGATGCGGATCACCACAACTTCTCTTATCGTGTTGGGAGCCTGTATGCCTTTGATAATGGTCTGTCGCCTTATATCAGCTATGCAACGAGCTTCGAGCCTTCGGCGGGGACGAATGCCAGTGGTGAATCATTTAAACCGCAGAAAGGCAACCAAATTGAGGTCGGTTTGAAATATGAAGATCCGGATATGGACTGGCGCGGGACGCTTGCCTTGTTCCGCATCAACAAAAAAGATGTCTTAGTGGCGGACCCGGACAATACCAATTACAAAATCCAGTTAGGTGAAATCAGATCTCAGGGGGCGGAAGTCTCAGGGCAGTGGATGCTCTCTGATCAATGGGATATTGCCGCGAATTACACGTATCTGGATATGGAGATTACCAAAGATAGCGAAAACGATCTGGAAGGAAAAACGCCGGTCTGGGTGCCGAAGCATCGTGCCAATGTATCGGCAAACTATCACATCCATACGGGGGCGCTGGCGGGAACGCGTCTGGGAGGCGGGATCCGTTATGTCGGTACTATGCAGATTGATGCCGAAAATACGGGGAAAGTGCCTGATTATACGTTAGCGGATGTCTCGATTGGTTACGACTTGAAACACATGTCTGACACTTTGACGGGAGCAAAACTGACCCTGTCAGCAACCAATGTATTCAATAAAGAATATTATTCATGTTACAACAGTGCGAACTGTTGGTATGGTGCGGAGCGAACTGTTGAGATGAATGTGAATTATCAATTTTAACCGAAAGAACGTATTGATGATCCAGGACGCTTTGATACGACAGGACAATATCAAACTATTTGATACCCTGAACCAACTCGGCCAATCGATCACCCCTTATCTGCGGGGTGAATTGGTGGAGCCGTTGTCTCAGTATTCAAAAGGGGAGCCTCAGGCATGTTCTAAGGAATGGCCTGAGGCGTTGACAACCCATTCGGATGCAATTGAGGCTTCTTCGGCCACCAAGGCTCTGGTGACCGGGGCGGCGCAAGATTTGGCGGTGATTCAACAACTGCATCAAGGTCTGAAAACCGTTTATCCGGAAGCCTCACCCGGCTACCGGGTGATCCGAAGTTGGGATTTATTGACCTGGCAACCGCTTTATCTGAGTATGATTGGAATTTACGGCATGCAGCGTCTGCCCGATCTTTCCGGCCTGAAGCAATACGTCCGGCAAGGCGGTGTCATGGGGTATGCTCTGGATGCCCCGACCTTTTGGGCCGGTGATCCCGACGCGCTGATTATCAAGGCTGGCGCACAGCTAAAACCCTTATTTGCTCATTACCGGGCCATCCTGGATCGTGTGGCGCGTTGCCGGCAAGGGATGACCCGCCAACTGGTGGCGGATGCCATTCTGGCGAATCTGGCAAAACTTCAGTGGCTTGATCTTCCCTGGGAGGCAGATCAAATCCGACATCAGGCCGCGTTATGGCTCAAAGCGATGTCACTGCCTGCCTCTAACCTGGCATCTTATGATCTGGGTGAGGACGGACGGCTACACCTGACGCGCCGGAGTTGTTGCCTGGTCTATCAAACAAAGCAGGGTGAGCTGTGCGCAGATTGCCCAAGATTAAAGAAACGGCAGGTTCCCCATGTTTGAGCTTGAAAAGGTTGCAGTGATTCGCGATCAGCGATCCATTTTGCAGATTGAGCACCTTCAGATTCCCACCGATCAGTTGACGGTGGTCCTGGGCCATAATGGGTCAGGTAAATCAACGTTGGTCAATCTGTTATCGAACCAACTCGCCCCAGAGCAGGGGACGGTGTTATTGAATCAGCAGCCGCTGACGACGTACCGGGCCAAGCCCTGGGCAAGGCAGGTTGCCTTTCTGCCGCAACAGCTCCCGGACGTGGCCGGGTTGACGGTACGGGAATTAGTGCGACTGGGGCGATACCCATGGCGCGGGGCGTTCGGGCGTTGGAATGCGGAGGATAATGAGAAGATTGACGCCGCTTTAGAGGCCACAAAAATGACCGGATATGCTGACATGCAAGCGTCTCAGCTTTCTGGGGGAGAGCGGCAACGTGCATGGATTGCAATGTTGCTCGCACAGCAGTCGGATGTGTTGATTTTAGATGAACCTACCTCTGCACTCGATATCCGGCATCAATATCAAGTCATGCAATTACTGGCTTCTCTCAATCAGCAATTTGGTAAAGGGATCATTGTGATTCTGCATGATTTGAACCTGGCCCTGAAATTTGCGCAGCATGTCGTGGCACTGACGCAGGGGCAAGTCGCCTTTCATGGTCCGGCGGATTTGCTCGCTGACCCGGCGCGTCTGGCCGCGTTGTATGCCACACCCATTGAATTGATTGACCATCCTTATCAACCTCATCAAGTAGCGATCATATGCGAACATACATTGTCCTGATAGCCGTCATTTGGCTTGGTAGTTTTTCACATTCTGTTGCCGCCGCCGCGTATCAAGTGACCGATAGCCGCGGACAACATACGCTGACACACATCCCGAAACGCGTTGCCGCAATGAACTGGGATATTGCGGAGCAAGTGTTGTCTCTGGGTGTGACGCCTGTGGCGATGCCCAACATTGCCGGGTATCGGGCCTGGGTAAAACAACCGGACGTGCCGCAGGGCGTTGAAGATATTGGCCGGCGTGCGGAACCCAATCTCGAAAAGCTGGCCCGGCTCAAGCCGGATGTCATTATTGCCGACTCAACCCTGCTTGAGCTGGCGCCGACCCTGAGCAAAATTGCGCCGGTGTTGTTTTATACGACCTATAGCGTCAAGCATGAAAATAGCCCTAAGCGTGAAGACAGCCCTAAGCGTGAAAATAGCCCTAAGCATGAAAACGCGAAAGCTGCGATTGAAAACTTCCGTTTGATCGCTCAGGTTCTGGGCAGGGAAACCCTTGCAGAACAGCGTTTGACCCAGATGAATCAAGAGATAGCATCGCTCAAACAGCAGTTACATCAGGCGTATGGCCATAGCCTGCCGAAGGTTGCCGTATTTCGGTTTGCCAGCCCGACGGCGATCTATTTGTATGGAGACAATGCGATGCCACAATATGCCTTGTCTTTATTAGGCATTGCGCCTGTGTTACCAATGCCTTCCTCGCAATGGGGCGTGACGCAAAAACGGCTGAGAATTTTAAGTCAGATCCCGGCGACCGATGTGGCACTGTATATTCGTCCGTTTGAGCAAGAAGCCCGGCTCAGAAAATCGGTGATGTGGCAGGCTTTACCTGTGGTGAAAGCGGGACATGTTCATGCGGTTGAACCGGTTTGGAGTTATGGCGGTGCGATGTCGATTTTATATAACGCGCGGGCGCTGACACAGGCACTGATTGCCGTCGCCAAAGCGGCGCCAACAGCCAGAGATTAAAAAGCTAAAATATTCAATGCAATCCGTCGATCAAATAACAAAAACAGTGCCGGGAAACCGGTGCTTTTCTCTCGGGTATGGGCTCGTGTGTGGGCTCGTTGTTGCCATCTTGATATGGCTGAGTGTGGGCAGTGATTTATCATGGCAGGCGCAGGGGAGCGTGATCCTTCGGTTGCTGAGACATCTGTTGTCGCACACGGACGATGTGTCGGTCTCCTGGAATTTTGCAGAAACCTTATGGCTGTCTTCACAGCTCCCCCGGCTTTGCGCCGCGATGATTGTCGGGGCCATTCTCGCCTTTGCCGGGAGTGTGATGCAGCAACTGACGCAGAATAGTCTGGTATCGCCTTTCACGCTGGGGACGGCTTCAGGCAGTTGGCTGGCGCTGGTGGTCATCAGTATTTTTGCACCCGCCTGGGTCAATGACTGGGGGCATCTGGCTGCCTGGGTTGGCGCATTGATGGCGGTGGGGTTGGTGGTCATCATTGTCGGCGTCGACAACCTGTCCGGGCTGCCTGTGGTTCTGGCCGGGATGGCCGTCAATATCTTATTGGGTGCGGTTGCGGTCTCGTTGACCTTGCTCAATCATCAATATGCCAAACATCTTTTCCTTTGGGGAGCGGGGGATCTGGCCCAAAATGGCTGGGCGGAGGTTTTACATCTGCTGACAGGTTTGTTCCCCATCGGATTGTTGCTGGTCGGGGCGCCGCGTGTACTGGCGATGTTACGGCTCGGCCACCAGAATGCGAAAGCAAGAGGAGTACAACTCGGTTTCACGCTGGCGGGGATCATCCTGCTTTGCGCCGGGTTGATTGCGACCGCGATTGCCGATGTCGGTGTGATTAGTTTTATCGGTTTAATGGCACCGAATGTCGCCCGTCGCCTGGGCGCGCGCACCCCACTGCAAGAGATGCTGGCCAGTCTCCTGTTGGGCATGATCATGCTCACCGGTGCCGATGCACTGGCGATATTCCTGAGTCAACACTCCCTGAACCTGATTCCGACGGGCATTGTTGCCGCTTTTATTGGTGCCCCGGCACTTATCTATGTGGCGAGGCAGCATCGTTATGCGCAGGATAATGTCTTTTTTACCCCGCCTGCCGCGATTGTTCGTCATGTCGGGCGGGTGTCACTGGCACTGGGGGTGATCTTTGTCGTGATCGTCAGCGGCGGTTTTCTTTTCACCCAAACCACACTGAGTCATGAGGTGCATTGGGTCTTGCAATGGCCCAACGCCTTTGAAGCCTCCCTGCGTTGGCCGCGTTTGCTTACGGCGATGGTTTCGGGCGCCGGGCTGGCCGTGGCTGGCGTGTTACTCCAGCGCTTGATTTATAATCCGCTTGCCAGTCCGGATATTTTAGGGCTGTCTGCAGGGGCGACCCTTGCGTTGGTGACGGGCAGCTTATGCTTCGGGCTGAATATTTTTCAATCCGCCCCGGTCTTAGCATTTACCGGCAGTGTCTCGGTTTTGCTGCTGTTGCTCATGTTGTCACGCCGGCACCGTTTCGCCCCGTCGATACTCGTGCTCAACGGTTTTGCGCTGACTGCGATGGTGGATGCGATGGTGCAATTTGTGTTAGCACAGGGCAATGAAGACACCTATGCGATTTTGAACTGGTTATCCGGTTCGACTTATCGGGTGACGTCAACGCAGGCGCTTGTCGTCATGATCGCTGTCAGCGGATTAATCGGCATTGCCATGGCGCTGAGCCGTTGGTTGACGCTCCTTTCGGCCGGGCGCGCCTTTGCTGCGGCGCGCGGTCTCGCGGTCAACCGGGCATTTGTGGGGCTGTTGGTCTGTGTGGCGCTCTTGTGCAGCACGGTGACTATGGTGATGGGGCCCGTCGCGTTTGTGGGCTTACTTGCGCCACACATCGCCATCATGCTGGGCGCAACGTCTGTTCGGCAGCAGATGGCGATGGCCGCCGTGATTGGGTCAATCCTGCTCATGCTGGCTGACTGGCTCGGGCAGCAACTGATGTATCCATTCCAGCTCCCCGCCGGCACGTTTGTCTCTATTATTGGCGGCCTTTATTTCATCGCGTTATTGCTGAAAAGCAAGCGGATGGTATGAGTTTTTTTTACAAAATTATGGGGACACTAACAGTTTTCTGTCTTTTACCCTTGTTCCCACGGTCCTCCGTGGGAATACAGACCGAATATAAGCATCATTGATATAAACGCGTTGCAAATTCACCTTTGCTCACATCCATCATGAGATAAACAAAAAGGCCACAAAAAATATATGTGTTTGTTAAATTACGGGGACACACACCCTAACGGTTTTGTTTGTTTCTGCTGTGTTTGGCTTTGGTGGTAGGGTTTGTTGCGCGCCTGCCTTTGTCGGTTTCTTTGGCTGCACCGAACGCGCCCCAGTTCCTTTTGGCAGACGCCAAAAGGAACCAAAAACGTCTTTTTTGGGCTTGGTCACGCGTGGACAGGACCGATTTGTAAGCGCTTCCCTGCGCTGACAAATCTGAAACTTTCGTCGTGAAAGTTTCTCCTTAGAGCTGCGATCAATTTGACTGTGTTTTGTTTAACCTCGTTCCCACGCTGTGGGAATACATACCGAATATAAGCATCATTGATCTAAACCCATTGTAAATTCACCTTTGCTCACATCCATCATGAGACAAACAACAAAAACCACACAAATTATATGTGTTTGTTCAAAGTATCCGCTTTCAGCGAGCAAGTGCATTTGAATTACTGGGTGTTTGGTCAATTCTATTTATTGATGAAGGGAGAGTTGTGGCATTTTAGGAATGTAAATAAGCTGAGGATATTGTCGGGAACAGTCGGCTGTATTCAGGGCCTTATCATATATGTTGCTCGTCTGGTTGTGTGAGTTTCTTCGGTTGAACGAAACGCGCCCCAGTTCCTCCTTACTGGCTCAAAGAGGAATCAGAAATGAGTGACGGTCCTTTTATTTTAAAGTTCTTACATTTGGGATTATTAGTACTTGTGGGTGCCGGAATAAGTAAGGAAGTTTAATGTTGGTGTGCCCATCTAAAAAATTAACGCTAAAGAGCTTTTGAACCAGATGACGGGTCGTTAGTTATATGTGTGAATCTGTTCCGCTATCCTTTTTAAGTGATGTTCAAGTTTTAATACGGATTGCTTGTTTGCTAGAACAGGGTGAAATTGTACAGGCCATTCAATTATTGGAGGACGCCCATAATGCAAAGCCCCGATCTGAAAATTTACTCAATATATTGAGCAACCTTTATCAAAGATTCAATGAGTACGATAGAACAAGGGAATACACCGAAACAGCTAGTTGCGAGTTAACACTATCCAATAATGAAGCCGATTTTAACTTACCCAATGAGGATGATTTCGCTTTTTTGGCTGAACAATCCAATGAGCTTGAAGAGGAAGAATATAGGTTTGAAAAGCCAAACGTTGAAGAAGAGAGTTTGCGTAGAAAGACATTGAGTCTTAAGTCCAAGAAACAATCAATTGCTGCTGAAGATAAAGGCAAAGTTCAGATTTTTTATAAGGATGTGCATAGGTGTCCACCTACACATTTCTCTCCTCAAGATGATGAAATAAAAACTGATTTCACTGATACGATTAGTTCACTTGATAAGCTGGACAAAGGTGAAAATACTTATATTTGTGAACCTGAACAAAGTAGTAATCCTTCAGAGCAGCAAGAAGAATATCAAAATGAAGTGTCCACTTCTTCATTAATGGAACAAGACGGAAAGGTTTTTAATGAATGGAAATCGGAAGAACTGGATTTATTTGAAAACTGTACAGATGCAGCGGGGCTTGAAGACACTGTTTTTGAGGGGATGGCATATAGAAGCACTGGAGATGTCACCGATACAAGTGAAGAGACAATACCGTTTGAAGACAATGAAATGGAATTTTATGCTCTCTGGGATGATGTTTCAGATAATGAAGAAGAGGAAAGCATAGATGATGGTGTTTTAGATAACCGTCTCACCCTTGAAAGGCGCGCCCGTCTTGTCGCAGTAGATGCTGTTATCGAACTGGAATGGCATTCCAGTAAGTTACCATTTTTAGTTGAGGTGTTCACCGGGGCTGGCTGGAACAATTCATACAAAGCATTAAAAAGAGAGGTTCAAGCCGGAGCTACATATGAAGAACTGGAGCTTGCTTTAGAAGTGAAGAAGTTTTGGCAGGATTCTCCGCGGTATTGGATTACCTTTGCAAAAGTGTGGGCACAGGGCGAAAGTACTACTGCAACCTATAAGCATTGTAGCTGGAAGCAATCGTTACGCTTGATTCGACTCTTTAATGGTGTACCGACTTTTGAAGAGGTCTATGACCTTTTAGAGACAGAGTTTGAGTATTGGTATAACAATCGGGTTTTACGACTGTGTTTTCCTGCTTTCAGTAAATATTTCTTTCATTATTGTCTCCACAGCAGAAATCTAAACATCAACGATGGGAGGTTTTGATTTTCTTGTCCCCATAATGTTTACATGTATTTTGGTTTTGTCATGCTTATTTGAATGAGGTGTTCACATTGAAAGAAATAGCAATTTAGTAAGTATGCATCTGAGAATTACTCTTTGGGCGACGTTTACACCGCTGATTAAATGTTAAGACTCAGGAATTTGTTGGATAATCCGAAACAAGGAGATATGGAATAGTGCAAACATATAACAGACTGAAGCCTGTAAAAAATTGCTGGGTATCACATGCAAAAAATGGCAAAGGGATTATCCGCCAAGTCATGGGAGGTATCGATGGAGTTACAATAAAAGTTCATTGGAAAAATGCTGCTTTCGGACAAACTTTAGTACCGCTTAACTCCGTTGTTTCAGGTTTAGAGGTCGGGATGGAGGTACAGTACGTTCCTATGTCTAAAACAGAAGCTTTTTTGGGTGAGGGTATAGTACTTAAAACCAGAGAGGTTGCCGGTTTCCACCAAGCCTTGGTTCATTTTTCTGAGTCATCAATTATACGTTGGTTACCGTATGAGAGGCTGGCGTGGATAAAAGGTGTAAAACACCGTTTTTGCACAAATGACTTTGGTGACGATGCCTCACCAGAAATATTTAGGTTAAAAGTTCTCGCTAATGCGATTGAGAACTGGAACGAAAACACAGGCTCATTATCTCGGCTACCAATTGACCCTTTACCTCATCAGGTGCATTTGGTTCACCATATTCTGGCCTCTGGGCACCTTAATTGGATGATTGCCGATGATGTTGGTCTGGGTAAGACGATTGAAACAGGAATGTTGCTCAAAGCTCTAGAGCAGAGAGGACAAGCTGAGCGTGTCTTGCTAATTACTCCTGCTGGACTGACCGCACAGTGGAAAGAAGAGCTTCATAATAAGTTCGGACTTAGCAAATTCAGGATATATGGTGAAAACTTTAACATTGAAGAAGAACGTGAATGGGGTATGTATAAACACGTTATTGGTTCAATCGATCGGTTCAAAGAAGAGCACCATTTGGAAAAACTGCTAAGGGCAGAATATTGGGATCTTGTAATTTTTGACGAGGCCCATCGACTCAGCCGCAGGCAATATGGAATGAAATATGAAGCATCACATCGATTTCAACTCGCCAATTATCTGAGGGGGAAAACTAAGGCTATGGTACTGTTGAGTGCTACGCCTCATCAAGGTAAACCCGACAAGTTCCAAAGTTTATTGATGCTGCTTAATCCAGATAGAAAAGAAGAAATTGATACATTAGCTCTAAATCCTGAAATTCTGTCAGAGATGATGATCAGGAATAACAAGTCAGATGTGACCGATTTGGAAGGTAACTTCATTTTCAAGGGTAAAACAACCAAATCCATTCGTGTTACTCATGACGAATCTATGAAACATTTTGACATGTTGCTTCAATCCTATCTAAGAAAGGGTTACCAGACTGCCAGAGAGATGGGACAAATCGGCAATGCAATAGGATTTGTAATGACCGTTTACCGAAAGCTGGCCGCATCCAGTGCTAAAGCAATTAACAAAGCGCTGAACAACAGGAAATTCAGATTAATTGAAGAGGCTTGTACGTTAGTTGTTAGTGATGAATTGGATGAGCGATACACAGGTGAATCAGAAGAACAGCAACTACAAGCCCTGCAAGGAAAAGAATTTTTTGATGGTGAACTAGAACAACTGGATGTTCTGATTGCTGAAAGCGAACAAGTTCTAAGAAATGATCCAAAATTGAAAGAGTTTTTGGAGAAACTGATCCCGTCGATCTTGGCAAATCACAAATCAGAGAAAATATTAATTTTTACTGAGTATCGTTCTACACAAAATTACCTAAAAGTAGCTTTGGAGGAACATTATGGTGTTGGCTGCGTAGATTTAATTAATGGTTCTATGAAGCATCAGAACCGCACAGAAGCAATTAGAAATTTCGAAGATGCGGGGCAGTTCTTGATTTCCACAGAAGCTGGTGGAGAAGGTATCAACCTTCAAGATAAGTGTCACATTATGATTAATTATGATTTGCCTTGGAACCCAATGCGATTGGTACAACGGATTGGACGTTTGTATCGCTACGGACAAAAAAATCGAGTGGTTGTATTTAACCTTTACTCTCCTGAGTCAATGGATGACCAAATCATGGAATTGATGCATGAGAGAATTGAGCAGGTTGTTGGGGATTTGTCGTCATTAAGTGGTGAGTTCAATGAGAGATTGAGTGAAGACATTATGGGAGAGGTAGCTGATTTGGTAGATGTTGAAAATATCCTACTAGAGGCAACAAGTGACGGTATCACTCGTACTAGAGAGCGTATTGAAAAAGCATTAGAGAAAGCGAAAAGTGCAGCGAGCAAACAGCGAGAACTGTTTGAATATGCAGCGGGTTTTGAACCTTATGAGACCAGAGAAGAGCTTAATATCACTTTAGAACATGTGAAATCGTTTATTACGGGCATGTTTAAATTATTGGATATCGAAATTATTGATAAGACCCATAAAGACCTTATTTGGCAGATTCGGCTGCCTGAAGAGTTAGCAATAGACCTAAGGGTAAGACGAACTAGATGGGAGATTACTTTTGACCGCAAGCACTACACTAATCGCAGAAACTGCGAGATGATGGATCTTGATAACTTCATATTCAAGTATTTGATTGAAAAAGCCAAGTCATATGAGTTTGGAGGACTCACAGCTTCTATTGGCCACATGCCTAAACTTGAGGGAGCTGTAGTTTGTTCATATTTAAGATGGCAGAATGCTCAGGGGTTAAGACAGCGACAAGAGTTAGTCATTATTCATATAAATAAAGATGAAGACATTGTAATGAATACACAGGATTTCTGCGACTGGCTGAGATCAGACAAGGTTATTTCCTATGAAAATAGTAGGCAGAATTTAAAAGATTTATTCCAAAAAATAGAGCAGAAAGGCTTAGAAGTTTTGCAGGCTAAATCAAACCAATTACTCCATCCTGAGGGTGTATTCCCTATAGCTGGTGGACTGTTTTATGAATAAAGGCAATGGGAGAACAGTCTCTGTGATTCAGAAATACCGAGAAACACCGGGGGGACACCCCTAAAAATCAGACATTGATCCGCCACCACAAAACCGTAAGCGCTCAATACTCGACACCATTGAACCCAACAACCCGGGGATTTAACCTCTGGCGATATTCCACGGAAGAAGAGATTCAACCTGTTCAACAGTTTCCGCATAGGGCAGTTTGCTCAGGACAGTATGAAGATAATCATATGGCTCCAGACCATTCAACTTTGCCGTTTCCACCAGGCTGTAGCAGACCGCACTGGCCTTCGCGCCCTGTGAGCTGTCGGCGAACAACCAGGCTTTACGTCCAATCACGAACGGGCGGATGGCATTTTCCGCTAAGATATTGCTGATTCGCAACGTTCCGTCAGTGCAGTAAACCACAAGCTTCGGCCACTGATTGAGCATATAGTTGATAGCTTTTCCGGTCAGGCTGTCTTTCGGCATTTTTCCGGTATATTTTTCAAGGAAGGCTTTGAGTTTTTCCAGTACCGGTACGCTGTGTTGCTGACGGTAAGCGACCACCTGCGCCGGCGTATACTCTGTCTTTTCTTTCAGGTCACTGATTTGTCTTTCAATATGATAGAGCTTGTTGATATAGCTGAGCGCCCTGTCCGCCTGACTGACCTTCGCTTTCTTTCCCTTCGGCTGCGCTGCCTGAGCTTCGGTAAATTTACGCCGGGCATGGTCCATACAGCCGACAGCGGTCAGCCCGTATTTCTCACAGGCAGCATGGTACCCCGCATAACCATCGGTGTGCAGGTAGCCTTTAAATCCTTCAAGTAATTCAACCGGAACGTTTCCGCCACGGGAAGGCGCATAATGGAACAGCACACTGCGTTTATCCGGCGGACCACCCAGTGACACCCACATATATTTATCAGAGGTTGCTGCCTTACCCGGCTCTTTCAGTACCTGAACCGGGGTTTCATCCATATTGATAAGATGCCCGGCATTCTGATAATCCCGCAGCAGGTTTACCAGTGGTTGAAGCACCTGCGCGGATTTCATCACATAATTTGCCAGCGTGGCTCTGGAGATATCCCCGCCATAACGGCTGAGCATCTTTTCAATCCGGTAAAGGGGCAGACCATCGACATATTTGGCTGTGAGCACATGGGCAATCAGCCCCACACTGCCCAGTGACCCCGGCAGCGGATGTTTGGGGTGTGCGGCCGTGATGATGTGCTGCCCTTCACCGGTTGAGAACACCGCTTTTTCCTGCATATATTCCAGTACACGAACTTTGGCTGGCACGATGTCCAGCTCTTCTTTCACTTTGGCGAAGAAGGTGCTTTTGGCGCCCATTTTTTCTTCGTCAGTCAGGTACAGGAAGATTTGCTCGCGGGGTAAATCAGCTGACAGTGGTTTGCGGCCGCGGGGTTTTGGGGAGGTATTTTTCTTCGGGTCTTGTTTTTCGTGCGCATCCAGCTCAGGGTCAGTGACCAGCTCGGCTTCATCGAACAACAGGTACTGAGACGGGTTGGTTTTCTCGCTCGAAGGTGTAAAGCGTTTGATTTTCAGCAGCCGGACGACTTCTTCAAGGATGGCGATATGTTCTGACTGAGACTGAAGTTGTGCTTCTTTTTCGGCTAACTGTGCACGAAGCCACTCAATTTCAGACCGGTTGTCAGCAGAAGAAGTCACGATTAAAAATACCTTAAGCTATTGTTTTAACAGGTATTCATTATATCAGAATTAAACATCAATGTCGCTAAAAGAGCGCCTCGTAATGCAATTTTTTATGGCCTTTCATCAACGAGATATCATAGCCATCCAGCAGCCAGTTGATTTGCTGTCCGGTGAGTGTGACAACCTCTTCTTCTGGTTTCGGCCAGCGGAATTTCTCTTCGGCGAGCGCTTTATAGTAAAGGACAAATCCGTTATCTTCCCACAACAGACACTTGATTTTATTGTGTTGGCGGTTGGTGAAGACATACAGATGACCACTGAACGGGTTATGCCCGAGCTCCAGCTCAACCAATGCACTGAGACCGCGGTACGATTTACGGAAATCCACCGGCTCACGATAAAGGAAGACCTGCACCAGTGCCGGGTCAGGACGCAGTGTCATATTGCTCATTGCAGTGCCTCCAGTAACTGGATAACGGTAGAGAGATTGGAAGATTGAATGTCATGAATGGTCACCCCGCCCGGCAGAGAAAGCGACAGCCCGGTTGTTGGCATTGTCTGCTCAATCCGGGCGACGGCAAAACCCGCCGTGACTGTTGGGGTGTTTTGCTCCGGTGCTTTTTCGTGGCGTTGTGCTTTGGTTTTCCAGTAATAAAAAGCTTTAGCGCTGAGATGGTGTTCCCGGCAGTATTGTGCCTGCGTCATGCCGGATTGTTTCCAGGATTCAATATGTTTCAGCCAGATATGGGGGTTAAGGGAAGCCATAGTGTTTAGTCTCCATCAATCATGTCGGCAGACATGATGCGGAGTTCTGTTTCACAATTGAAGTCTGTGGAGTATTAAGCGCTTACACAAAACCCACACCCCCCTGAAAGAGATAGACTTTTTCCCTGCAACCCGCCATACGCCTCAGGTGTACTAGCTCAGACCTGATCTGACAGTTACCCATTTTTTCGGTGCTTTCGTCAGATTAGATTTGAGCTAAATTCTTTTCTGCCCAAATCTTTTTTCCATCCAATAATGTCTCTATCGGTGTCCGCCCACAGCAGACTTTTCCCTGATGAGTTCGAACATTGTTGTAATAATCCAGCCATTCGTCCAGATCTTTTTGCAACTCTTCTAATGAACTGTAGAGCTTTTTCCTGAACGTGACCTGATAAAATTCATTGAGAATCGTTTTGTGGAAACGCTCGCAGATACCGTTTGTCTGAGGATGTCTGGCTTTTGTTTTTGTATGGTCGATATCATTGATAGCCAGATACAGCTGATAATCGTGCTGCTCCACTTTGCCACAGTACTCTGTGCCTCTGTCCGTCAAAATCCTCAGCAGCGGAAGCTGATGGGCTTCAAAGAACGGTAAGACACGATCGTTGAGTAAATCAGCCGATGTGATCGGTGTTTTTGTGGTATAAAGTTTTGCGAAAGCCACTTTGCTGTGAGTATCGACAAAGGTCTGCTGGTAAATCCGGCCAACACCCTTGAGATTACCGACGTAGAATGTGTCCTGTGACCCCAGGTAGCCGGGATGATGCGTCTCGATTTCACCACACACTTCATCATCCTGTTTCTTTTTCTCCAGCGCTGCAACCTGCTCTTCACTTAAAATGATTCCTTCACTGGCGACTTTGGCTTCTAAAGCGGCCAACCGTTTTTTGAAATTCTCCAGATTATTCCGTAGCCAGATCGACCGGACACCACTGCCGGAAACAAAGATTCCTTTCTTACGGAGTTCATTGCTGGTACGCGCCTGACCATGAGCTGGAAATTCGATGGCGTAACTGACGACAGCCTTTTCTGTAGATTCATCAACCCGGTTCTTAATATTGGGTGCTCTGCGGGACTGATTCACTAAGGAATCAATTCCGCCTTGCTCGACAAGCTCCTGATAGCGATAGAACGTGTCCCTGGATACGCCCATAATCTTACATGCCTTGGAAACATTGCCTAATTCTTCCGCCAGATTTAATAAACCCGCTTTGTGTTTGATAATGGGATTGTTAGTATGAAGCATGAGAGTTACCTCTTTTTTGTTTGATTAAAGATTCAGCACCTTTATCAAAACGGGTAACTCTCAACTTTTCAAGAAGATGTGTCAGATTAGGTTGTGACTAATTCACCTCAGGACAGGTTTTTGAGTAGTCGTCTTACGATGAGTTTGTGGAACGGGGTGATCAGAAAGATATAGAGGTAACCAAACCAATTACGACGTTGGACAAAAGTCGACAAACGGACCCGGGTTCCACTGGCTTTTTCCATTGTTTCCACCACGACTCTGAAATTCAGATGCCAATCGTCAAACCCCATCACAGTTGTTTGTTCAGATTGACTCACGATGGGAAAAGCACCTGCCTGCTGTTGATCAACAGATATTTCTCCTGATTTGATACCGATTAAACCCACAATTTTATTTCGAACACCATTTAACGCTTTTATCCACCATGGTGGTTGGGAGCTAAACATCTTTGCGACCGCTGCCGGACTTTTAAGATTTTTTTCCTTTGCGACAATTTCATAACAATCAGCCCAGTTTGCCTGAGGCAAAAAGTGACCAGGCAATGAAACCGGAATTGAGCTTATGATCGTATTGGTGTGATTCATCACTAAGTTACCTCTGTAGCTCTGGCGGACGGTCATGTTGATTTAGATTAGATAGTTATAAAAAATTAAACAACAGGTAATAATTCAACACATTGTTTAATTTTATGAACAATAGAATACCGGGGACATCTTAAATCCCTTGAAGAGGATGTATGGGTGGAAGATTGGTAAGTGATTTTGTTATATTATAACATAACTATAATTGACCAGAGAACCGTCCCTATTTGGATAGGCAGACCGGCCAGGAGCGATGTGGTTTGAGCCTGGGGGATTCGGGATATGACAACTGGCAATCAATCAGCAGAAAGATAAGCATTGGAGTGAGGAAGATGAATCAGAAAAAAACTGCGGTCACGGTGTTGTCCGGGTTTCTCGGTGCGGGCAAAACAACCGTGCTTCACCATATTCTTAATAATCGTGAGGGCAAAAAAGTCGCGGTGATTGTCAACGATATGAGTGAAATAAATATCGATTCAGCGTCGGTGAAAAACGAAGTCTCACTCAACTATCAAGAAGAAAAGCTGGTAGAAATGAGCAATGGCTGTATTTGCTGTACGTTGAGAGAAGATTTGCTGCTGGAAGTGAATCAACTGGCGAAAGAAGGTCGTTTCGATAACCTGGTGATCGAATCGACCGGTATTGCTGAGCCGTTGCCGATCGCAGAGACTTTCACCTTTGCCGATGAAGAAGGCATCTCGCTCTCTGATGTGGCCACCTTAGACACCATGGTTACGGTTGTGGATGCCGTTAATTTTATGCGTGACTACGAAGCGGCGCAGTCGTTGCAGGAAACGGGCGAGCATCTGGGAGAAGACGACGAACGCAGTGTTACGGATCTGCTGATTGAGCAAGTCGAATTTGCTGACGTGATTTTGATGAGTAAAACGGATCTCGCCAGTGCCGATGACGTCGAACGCTTGCACGTCATTTTGAAAACACTCAACACCCAGGCTCGTATTATTCCAATCCAAAACGGTCAAGTGGATATTGCCGATGTACTGGACACCGGGTTGTTCGATTTCGAACGGGCTCAGCAGGCGCCGGGTTGGTTAAAAGAGTTAAGAGGCGAGCATATTCCGGAAACGGAAGAATATGGCATCAGTAGTTTTAGTTATCAGGCGCGCCGGCCTTTCCATCCCGAAAAATTCTACGATTTTCTGCATCATATGACCCGCTTTGGCAAACTGATTCGCTCGAAAGGATACTTTTGGCTGGCCTCCCGTCCTGAGTGCGTGGGGCAATGGAACCAGGCCGGTGGGATTGCAGACTATGGGTTTGCGGGTATGTTCTGGAAAGCGGTACCGAAAGCAGAGTGGCCAACCGATCCGGAGAACTTATCGGCGATTGAGGCGCTTTGGGTGGAGCCCTTTGGTGATATGCGTCAGGAACTGGTGTTTATTGGTCAGGGGCTGGATCAGGTCGCCATGACGAAAGCACTGGATGAATGTCTGCTCAATGAAGAAGCGTTATTGGCCGGAGAAGCGTTTTGGCAGACATTACCCGATCCATTTCCAGCCTGGGAGATGGATGAATGAATCTTGATATGACCGTCAGCCCTGCGCCAGTGAGAAAGCGTTTACCACCGTCAATCGCCGGTCAGCCGGAGATCTTGACAACGATTTATCAGCCAGAGCACAACATTGCAATCTGGCAACGGACACTGGCCCCGGAAGTGATGCGGGGTATCACTGAGATGCTTCAGGAAGCCAACTCATTGGCTTTGGTTCAAACGGTGACGCCAGATGATGTTGCACAATGGGTGCAGGAGAAGTTATCTGACTATGCTTGTGCCACTGCGCTGAGTGAAGATATTGCGCTGATCGTGGATATGTTCTGCTGCCTGTTTGATTTGAAAGAGGCGGGCCTGCGGCTCACGATGTTAGATAACCCCATGTGCCCGAAATTTCATGTAGACCGGGTGCCGTGTCGATTGGTGACAACTTATGTGGGAGCAGCGACTCAGTGGCTGGAAAATGAGAAGATTGACCGGCGTAAACTGGGTGCTGGCAGCCTGGGTCAGCCGGATCATCTTTCGGGGTTATTTCAACATGACCAGGCGATAAAACAGATGCAGCCCGGCGATGTGGCTTTATTGAAAGGCAGTGGTTGGGAAGGCAACGAAAATCTGGGGCTCGTACACCGTTCGCCAGAAATCACATCGCGTGAGCGACGGTTGTTACTCACATTGGATTTTGTCTAGTAAAACGAGGACAGGCACCCTAAAACGAGGACAGGCACCCCAACGGAGATCACAAAACCAATGGTCCTTTCACAGAGAAAACGATCACTATTAATCATTCAGTGGCTTGTTTTCGGGCTGATAACAATGCATGTGAGAAGGCGTTGGGTTCAGAAAACCCGATTTGGGTATAGATGTGGGTGCAGTGGCGCAGGGGTTAATGCACAATCCCGTAAAGTCGCTGTCGATTGAGGCTCGTTGACCGGCACCTTGCTGCATGAGAATACCTGCAAGCCTCGGTGCGATGGTGGCACCCGTACGCCAGGCACTAATCACAAACCCCGAACCCGCAGGCTGGTGCGGCAATCAACCAGGCCTCAACGAGATGTCTGTTGTGGCTTGGCTGGAATGACTTATGCTGATTTGCTGGCTCGCTGACGTTGCCAGCGTTGCCAGTTCACCCGCACAGGATACCAAATTTGCCCGGGCACATGTCGGGGCAGTCGAATGGTGGTGCCATAGTCTGCGGGCCAATGTTCAACTGGCATATGATAGGTGCCGAACAGGCGGTCAAAGATCACGGTATGAGCACCATAGTTGGTATCAATCGCGGGTTTTTCTGAGCTATGGTGCCAATGATGAAACTGAGGCGTGACGAAAAGATACTTGAGCGGACCAAATGGGATCGAGGTGTTGCAATGAATCAGGACCGCTTGCAGCGCGGCAAACGTGACATAAATATTGAGTGCTGCGGTGTCTGCGCCAAGCAAATACAATGGGACCATTGAGACAGTCGAGACATTCATCCGGAGGAAGGAAGATCAATCAACAACGACTTCACGGGACTGCGCTTTAATTTCAGTATCAGCGTATCTTCGCGGATCTTCTGAAAATCAGTGAAGGCTATTGTTCAACAAAGTGGCTCATTTCATTCACTAAAAAGTTAAACAGGACTCTGACTCTTTGGGTTGTTCTCAGATCTTCATGCATAATGAGATAGACTGGCATGGGTATTTCGATATCACGTTCCAGAACCCGGCTTAAATCCGGCTCTTTTTTGGCCAGTTGTATTTGCATGGCACCGATTCCCAGCCCCTGCCGGAGTAGTTGTAACTGCGCTATCTGGTTATCGACTCTGAAAAACAGATCGTTTCTGCTGATGTTGAGCTGGCTCGATTTAAGTAGCTCTAAAAATGCGTAATCTTCATCCGGCCCGATCGTTTTATGTGTTTTGAGTTCATTCATGTGTTTGGGTGTTCCATATTGTTTCAGATAGTCTTTGTGTCCGTACAACCCAACCGGACTGATACCAATATACTTTGCAATCAAAGCGTCTTGTTTTGGCTGGCTCATCCGTATCGCCAAATCAGCCTCACGCTTTAATAGATTTTCGGATTGATTGGAGATTGACAGTTCTACTTTGATCTGGGGGTGTTGAAGGTGAAATTTTTTTAGTAACGGGGGCAGGATTTCTATTCCCACAATCTCGCTTACCGCCAGTCTTACTGTGCCGGTATGACTCTGATTCTCGCCGGATATTTTTCTTATCAGTGCCTGATAGGAGCCCGCCATTGCCTGAGCTTCAGGAAATAGATTCAACGCTTCTTCCGTAGGCTTAAGCCCTTCTCTGGAGCGGGTGAATAACGCTATTCCTAACTCGTCTTCGAGTGTTTCAATATGCCGGCCTATTGTTGGCTGAGTACTGCGCAACGCTCGTGCTGCCGCCGACAGAGAGCCTTCCCTGATGACGAAGACGAATGATTTTAATAGGTTCCAGTCGATTTTATCTATATTCATTTATGTATAGATCCTATAAGGAATTAGCCAATTTATATTCAATTATAAACTATATAAGATCTGGTTATTGAATGACAGAAGGCAGAGGGGCGGTGATGATATCGAAGGTAATCGAAGTGGCAGAAGACCATCTTTCGAATGAGAAGAACGTTTCAGTTGTTCCGGCATTTTTTCAACGATGTCTGGAAACGACGATTTTTATCGATGAGGTACCGGAGGCGGTCTATGCCCGGATAAGTCATCTGAAGTCTTACTGTCAGTGGAGTCCACTGATCAGATCAATAGACGGTGATCTTAAGCCGGGCTGCCGGCTAAACATTAAGATTGAGTTAAAAGAGGTCGGTACGATGAAAATAAGGCCAACAGTAGTCAATCTGGAGCGGAACAGAGAGCTTCGCTGGATTGGTCATCTATGGTTTAAAGGACTTTTTGATGGTGAGCACTATTTTACTTTGGAAGAAGATAAAAACGGACAGACAAAACTTTACCACGGTGAAAAATTCAGCGGTCTGTTGGTGCCGTTACTGTGGCGCATCATCAGAAAAGGCACGATAGAAAGTTTCCTTGCCCACAATGTTGCGCTTAAACAACTGGTTGAAATGAAGGGTTAGAGATGATGAGATGGACACTATTCATACTTGTTTTTGTGCCGGGGGCGGAACTGCTTGCGAAAACGTATATCGAGACTGACCCATTTTCTTTTGCATTAAACGGTCATTCTGTCCATATGGGTGTTGAAGACCATGGATTCCGTTTTCAGGTGGGTACTTTTGCGGCCGGGTATCCTGATCTGTACAAAGATAATGATAGCTTTAATGTTGAACAGAAAGGGTATGGTGTAAAGCTGGATTACTACGGTGCTCATCCTGAGGGAGCATTTATTGGTTTGGAGTATGGACGAACATCTATTCGATATTCATTAAAATCAGGTTCTCAGACAACAAAAAAAGACGCCGGGTTATTTGGTTTTCGTATCGGTTATAAATGGATGCTGGGTAAGCGGTTTTATGTGACGCCCTGGGTCGGTATCGACAGAAACCTGTCAGATGCAACTGATGTGAATATCAATGGTCAGGTTTATAAGGCAAGTCAGTGGATGCTGTTTCCGACGATTCACATTGGCATGGAACTATAAACGGGTGGGTAAGCCGTTCAGGAGAGTCACTTTTTCTTAAACATACTCCACAAGGATAGTGCCCACAAGGGGAGGGACAGTCGGTTGCATTCAGAATTGGATCAGGTATTTTGCGCGCCTGCCTTTATCGGTTTCTTAAAACGAGGACAGGCTAAAACGAGGACAGGCACTGAGGGATCCCCACAAAATTATTCTCTAATCACCTGAGACTCAGTGACTTTTTCTCGTAATATGAGGATGGCTAAATGCCAGTCATCGAGAGAGAGATCTGCGTTGCCATGACGATAAAAATGAAGACCTAATGTCACATGACTAAGCACTCTCCGATCTTTGACTGTGTTGGCTTGATAGTGTCTATGAAGCCCTTGTTCTTCCATCATAATACCAAATAATATCAGTATGTTATGCGCTAGTGTTCCAATCAAAACGATCACACTCAGACGCGAGTGACTCTTTGTTCGGTGCTGTTCCATCCCCATACCAAACTGACTGGATTTATGGTCTCTGAACGCTTCTTCTATCTGCATTCTCTGATGGTAAATTTGAACAATCTGAGCGGGTGACTTTTTTGATAAATTTAATGAGGCTGCAAGGAGCCACGGCTCCCTGGCCCGACGGGCATTCTTCTTACTGTAGTTTGACTGCTTTCTTTTTCCACCAGCGGTTTTGGCGATCCGGCCTTTGGGTCGTTCTTTATATAAAACCAGCTGAAGCGGATAAGGGGATGTTCCTCCCATGAACCAGTTTTTCAGCCCACGAGCGGATGAGGTTGCACAAGGATACAGGGTTTTACAAAGCTGCATCGTCTTGCCATCCGGACTCAGGCAAATCCGTCCACGAATACGACCGACAAAGTCCCATCCTAAAGCCTGAACGCTCTTGAACCACGGACGTTTGAAGCCGGCATCAGTTACAATGATGGGGCAAGTATTTTTGGGCAAAAGGAGCTTGAGCGTTTTCAGAAAAAGGTCATGAGTCGCTGGTTTCTCTTTCGTCTCCAGTGGATGAACTTCTTCATAGAGTGTGAGTGCCCGTCCCTGAAAAGAGATGGACGCCCGGATAAGGAAAAGGGTTTTACTCAGGTTTAAGTCAGACCAGTCAACATGGATGGTTGGTCGTGAATTTTTGGAAACAATGAGTGTGCAAATTCGCTGATAAATCAAGGGGATTTGAGCCCAAAGGTGTGGATTGGAACAGAGTCGGTCAGCCCGTTTAATATTATGTTTTTGATGGGCTTTTGACTGAATCCCCCGCCCCATAGAAGTCACGGTCAAGGCGTTCCCAGACATGGCACTTTGTACGCAGGCAGTGAGTGATTGAGTACGGGTTTGATGCCCCCCTTGAGAGACAGAAGTAACAAATTGAGATATGATTTGGTCGACATTCATGGCTGTGGTCTGGTTTGTTGTGGTGACAATTAAGATCACAAAAAGCCATGAATGTTCCTGCCAACCTGATTTATTTGAACATTTTTTTAAAATTTGTGGGGATACCTCAGGGACAGGCACTCCAACGTAAAACGAGGACAGGCACTCCAACGGAGATCCCCCTGAGAGGACAGGCACCGCAACAAAGATCCAAAAACCAATGGTCTTTCATACAGAAAACGATCACTTTTAATCATTCAGTGGTTGGTGTTCGGGTTTGAATTAATCGTAAAGTTGCATATTAGAAGGCGTTGAGTTCAGAAAACCCGATTTTGATAGATGTAGGTGCAGTGGCGCAGGGGTTAAAGCACCATCCCGTATAGTCGCTGTCGGTTGAGGCTGGTTTTTACCATTTGCAGCTGTTCCGGTGGCCCAATCCACAGGCATCGTTTTCGTTCCAGATGGGTACATAGTTTCAGGTACTCGGTTTGGCTGAGTGAAAGCCGTGAAAGAATTGTGGGCTGACGTGCATCAATCGCGCCGCGTTTATCTTCCCGGATTTGTCGCCCGACGTAATCCACCCAATCCAGATAATCCATCAGTCGGAATGGAATCCCAGCGGGTTTGTCCTGATGTTCATAACCAATAAAAGGAAACAACCCGACAGGCGTGGGCTGATGGTTTGTCAAACTATCAAGCCGCTTTTTAACCGACGTGTGCTCAGAGGTTTCAGGGGTTGGGTTCACTTTGGCCCGAACAGGGTTAAGGTCCACATAGGTCATGGCGGCCAGCAGTGCTTTTTCATCGAGTAGTGCCTGTGATTTAAACCGTCCTTCCCAGAAGTGCCCGGTACAGTCATCTTCTTTATTTGCCTGTCTGGCAATCTCAACATTCAGCTCTTTCATCAGCCAACTGAGGGAATAAAGTCGCTGACGCCAGCATTCAATCATAGTGTCACATCGTCGGGTTTCTGCGGGGGTTAATGTCTTACGCAAATAACGTTGTATTATCGGTGGAAGCAGATGTTCAGCTTCCCAGCGTTCAATGACTTCGATGTTGGTGAGCTGTTCTGCTTTCTCCCGGTTGAGATGCACGACCAGATGATAATGATTGTGCATCACGGCATACGCGCAGATATCAATACAGTAGACCTGGCTGAGCTCAAGAATGCGGTTTTCAACCCACTGACGACGATGCTCATAAGACTTCCCGGAAACTTCATCTTCCCCGCAGAGGAAAGAATGACGGACACAGCGGGAGACGCAGTGGTAGTAAGGTGTGATATCAAGTGAGACTTTCTGTGATCTGGGTGTGGTCATGATGTTGTGATTTAATGACAGATGATTTGATTATGTTCGCTGGGGGAAAGAGTTAAAGGGGCAATCATGATTTATGCGACTGATGAAATAGAGTCATGAAATCATTGTGTTGAGTGAGTATGATGGTTGGTGGTGTTTCTTAGGGGGCATGTCCCTTCACATCCCCACAGCGAAAAGGACAAAAATATTATGTATAAAGTCGGCATTATTTTGTTTGATGATTTCACAGATGTAGATTTCTTTCTTATGTACGATTTGCTTGGTCGAACAACTGATAGTTGGACAGTTAGCATACTTGGAACTAAATCTGAACATAACTCCCACCTTGGTATGAAAGTTAAAACGGACGGACATATTTCAGAGGTGACGAATCAAGATGTCGTTCTTATTACCAGTGGTAAACGTGGTATTCCGGCAGCTATGAAAGATGCTGAATTTATGTCAGCGTTGAATCTTGATCCAAATCAGCAGCTAATTGGTTCGATTTGTGCGGGGTCATTCATCCTTCATGAGCTGGGTTTACTACAAGGTAAGCCATTAACAACAAATCCAGATGCTAAGCCTGCTCTGCAAAGTATGGGAGGAAATGTTCAAGACCTGCCTCTCGTGATAGAAGGCAACGTAGCCACTGCCGGAGGTTGTCTTTCACTGATTTATCTCATTGGTTGGCTGGCAGAACGGCTATTTGACTCAAACAAACGAAAAATTATACAAAATCAATTGATACCAGCGGGACAGTTAGAGTTGTTTGAAGAGCTTATTGCCGCAACGATTCAATCAGCAGAGTTGGCAAATTCGCATAACAAGGAACCAGCGTTTCATCGAACTACGACATAAAAGGCTTTATTGCAGCTAAAGTCCTGGTCTCACTTTACCCTAATTTGAGAAATAAATTACAGGGACACACACCGTAACGGTTTTGTTTGTTTTTGCTGTGTTCCTGATATTGCTGGCGAACTTGCTTGCAGACATCAATGCCATTTTGTCCGGGAGCATCACATCAAGAATCACAAGATCGGGTTGTTGCTCCAGGATTGCAGGCACCGCATCTATACCATTTTGAATCAGAGAGATCGTGAAGTGATGTGTGAAATATTCCTTCATCAACCGGGCAAGTTCGATGTCATCTTCGGCTAACATGATGTGTTTTTTGTCGACAAAATGATGATCGGATGGATGGTTATTGCATGACGGTTTCAATGTACTTGACCCTATGATAGACAATGAATCAAGCCATTATCATACGCGATAAACAGTGAAAGGATGTGACGAATTGTGACAAAACAGATTCTTTGGATTCTGTGTGGAGACACACACTCCAAATCCGCTTACCCCGGAAAGAAATAGATTTTTTCTCTGCCACACCGAAGCCGTTATTGCCCTGACTCCACCCGAAAATAAGCAATAAACCATAAACCATAAACCATTGCAGCCGCATGTATCAGAGAAACGCTCTTTTCACGAGGAAGCCGGAGATCTGACATTGTGTTTTGTGCAGTGCGTGCCGGATGTGGGGTGACTATGAATTTTTTTCATGTTTCATGTGAGTGAAATGAATTTTTACTCATGAGGGGATTCAAGTATAAACAAGTCTACGCTCTTGGTTATTGACGTAACCCTGAATGATATCGTCAGGCTTGACTGTATTTTTTGATGCAAATCAACAAAGGCATTGAGAGCTATAAAATTAAGTCAGGGGGCAGGGAAGAGCCAGAAATAGGTTCAGGGTTTATCTCAGAAAATGGAATACCAGATAATGAAGAATAAAGATTTTACATTGACGATTAACAGCCTCTGTTTCGATGAGAATTATCATCCTTCAGACAATACGCGGATCACCACCAATTTTGCGAATTTAGCGAGAGGGGAAAGACGCCGTGAGAATTTGCGGGACGCTTTAAATATGATTGATAATCGCTTTAATGCGTTGGCACATTGGGATAACCCGACAGGCGATCGTTATTCTGTTGAACTGGAAATCATTTCTGTTGATATCGATATTGAGGACAACGGGCAGACTTTCCCGACGATTGAAATATTAAAAACCCATATGATTGATCACAAAACCGGCCAACGGATTGAAGGGATTGTCGGGAATAATTTTTCCTCTTATGTGCGGGATTATGATTTCAGTGTATTGCTGCTGGATCACAATAAAGACCAGCCGCAATTCAGTGTCCCGGAAGATTTTGGTGACCTGCATGGCAAGCTATTCAAATATTTCGTCAATTCAGAAGATTATAAACAGAATTTTGCGAAACCGCCGGTCATCTGCCTGAGTGTTTCGGAGAACAAAACTTATCTCCGGACTGAAAATCAGCACCCGATTCTGGGGGTTGAATACCAGCCCAATGAATCTTCCCTGACAGAGAAATACTTCGGAAAAATGGGGCTTCAGGTGCGCTATTTTATGCCGCCGGATAGTGTTGCACCTTTGGCTTTCTACTTTGTGGGTGATCTGCTCAATGATTACACCAGCCTTGAGCTGATTAGCACTATCAGCACGATGGAAACCTTCCAGAAGATTTACCGGCCGGAAATTTATAATGCCAACTCGGTCGCAGGAAAATGTTACCAGCCCAATTTAAAGCATCAGGATCATTCTTTAACCCAGATTGAGTATGATCGGCAGGAGCGGAGCCAGCTGGCGGTTGAACAGGGCAAATATACGCTGGAGCATTTCATCAAACCTTACCAAACGATTCTTGAGCAGTGGTCTGCCAGTTACGTTTAATCACTCATATAAAGGCAATGCATTGAATATGAAAACATTATTACCCACTTCAACTGCGGGCAGTTTGCCCAAACCATCCTGGCTTGCACAACCGGAGACACTTTGGTCGCCCTGGAAACTGCAGGATGAGGAATTGCTGGCCGGTAAACAAGATGCTTTGCGGGTGGCGTTACACGAGCAGCAACTGGCCGGGATTGATATCGTCAGTGATGGCGAGCAGACCCGCCAGCATTTTGTCACCACGTTTATTGAACACCTCAGTGGGGTTGATTTTGAGAATCGCCAGACGGTTAAAATCCGTGACCGCTACGATGCTAGCGTACCGACAGTGGTGGGTGCTGTCAGTCGCCAGAAGCCGGTTTTTGTTGAAGATGCAAAATTTTTACGTCAGCAAACCAAACAACCGATTAAATGGGCGTTGCCCGGCCCGATGACGATGATCGACACCCTCTATGATGCCCATTATCAAAGCCGTGAAAAACTTGCCTGGGAATTTGCCGGCATTCTGAATCAGGAAGCCAGAGAACTGGAAGCGGCCGGTGTGGATATTATCCAGTTTGATGAGCCTGCATTTAATGTGTTTTTTGATGAAGTCAACGATTGGGGAATTGCCACTTTAGAAAGAGCCATTGAAGGGCTGAAATGCGAAACTGCGGTGCATATTTGCTACGGCTACGGCATTAAAGCCAATACCGACTGGAAAAAGACTTTAGGTTCCGAGTGGCGGCAATATGAAGCCGTGTTTCCGAAACTGCAACAGTCGGGAATCGATATCATTTCACTCGAATGCCATAACTCCCGGGTGCCAATGGAGCTGCTGGAACTCATCCGGGGCAAGAAAGTCATGGTCGGGGCGATTGATGTCGCAACCCATACCATCGAGACTCCGGAGGAAGTGGCCGAAACTCTGCGAAAAGCCCTGCAGTATGTCGATGCCGACAAGCTCTATCCCTGTACCAACTGCGGTATGGCGCCTTTACCCCGGGAGGTGGCAAGCGCCAAGCTCAATGCATTAAGTGCTGGTGCTGAGATTGTCAGAAACGAACTGTTGAGCCGGTCGTCAGGTTGATTCATTCAGATGCATATTTTTGAGCATCATCAATCACGATGATGTTCAAGACTGAGCAAAAACAGTGCACTCTCTTCCCGAATGGCAGCTTTCTTGTCGTCATTCATCCGGTGATAGGTGCTGTACATCATTCCCAGACGGGGATTAGTGCTGAGTTTATCCCGGTTTCTGGCCAGAAAATCCCAGTATAAATAGTGAAACGGGCAGGCATCCGGGCCCGATTTACGGGTTACTTGATACCGGCAGTTTTTGCAATAGTCAGACATTTTATGAATGTAGCTGCCACCGGCGGCGTAGGGTTTACTTGCCAGATAGCCGCCATCGGCAAACAGGATCATGCCAGACACATTGGGCAGTTCGACCCATTCAAACGCATCGGCATAAACGGCTAAAAACCACTCATTGACCTGCTTCGGGTCAATGCCGGTGAGCAGAGCAAAGTTGCCGAGCACCATCAGGCGCTGAATATGATGGGCATAGGCATTGTTGCTGGTTTCCTGTATACACTGACGCAGGCAGTTCATTTTTGTGTCTCCATGCCAGTAGAAATCAGGTAAATCACGGCTCGCTTCAAAGTAATTGAGACTGGCATACTCAGGCATATTGAGCCAGTAGATGCCTCTGACGTATTCCCGCCAGCCGATAATCTGACGGATAAATCCTTCCACGGCATTCAAGGGTGCTTTTCCCTGCGTGTAAGCGTCTTCTGCGGCTTTGACACATTCCAGCGGTAACAACAAACCCACGTTGAGGTAAAAACTGAGATGTGAATGGAACATCCAGGGTTCACCTTCGAGCATCGCGTCCTGATAATCGCCGAAGCAAACCAGCCGCTGTTGAATAAATTGCTCTAATACAGTCAGTGCCTGTTTGCGGGTCACCGCGAAACAGAAAGGTTCCAGCCGGCCAAAGTGAGATGAAAAATGCTGAGAGACAAGCTGCATCACTTCTGTGGTGATTTCATCGGGTGGAAAGGTGCTGTTCGCCGGGATTTGCAAGCCGGTTTTGGGCGGCTTCCGATTGTCTGCATCATAATTCCATTTGCCGCCAACCGGCGCACCATCAGCCATTAAAATGTCGTATTGCTGGCGCATTTCGCGGTAAAAGTATTCCATTCGCAGCTGTTTGCGGCGGCCAGCCCAGTGTGCAAATGCTTCCGGCGTGCATAAAAACCGCTGATCCGGGCGAATTTCCACCGGAATTCCCAGTACTGATGACCAGGTCCGGACTTCCTGCAACACCCGGTATTCTCCGGGGTGAGTGAGCACAATTTGCGCCGGATTGTATTTTGCGGCACAGCGTTTGACTTCACCACGAAAACTGCCGGTGTTGTCTGGATCATCCAGCCTGACATAGATGACCCGGTAGCCCTGTCCGGAAAGAGACTGCGCAAAATGTCGCATGGCTGAAAAAAGAAAAGCAATCTTCTTCTGATGATGTTTCACATGAGTGGCTTCCTCACGGACTTCACACATCAGAATGATATCGTCAGCGTGGTTGCATCCTTCAAGGCTGGAGACGGACTCAGATAACTGATCGGCGAAAATAAGACGTAATGTGTTCAAGGCTGAATTTCCTTTCCATCCCACGCAAAACAGCGACCGCTTTGAGCGGGTGTCAGATGATTGATGACGGCCAGCAGATACCGGGCTGAATCGGCGGGGGTAAATAACTGGCTTTCAGGAACATTGCCCTGAAAGGGCTGCGATAAATGGCTGTCCACCGTGCCGGGATGAAGCCCGGCGACAATTGCCTGTTTATTCAGCCTGCCGGTCTCAATCGCGGCATTTTTAATGATCATATTTAATGCGGCTTTTGAAGCCCGGTAGGCATACCAGCCGCCCAGCCGGTTATCAGAAATACTGCCGACACGCGCAGAAAGGACGGCAAACACTGAGCGTTCTTTCCTGTTCATACACGGCAGAAAATGTTTTGCAAACAGAGCGGGTACAATCGTATTCGCCTCAAAAACAGCGTTCAGCTTTGCAGCGGTCATCTCTTTCAGTGATTTTTCAGGCAGCAGGTTTTCACAATGCAACAGACCTGTCGCGACCAGCATCAAATCCACCGGTGCATCTTGTGTGGCGACCTGCGCCGCAGCTTCAATGCTGCTCTCATCAATATAGTCAATCTGATGAGTCTTTACACAGGCAAGCTCCGGGGCGGTTTCCTGCCGGGAAAAAGCATGAATGGTGGCATCGGGATAAACCGCAGCGACCTGCCTGATAAACGCACTTCCAATCGCGCCGGAGCTGCCAGTGATGACAATGTTTTTATATGCTATGTTTTTAAATAAACTGTTCATATCTGTACGGTTTTTATATGTCATCATATCAGCCGATAACCAGCCTGATTAGCCAGGCGAATGCCGACAGGGCAGCCACGCTGCCAATCCAGAGAGCAATCAGCCAAAGCCACTGTTTGATTTGAGTGCGCATTAGTGATAACCCTCCCCATGTTTGAGTCTTCCCCTGAAGACCCAGTAAGCGTAGGCGCTGTAGCCGATAATCGTCGGCAGCAGAACGACGGTTCCTGCCAGCAGGAACATCAGGCTGTTTTCCGGTGCAGCGGCCTGCGTGTAAGTGAGAGAGTAAGGGATAATGTAAGGATAAGTGCTGATGGCAAATCCTGCCGCAGAGATCAGAAATAATCCGATACCATACAGATAAGCATGGAATCCCCGGTGTTCCTGCAATGCTTTGAACAGTCGCCAGATGATCAGGATGGCCCCAACCGGGACAGACAGGTAAATCAGCGTGTCAGGCAGGTTCAGCCAGCGGTTGTAAATCATGTCGTTTGTCACAGGCAGCCACAGGCTGATCAGTGCGATACAGAGTACCATCCCCGCTCCCCAGCGTTTAGACACCATTTCATAACGGGCAGCCATTTCTTTGGGTAACTTCATCATCAGCCAGCAGCCTCCGAGCAACGTATACGCACAGGTTGTACTCAACCCACAGAGCAAGGTAAATGGGGTCAGCCAGTCAAACCATCCGCCTGAATAGGCCCGTCCTTCGATGTCGATGCCCTGAAGCAGAGCGCCTAACATGATGCCCTGCATCACGGTGGCGAGCAGAGAACCGGTGAAAAAAGCGGCATCCCAGATGAATTTTCCTTTTCTGGTTTTAAACCGGTATTCAAACGAAACCCCTCTGAGCACCAGCCCGAGCAGCATGATGATCAAGGGTGCATACAATGCCGGAGCGACGACTGCATAAGCCAGCGGGAATACAGCAAACAAGCCACCGCCGCCCAGCACCAGCCAGGTTTCATTGCCGTCCCATACCGGGGCGATGCTGTTCATCATCATGTCCCGCTCGGTTTCCCCGGAGGCAGAGGGAAACAGAATACCAATGCCTAAATCGAAGCCATCAAGCACCACGTAAATCAAGACTGCCAGCCCGATGATGCCATACCAAATCAATGCAATGTCCATGAATGTCTCCTTAGGTCAGCCGGTTTGGATGCGATGCGGGTGGGACGTCAGAACCATCCGGCAGATGGTTATCCGGCGGTGTTTCATAGCGGGTCGGCGATTTACGCATCAGCCTGATCAGATAAAAGAATCCGGCACCAAACACGAACAGGTAAACAATGACGAAAGCGGTCAACGATGCTCCTACCGCAGCCGCATCAACAGGGGATGCGGACTCGGTTGTTCGCAGCAGACCATAGACGGTGAACGGCTGCCGGCCCACTTCCGTGGTGATCCACCCGGCTAACACGGCAATAAATCCTGAGGGCCCGAACAGCACACACAAGCGCTGAAAGCGTGGGGAATCATACAAACGCCGTTTTTTGCGCAGCCATAAGCTGAACAGGCCAATCATCAGCATCCCGAAGCCAATTCCCACCATGACCCGAAAGCTCCAGAAAACGATTGAAACCGGTGGATGGTCTGCTGGTGGAAACTGATCCAGCCCCTGAACCGTACCATTCAGGTCATGAGTCAGAATCAGGCTGCCAAGTTTGGGGATGGCGATCTGATATTTCATTTCCTGCGCGTCTTCATCCGGAATACCAAACAGGATTAATGGTGCGCCCTGACGGGATTCGAAATGGCCTTCCATTGCAGCGACTTTTGCCGGTTGATGCGCCAGCGTATTCAAGCCATGCATATCTCCGGCGAGAATTTGCAGCGGCGTGACAATCGCCGCCATCCACATGGCCATCGAAAACATGGTTTTTGCCAGTGGGTTGTGAGGGGCTTTTAACAGATGGTAAGCACCTACTGCCGCCACAACGAATGCAGTGGTTAAATAAGCAGCCAGCAGCATGTGAACCAGCCGGTACGGAAATGAAGGATTGAATATAATCGCCAGCCAGTCCAGCGGCACAAATTGCCCGGCTTCATTGATGCCATATCCAGCGGGGGTTTGCATCCAGCTATTGACGGAAAGAATCCAGAACGCGGATAGAAAAGTACCAAAGGCAACAATACAGGTTGAAGCAAAATGAAGTTTCCTGCCGACTTTTTCCATGCCGAACAGCATTACACCGAGAAAACCAGCTTCGAGGAAGAAAGCAGTGAAAACTTCATAGCCCATCAGCGGCCCGAGGATCGGTCCGGTTTTATCTGCGAAGACACTCCAGTTGGTGCCGAACTGATAACTGAGCACAATACCGCTGACCACGCCCATCCCAAAGCTGATCGCAAATATTTTCATCCAGTATTTGTACAGCTGGATATATTTTTCCTGTCCGGTTTTCAGCCATAACCCTTCCAGCACCGCTAGATAGGATGCCAGCCCAATAGTGAAAGCAGGGAAAATAATGTGGAACGAAACAGTAAAAGCGAACTGAAAACGTGCCAGATCGATTGCTAATGTGTCCATCATCACTCCTTTCAAAACGATTCTGCTTACAGTACGGGTTGAAGCAGCGAACGGATCATTGGATGGAAGAAAATAAATGCCGGAAAAGATGATCGATTTCTCTCACGATGACGTTATATACCCAAACAACCTGAAGATGCAGGTTTCAGTGAGATTTGTCTGGCTCTGAGACAAGGCACTGATTTGAAGACATAGTCATTCTACGTTGAAAATCAGTAACACCGTATCAGAGCCTGACAAACTCACCCGCAGGGCGTGAGCTGAAAGGCACATTTCTGCGTCAAGTGAATTTGAAATGTGGGTACATTCCTGCATTCCCTTTCCTTGAACTGCCCCTTTCGGCTGCACGCTGAATCATGCATCTTCAGGTTGCTTGGGTATATGATTTGGGTTAAATGGCATGGCAGAGGGTGGAAGAAAGATGACACGAATCATGGAAAAAGACGAACGGGCCATTGAACAACAGGCCGCAGTTTCACCGGTTTTTCCCCTGCCGGTATTTTTGTTGGCCGGGGGAATGCAACGGTTGCGGATATTTGAGCAAAAATACGTTGAGATGGTTGCCAATGCGAATCAAACTGATGGATTTGTCATCTCGGTTTATCAAAAAGGCCAGCCTTTTTCCACTTCAGACTGGGGTTCACATGTCAGAATCGTTGATTTTAATCAGGGTGAAGATGGTATGTTAACCATTGATGTTCTGGCTGACAGCCTGGTTTCTCTGGACGGTTTTGAATATGGCGACAGTGGCTTATTAATGGCGGAAACCAGCAAAATACCGCATTGGTCTTCTGTCCGCGACGCTTCTGACCCGGATAGTGATCAATGGGTTGAAAATGAAGGTTATCAGTCACAGTTTTCACGGATTCTCAAGCAGATATTTGCAGAGAACGACGAACTGAGAAACTTATATAAGATACATCATTTTGACCATGCTGAATGGGTGAGTGCCCGTTTGTTAGAAATTCTGCCCGTCCCGCTCCATGAGAAAGAAAAGTTCGTCCGCCAGTTGAATTTGTTGCAGCTGAATCAGTTTCTTGCCGGTTTGTGTGAGGCGTAATTTGTCCGGTAAATCAAGAGAAATTGCGGGGACAGGCACCCCAACGCAGATCCAAAAAGTCATTTTAATCCAGCCAGTGAAATCAAAGCTCAAATCTGAAACATTCACAATGAAAGTTTCAGATTTGCAGATGACAAGTCCTGTACCGTGTCTGATGATGTATTTGTCCGACAGAAGGAGGATGCGTATAGTGTCACACCTGAGTTTGATTTTCGTATTGATTATTTGGGGGCAGGTTTGATAGCCACAATTCCAGTCACACTGTTACATGGCTTTTTGGGAGCAGGGAAGACCACGGTTATGCGCAGCATTTTGGCTCAGGCACAAAATGCGGGTTGTGTACCCGCAGTGATCGTGAATGATATGAGCGATCTGGATGTTGATGGGGTACTGGTGAGAAATAGTCATGAGGTGGATGACAACGATCGCAATTTTGTCATCATGAGTGGGGATAGTATCAGTACGCCCGATGGTATTGCAGAACTGGATCGTGCGCTTCAGGCTTTGCTGGATAAAGCGCATCCACCCTGGATTTTCATTGAAACATCAGGCAGCAGTCATCCCTTGCCTTTGATCGAATATTTCAAGCAGCAGCCGTCATTGTCTCTGACCGGCGTGATCACTCTGGTCGATTCCACCTGGCTGAGAGATGACTATGATCTGGGGAGACAACTGATTCCCAAATGGCAGGAGAATTTACAACAACAACGCCGGGGAGTTGAAAATCTTCTGGCGGAGCAGATCATGTTTTCCAATCGTATCTTGCTGAATAAAACGGATCAGCTGGATGCCGAAGCTGTGCAACATATCGCGCAGGCGATTCACCCGCTTAATCCTTATGCGCCGGTTATCAGCATCTCCTGGGGAAATATCGAACTGGACCAGATTCGTGACATTGAAGACTATAATTTCTTTCTGGTCGAACAACTCATCGGGGAGCTGAGAGATCAGGTCAACGCACCGCTGACGCTGTCTGGTAAACCGAATCAAAAGATTGTGGCGCAGGTGATTGAAGATGATCGCCCCTTTCACCCCACACGTTTGTGGCAAGTGTGTCATCAACATCTGACTCAGGGTGTGTTCCGGAGTAAAGGTTTTTTTTGGTTTCCCACCCGGGATGAACTCTCACTGCTTTGGAGTCAGGCCAATGGCAATGTTGGTCTTGAAGTCGTTGGGTTTTGGCGCGCCTCGGTGATTCAGGATGAGTCACAGCATTTCACCCCGGAACAGCGGCAGTTGCTTCAGGATAAAATTGATCAGGTGGACAGCCGTTTTGGCGACCGCCGCTGCCGGCTGACTGTGATTGGTCAAAATGAGGAAGTTGAGACGTTTGTCGAAGCCCTCAATCGTTGCTTCTTAACTGATGAAGAGCTGGCTCACTGGGAGAACGGCGGATCGTTTTCAGACCCGTGGCCTCAGAATGTGGCTAAGGTGAATTAATCACGACTTCATCTGATATGACGGTTTGACAGAGCGGTTTGACGTCATGCTTTAAGTGACGGTATGAAGTAAAATGAACCCTATCATTCATGGTGTTGAAACCATGAATGATGCAGACTCAGGTCGATTGGGGAACGACATTGGGGGCAGGCACTCATTCCCACTCCTCCGGTGCAATCAACCGGGTTTTATCAGCAAATGTTTCTGCACGAATATCCTGAGGATTGTAAATTGCGCATGAGTCCATCGACAGACAGCCGCAGCCGATGCATCCGCCCAGATCATGTTGCAACGCTTTCAACTGTTGAATCCGGTGCTCAAGCATCGCACTCCAGCTGGACGCCATATGCGACCATTGCTGGCGGCTGGGAGCCTGATGTTTTGGTAGCTCTGATAATGCCGCTGCGATTTCTTCTAAAGTCAGCCCAACCATCTGCGCCGCTTTAATCACCGCGATTCTGCGCAACACATTCCGGTGATAGCGACGTTGGTTGCCCTGATTACGCCAGCTGTAAATCAGCCCTTTCTGCTCATAAAAATGCAAGGTTGAAACCTTCACACCCGCTCTCTGGGCCACTTCACCGACTGTCATTTCCATATCACGTTCTCCGCCTGTCTGCACTTTTCCTTCTGCCTGTCTTTTATCAAATTCAATAAAAAGGCTTTACCTCAGGTTAACCTGAGGTATTAACGTAGCACCAGTTCAATCTGACTGGAAATAAAACTATGGAATTCAATAAAAAAACCGGGACAAGTGCCTATCTGTCAGGGCAGTTTTTTGATGGCATATCTTCAGGGCTATTTATGATGGCGCTGCCCTGGGCGATGCTGTCCACGCCCGGTATGGGCACTTTTGTCGCAATGGTTGCTTTCACATGCACGGCACTCTCTTTTATCCTGACACCGTTTTTTTCAACCCTGATTGACCGTTGTTCGAGAAAACAAATTCTGGTCTGGGTTCAGTTTCTGCAAACCGGGGCTGCCGCAGCCGTTGCCGTGGTGTATTGGGCCGGATATCAGTCTGACTGGTTGCTGGCAACCGCACAGCTGGTGTTCTGGACATCCGCGAATCTGGCATGGACAACCAATAATGCGTTTACTCAGGAGCATTTTGAGCAACACGAATACGCGTCAATCTCCGGCAAACAGGAGATCATTATGCAGGTGACCACCTTAGGTTCCGGCGCATTCGGTGTGGCGTTACTTGAAATGTGGGGTATAAGGGAGTTTTCCTGCTTCGCTGCGATTGCATCCGGCATTGCCACCATCAGTTATGTGTTCACCCCTTACCGGCGCCAGTTGTCCGACTCTGCTTCGGTTCCTTTTGTGACACAAATGAAAGAGAGCCGGGAGATATTGACTCAACAACCGCAGTTTTATGCATTTCTGATGCTCTCCACATTGAGTTATCCGGTCTTAACCTTCCTTGCTAAATTAGTCCCGGTTTGGTTTTCAGAAACCGGCATCTCAGGCGGTTGGTTTGCTGGTTATAACATTGCCTTTGGCATGGGATCGTTAGTCACCGGATTTCTGATCAGCAGGTTATTAAACCTCGGCTCATTTCAGTCGGTGATGATTGGCGCGATGGGGATTGCAGCCATCACAGTGATCGGGATGAGTTTGTCTGCATCACCCCTGCAATTGCTGATCTTCACATTTTTCTTTGGCACGTTTAACGCATTAAACCGTATTGCCCGGATCAACTGGATGCATCACAGCATCAACATTAATCAGCGCGGGCGGGCAGATGGCGGGCTGCAAATGTTTTCGTGTCTGGCGCAGAGTATCAGTTACGTCGCGATTGCATTTTTAAGCCACTACGGAATCACGCATCTGGGATTCTTTCTGGCAGCGGGTGTGATGGTTGCAGCTGTCTTTATGATGATGCGTCTGCATAAAGCGCCGGCACTTGCGGTGAACAGGGTTTAGAACTCTGAATGCAATCCGGATCAGATATGTTGCGTGTTTATCCCCATGTCTGCTATTAAATTTTATTATCAATGGCTTATGTTTTATCGGTTAGAGATGGTTTGAAAAACGGGCATGTGTCTTCCGCATAGGATAGTTGATAAAAAACTGATAAATTGACTGCAACAACATCAGTGATCGGTGTGAGTTTTTTTACTGGTCTGGTGGAAGTCAACGCGCATGCGCGCTCATAAAATGTTCTGCAAACATGGAGAAATCAAATCATGGAAAAGGTTGATTGGCATAAAAATCATATCGATGACAGTACAATAATTACTGATAGTTACAAGACAACTCAGAATGTTCGCCGCTATTTTAAAGCTAAATTTGGTGAGGAATTTAAATTTGATCGGGATTTTATGCAATGGATGAAAAGTTCAGTTGGTTTAACAATGGGTGACGCTTCGCGGGAGTGGATGAATCGTCAGCACTCAAAGTAAATTGCGGGCAATTTAAAAATATCCGGAGCACATGCTTCAGAAATCCCTGCCCACAGGAGAAAATTTTCTAATGGGCAGGTCTGGTGCCTGTCCCGGTTATTTAGTGATTCGACATCACCGCATAGGCACAAATATTGATACAATAGATAGTTGACAGTTTCAAGAACCGTTGTCCCAACCGGCCCCTCCGATGTTCAAACGACTTCCCTGAGACAGCATCCTCCCCACATAGATATGACCGACGCACACAACGAGACGCACAGTGGTCATACGGTCTGAGATTGAGATTGACTTGTTGAGCGCGCGGTGTGGTCATGGATGACTTGAGTGAGTGTCTCGAGTCGTCAGTGTCCAGAGTTAGTGGATTGAAATGAACTTTAGGTGAGGAGAAGTACGAGGTAGTTCACCGGGATTGCGTCGTCACCGACACCATCGTATTAAAGAGTGTGTCCCTAGTGTTCTGAGAGGATGTGTTACCCGGGTCAGTGATGTCAGGCGAGGTGAATCCATTACTGCGCCGGACACCTGAGAACTTACCGAATGTACTCCCCCTGCGCCAGTCCTTATCCAATGCTTCATCTAAAAAATGCACATGTAATATTTTATTCGTTCGTGAGTATATAGTCTGAAGGTGTTTCCAGTCGTGAAGGTTGGAACAGAAATATAGTGAAGGAAGACAGTCGCTGTTTTGGTGGTGTCTGTCCCTTTTAAGTATCTTGAAATGCCCCAGTGACATGTCCTTGCGGGTACTAACATTCCAACTACATATGAATAAAAATTTATATGATCTGTTTTTATTATATTTACATGTAAGGAGAAACAATGACTATATCTATTGTTGATGAAGCTAGAGAAGTAGCTCTAAAGATTGGACATATAACCCCTAACATTCAGAAGAATAGTGAACTGCAATTACTACGTTTTGGTCAAGAGCTGACAGAAGATTACCTTATTGGGGTCGAAGCTATTGGTGCGGGTTATGACATTTTTGGTAAATACGCGTCAACTGATAGCATCAAAACCCAGTTGTTTGACTGGCGTAAGGATAAAAAGAAACCTGTTATGTTTAAGAAGGACTGCGTGATACCAGAGAGTCTTGATGTTCAGCAGCACGATACTGCTTCTTATCATAACTTTGTAGGTAGTAATATCACCAAGTATCAAGCTAGTGTTTCTGCTTCAGCAAAGATTGAAGGTGCTTATAATCTCTTTTCAGGATCTATCCAGAACGATTTTCGTTCACAAAGTACGAGAGAAGCAGAGAATGAATTCTCACGCGTTCAGCAATCTATTGAACTGTGGTCGCTTAAGGTGAATCCGGATTATAATTCGCTTCGTAATCTGCTTCTTGATCACGTTCGCAAATCAATCGATGAAGCGTCTGACAAAGTAGCCTTCGCGAAACTTTTTGATACATACGGAAGTCACTTCCTGTCAGGAGCGATTATGGGTGGACGTGCAATTTCCTCCTCTTCCACGAACAAAGTCAGTGTAGATGAGAGCTTTTCAAATGAAACACTCGCGAAAGTGTACTATCAGAGCCTTACTGGGCAGCTATCTGCCGAGTCGAAGCTTAAATATGAAAATTCTTTACACAGCTTTCAAAAGAACTCTGAGACTAATACCTTTGTTCAAGGTGGCAATGGAGTGGCAGCTAGTAAGGTGTTTTCTGGAAATAAAATCGATTTTGATGCTTGGGCAGCGACTGTGGCGACCTCTCCGGATTTTGTCAATATTACTGATAACGCTCCATTCACTGGAATTTGGGAGTTATGCCGAGACAATCAACAAAAACAAGACATGCAGGACTTCTTTGAGCAGGTGTGGGGGCCAGCCGAGTCGAAGAAGCGTCAAATTCTTGCCGCATATATTGACAGCTTGAAAGTGATCTACGGGGACAGATCTACCATTCAACCGCCTCCGGGTTATACAAAAATACCTCTTGATTTAAATAAGGGAGCGGGCGGTGAATGGATTTACCTTTGCTACCATAAACATGAACTTACTTCAGAACTTGACAGTCAGAACCCAGACTGTATTACAGATATCACGACAATACGAGGCAAAGGGGCACCTGTACCAGCTGGCTTCAAAAAGATCGATGTTGATTTGAATAAGGGAGCTGGCGGGGAATATATATATCTTTGTTACCGAAAACAAGAATACACCGATTCGCTAGCAATCAAGGATGTGATGGTGATAAGTGGGAGTAATAGTGATCTGGAAGCTCCATATGACTTTACGAAAGTAGATCAGGATTTAAATCAGGGTGCGCATGGAAATTACATTTATGTCTGCTACTCGCAGATGGCTTAGTACTCAAGTATTTTGAACCACCCTACTAAAATAGTGCCAGGTAACCGTATCTGGCACATTCTAACCTCTAACACATATGGGAAAACACTTATCCCCCCGCCGGGAAATGGTGAAACGTTAACCAGGAAATAACGCACCCGCTGTAATAATTGCCACATTGTTTTACGCTGATGATTCAGGTTCACGGTTACATGTAAGGCGTGAGAAAGTTTCTCAACAATTGGAAGAACAGGCATTCACCCCTCAAACATCTAAGTTTTATTTTCGTATTTATTCTCTTGCCGCCAGATCAGCCTGTCTGCACTTTTATCAAATTCAATAAAAAAGGCTTTACCTCAGGTTAACCTGAGGTATTAACGTAGCACCAGTTCAATCTGACTGGAAATATAAGTATGGAATTCAATAAAAAAACCGGGACTGCCGCGAATCTGGCATGGACAACCAATAATGCGTTTACTCAGGAGTACTTTGATCAACACGAATATGCGTCAATTTCCGGCAAGCAGGAAATCATTATGCAGGTGACCACCTTAGGCTTCGGCTCACTTCAGTCGGTGATGATTGGTGCGACGGGGATTGCAGCCATCACAGTGATCGGGATGAGCTTGTCTGTTTTCTGGTTGTCGGGGTCATGGTGGTGGCTGTTCTGATCATGATAAGTCTGCATAAAGCGCCGGCACTGGCAAAACAACGAATGCCCGGCAGTTTTCTGAACATTTAAAGCTGCCTTTTTACAGTGTTGACAGTATCGTCTGGCGGGAGAATTGGGTGCCAACTCCCATGATCTATACCCAAGCAACCTGAATCATGCATCTTCAGGTTGCTTGGGTATACAGGTGATGCTCAATTAATAATCACAATGCTGTGCTTTTTCCGTCTTTTAATTGAGGCGATGGAAATTTTACCATCTCTATCCGTAGCCTGATAATTGCCGGGGTCAATGTTATCAGGTCCTTGTTCGTTGATTGGGTTGTTAAAAATGGTTGTGAAAGACAGTCGAAGCAGCTCTGTCGTATTCACTGCAGAATGAAAGGCTTGAACATGTATGAACAAAAAAACAAATCTGAAAAGTATCTAAAGCAAAAGGACATGAATCAAAGTGTTGAGTTTGCAGGTCATCAACCGAAGGTTATGGCGGAAAGAAAAACGCCTTTTGGAACTTTAAATCATACGGGAGGGATCATCCAAAGAGTTGCTGAGTCTGAATTTAATCAGGATCCTTCAGCATTTATGGAAAAGAATCAGGTCCTGGTCAATTTTGGAAATGGTATTATCGAGTCATATGATTTGAACAAGGCTGACATTGATAAAATTGCTGAAAGACAAAAGAAGGTACAACAAGATATAAGATCGAAAAATCCATCTGCGGGCGCAGATCTGACATCTAAGAAAACGATTCGAACCAAGGCGAATGAATATCTTGTTAGTCTTTATAGTGAGGCAATGAAACATACTAAAATCAATATGTTTACATTAGCCCGGAGAAAAATAGGCCTGTTTGGTTCCAGAGAACAATACATAGTGACTCCCTTTTTAGAGGCGATTCCACCAGCCCTTTCAGATGATGCTCAGATAACAGGACCTGATGGTGAAACAAAAATTCCTCTCAAAGATGCGATTAAGGCTGCCCACAGAAAAAAATCTCAACCTTATGATTCAGTGATTAAAGCTGCTCTGATTCCATATGAATCGAATCCCGATCATGTATCAGCAGAGACTAAAGTGGATATTCCATCAGGTGATGAAGCATCAGATATCAAGGTTGCTTTTACCGCGGGTATGAATGGTTGCTCTATTGCTGTTAAGAAGAAGTCTGACACTGAGCTCTCCGTCTGGCATTATCCCAGTCCGGGAAGCCATGAAGCGCAATGGGAAGAGTTTCAATCAGATAATAACATCATCGATACGTATGACTGGGATGAGTATAATCAAGAACCTGAAGCTTCGAAATCTCCGACAGAGCATATAACAACAACCGTATTAGTCAGGGATCAGGAAGGTCAATGGAATATAAAATCACAACAGAACCGGGGCCCGGTTGGAGGCGGGGATTCAGCGCTTCAGGTGGGTTATATCCATGGCAGGAAATTAAAAGTTTAGTGAAACCATGTCGGATTTCTTCAATTTTTCAGCCGGGCTTCTTTTTACGATGTTGTTTTCAACTCATAAGGAACAACATGATGTCTCAACGCGCAAATTACTACCTGTCGGCCCCCCGGGCATTCGATCTCTTGCTGGAACAGGAATCAATACTTAAAGCACAATTTGAAGCGATCCCTGAATTAGGAATAACGTTATGGGAGTTGGTAAAGCTGCGGGTCTCGCAGATCAATCACTGTGCTTTTTGTCTTGAAATGCACAGTACTCAGGCAGCTGAGGCCGGGGAATCCAGCCAGCGTATGATCGCTTTAAATGCATGGCGGGACTCGCCGCTTTTTACGGAATCTGAGCAGCAGGCACTACGGTTTACAGAGCAGCTTGTGACAGGACAGAGTATTGATCAGAACAATTATCAGGCTTTGGTCGCGACATTTGGTGAAACGGGTCTGACGTATTTAACTCTTGCGGTGAATGCCATTTCAGGCTGGAATAGAGTTGTGAAGGTTTTTTTGCCGGAAATTGGCAGTTGGCGACAGGTTAGCTCTTAGGTGCTTTCTGTTTATACCCCAACCTGCATCTTCAGGTTGCTTGGGTATATAAGTATCTTTATTCTCAGACACAGTTTAATACTGATGTGGTGATATATGGCGTCTTTGCAATTTGAAATCCGCTTCCCGCAGGGGCGTTTATCACCCTGGGTTCAGGCGATTTGGTCTGCAAAAACCGGGCAGGTACCGTCTGGTCTGACCCGCAGGCTGTTTGCCGATGCCGGTAGTGGCCTGATGATGAATTCCGGGCCGGAAATACGTGTTGACAATCAGGTGCTGAGTGAGCCGTTATTCTTTCAGCCAACGCAAAAGAAGGCACATTGTATTTTTTTACCGCCGGGAACCAATCTCTCCGGCATTCGTTTTCATCCCGGTATGGGGGAGTGCTTTTTATCTCAGTTTGTTGAGCATTCGACGCTGGATGAGCAGGCTTTATCTGAGCATTTTCGTGGGTTAATTCACCAGCTCAGCGATGATACAAACCTGCTCAGCCGGATTGAGAAAATAACCCGGACTCTGATGTTCCATCTTCATGACGATATTCATCATCCGGCTATTTTCTGCCGGGCCGTTCAGATACTGGAACATGCCCCGAATGTACGACAGATGGAACATTTACCCCTCAGTCAGCGCCAGTTAGAACGTCAGTTTCAGCGAAGAATCGGAATGACACCAAAATATTTCCAGCGTTTAAGACGGGTTCGTTCAGTGTTGACTGATTTAAAGAACAATCCACATAAAGATTTTGCCGGTACAGCGGTTGAATTCGGTTTTTCTGATCAGGCCCATCTGATTCGTGAATGCCGGACTTTTACCGGCATCACGCCGAAGCAGTATTTGAAGTTACTGATCAGCACAGATAATGAGTAAGAACAGACCACATTCAATCTTTCTATAGTGCCTTAAAATATTTATAGATATAACGAGAAGACATAGAAGATAAGAGCGCCGTGTAATCCAGACTGAATGTGACGGTTTCCCCTACAAATAGCGGCCTGCCTGAGGTTTCGAGGATGAGGTGATCGCTGGTTGATGACACTATCCTGAGCCCTTTTGGAGCCTTTAGTCCGCTGACACAAACATCCTGACGACCTAATGCCAGAATAGCTTGTGAGACCAGCCCTCTGTCCTGAAGGCTTTCTTTTTCACCAAAGGCATTGAACCCTCGAATTCCCCAGGGCAGAGTAGGTTTAATATTGGATTCAATCACTTCAGCGGTCAAAGAAACCGCATCTGTATGTAAACCTTTAATATTCTCATGCTCTAAAGGCTCACAGCCCAGAAATATTGCTTCCCCTATACGAAGGTTGTTGATTCGGGTGCGTGCGGTATGATTAAGCGCCCAATGAATAGAGGCTGAATTGCCTCCTGAAATAATCTCCAGGCTGATCCCAAATGTCGCTTCAATTTCATCCGCGAGATCAGAAAGAACGTTCATATTTTGATGATCAGGAGCGATACCATACCGACAGGCTAAATTTGCACCAATTCCTTTTATCGTGATGTTTGGTAAAGAAATAATGTCACGGACAAAATCAATAACGCGATTCGGCATAATGCCTTCCCTTAAGTCTCCCAATTCAACCAGAATAATAATATCGTGATTAATATTTTGTTGCCTGGCGATGTCGGAGAGTCTTTGTACCACCTGAACTTCAGTATTGAAGCTCAAATCACAATGTTTCAATACACTTGAAATTTGACTTAACATGGGAGTGCGTATCAGAATCTTTGAAACAGAAATACCAGCCTCCGTCATCTTTTGGAAGTTTTCGATTCGTGAATCGGCTAACATCGTTGCGCCAGCATCGAGAAGATACCGGGCAATGATAGGATGTCCCAGAAAGACTTTTGTCACAGGCGTTACTGAGATGTTTTTCAAAGAGAGCTGAGTAATAAGAAACTGAGCATTATGATGGATTTTAATACAATCGATGTCTAACCTTGGATACTTCAACTTTTTGTCACCAGGTTACCGGATATTTGAGGCAAAGCTGATGTTACAATTTGAATCAATTGTTCAACAGGTTGTGATAAAGCATCCGTCACGGGTATACCCAGTTCCGTCGTGTACCTGTCTATAGCATGGCGTGTTTCATCCAAAGACATGTCTTCATGATTGAGTGTCAGTCCAATAACACTGGTATCCGAAAATGTTTCGATAAGGTTTATCTCAGAAGTAACCGAAGGCATTGGGTAATCAGGAAAGTCACTGCGATGTAAGCGCTTAGGGGCATGTTGTAATATCACCCCGGTTGGGCAACTACCACGTAAAATAAAAGCGCTGGTAGAAAATGCAGGGTGGCTTAAAGCGCCTTGCCCTTCAATAATAATTATATCCGGATTTTCTTTTTCATAGGCCTGTACAATGACCGATTCCAACTCACCGGCACAAAATTGAGAAGGAACCGCATCAAGTGCAACGCCGTACTTCGCTCCCTGTATAATACCCGTTTGTCCAGTGGCGATCAGAACGACATTGAGACCTCTTTTAGTCAATTCATTGGTCAGAATGGTTGCAGTTGTCCGTTTTCCTAACGCGCAATCCGTTCCCATCACGGCAATTCTCGGGCATGTTACTTTGTGTATTTGCCCACTAAAGGTTTTTAGATCGCGTTTATTTTTGTGCTTGCGGGTATCAATGATTTGAACGTTATTTTTTAAGCTGGATTCTACAAATAGAGGGTCATCAGTTAGAAATTCATGTAAACCGTTTACGATATTCATTCCCCGTGCCATCGCATCTAAGATAATGTTTTTATCCGGGTCAGACAAAACCCCGCTTGTTGGCGCAATACCAAAAATAAAATAATCGGGAATACTTTCCGCATCAATGAGAGCTTCTTCGATATTGGCAACGATAGGTATTCCATTTGCTTTGTTATCGAGTACTTCTCCGGCATCTAAACCAGCACATTCATTATCAATCACCGATTGAATGCGATAGCTTAGTGAGTGCCTCACTAGTCCATTAGCAGTTTTACCATCAATCTTACCGAAACTGCCTTCGCAATATATAACCGCAGAGGGGATGACCGGATTCAGTCTCTCAGATAGTGGCACCCAGGGTGAAGGGTGAGCAGGTTCTTCGTAGATTTCGGTATCTTGAACTCTGGTGAGTTTGAAAATGTTTTTTAAATTTCTTGTTGAAATTGACATAATTAAAGCCTTGTATGAAGGCCTAGGAGGGCGACTAAGAAGTGCCGAGTTGTGAGTTCGGAAAAGAAAAGAAGCCCCTACTAAGCGGTAGGGAGAGACACTAAGGTAACATACTTATTAAACTTTTATTGCTAATTATTAATTTGACTTTGAGTAAAACAAAATACCGGGAACACACGCTTCAGAAACCCACAACACTGGGAAAAAATTTTCGAAAGGGTGTGTCGAAGCCTGTCCCGGTTATTTTCTGGGTGGCGTATAAACTGGTGAAGTGAAGTTGAACCAGAACGCCGGTTATGTTGTGATGATCCGGATGAAGTACTGGATTTTATGCCAGTGAAGGATATTCTGGTCTGGCTGAAAAAAAATATAAGTGACTGAAAATCAGTGCCTTGTCTCAGAGCCTGACAAACTCACCCGAAGGGCGTGAGCTAAAAGGCACATTTCTGCGTCAAGAGAATTTGAAAGGTGGGTACATTCCCTTTCCTTGAACTGTACCTTTCGGCTGCACGCTGAACCCTGCATCTTCAGGTTGCCTGGGTATATTGATCTTAAAACAACGCATATTCCTGCAAACCGGAGACTCTATGAAAAAATATCTGGGATTACTACTCATTTCTGTTTCGCTGACCGGGGCCGCTTTGGCTGCAACGTCACCAAAAACTGAGACTGCTGAAAAACTGATTGAAATCATGAATATGGACAAGCAAATGCTGGGTGGTTTTGAAGCAATGTTACCCACCATCAAACATATGGCTTTGCAAATGAAGCTGAATGACAGTGAATCACAGGAGATGACGAATATATACAGGGACTGGTTTAATCAGGATATCGACCGGCAGAAAATCAAACAGCAGATCACGGGTTTATACAGCGATAATTTTAGCCAGAATGAAATGAAAGATATTATTCGTTTCTACAAAACGCCGACAGGACAAAAGTTTCTGAAAGCCATGCCTGAACTGGCAAAAAAAGCAGCGCAATTAGGTGTGGAGCAAGCACAAAGCAAGCAGCAACAATTATTGAACAGGCTGAGCCCTTTCCTGAAAAAGCATCATCTTCAATAAAACCATTTTCAAAGGCGCTTCCGTTCAGGAAAGCGTCTTTGATGTCTGATCATTAAAATGATGAATTGACGCTCTGTACCGCACCGAATTCCGCCAGACCAGTGGTGCCGAAAACGAGATCGTCTTCCCTTGTGGCTCGCCTTCTGAGACTTCCTTCAGGCGGGAAATAATCGCTGCAACCATATCATCCAGCGGCTGGGAAAACGTGGTCAGCTGATAACCGGCCCAGCTCGCCTGTTCGATGTTATCAAAACCGACCACGCACAGTTCCTGTGGAACCGGTAAACCGAATTCCTGCACAGCGACATCAAGAAAACCGCAGGCCAGCAGGTCGGTGACACAAAACACGCCATCCGGACGCTGGCTGGATGCCAGCAATTGCTTCGCGGCTTGTGCACCTGAGTCGTAGCAGGTTGGCCCGCACCGGACCAGTTCACAGGTTTGCTCTGCTGTCAGACATTGCTGAAACAGCGCCTCCCGTGACAGCAGCCCCGGAGACTGAATCGTCGAGGAAATGATAGCCAGCTTGCGGCAACCGGCCCGCGTCAGCATGTGGTGTGCCTCGTGGATCGCAGACTGGTAATCGAGCTGAATATGATCGCTGCCTTCAAACTGGCCATTACGGTTAATCAACAGCACATGTTGTCCGCTTTGGATACAACTCTGAACAAACTCACTGCCCGGTGTGCCTGACAGCACAATCGTGGCTGCTGCGCGGTAGTTCAGGGTTTGTTGCAGCGCCCGGTTAATACTGTCCTTGTCACCGTCGGTATTAATCAGCATCACAGCCCGCCCGGCAGACTGAAGCTGTTTGGTCAGTGTATCCAGCAGCTTCGCCTGATATGGTGCATTTAAATTGGAGCCTAAAATACACACCGGGCGGCTTTCCACTTTGGATAAGCCGCGGGCCAGATGATTGACATGATAGTTGAGCTGCTCTGCGGCCCACATGACTTTCTCGCGGGTTTCTTTTGAAACACTGGCGCCCGGCGTAAAGGTTCTGGAAACGGCGGACCGGGAAACTCCGGCTAACCGGGCGACTTCTGCTGCGCTGGCAATTGGTTTTGAACTCATAAGTAGGCGACTATTCCGTGAATGATGCTTGCTCTGATTTCAGATCAACAAATCCTGACGATGATGATTCCGGCGATGGCAATAAAGCTGACTGCCTCAGTGTTTTTACCATAGTCACGGTTGCCTGTGCCAGTTCTATCATCTGGGGTTTGGGTGTTTCAAACCACTCATCGGGATGAAGTTCGCGGGTTTGACGGATATGGTGAATTGCGGCATCCAGTGTCGGATAAAGCTGCGGAAACTCAAGATGCAGAAAGATGGCGACCACAGTGACGGAACGGCTGCGGCCACCACGGCAATTCACCAGCACATTGCCTTTGTCGCGGTTTTTATAGGATGGTTTGTCCGGTATGGTCTGGTCCAGTGCGGATTTCAGCATGCAATAACCGGCAAACATCATTTCCGGTGTATTACCGGGGCCGTCGATCAGGCCGACTTTGTAATAGCGAACCGGGCCTGAACCATAATCGAATACACCCGCCGGGCGATTGGCTTCAGGCTGACTGACCAGATTAATATCCAGATTGACGGCACAGTTCAATACAACTTTGATGCCAAATTCCCGGAGCAGATCCGGATCCGACACACCGGCAGACTCTCCGATATAAAGATCGACGTGCCAGTTGGGAATATCCGCCTGTATCAGGCTGATCAATGGGCGTGGATAACGTTTAACTTCACTCATGAGATACATTCACTTTCTTCAGATTGAATCAGAGGGATGTCGGCTGCCAGTGAAAATACAGCGCCGACACATGGTGTCGCTGCGATCACCGGACCGCCGCGGAAAATGTCCCGGACACCGGCAGGGAAATGGCCGGTGATGCCACCGGCTTCCTGAACCAGCAGTAATCCGGCCAGACAATCCCAGGCATTCATATGTAATTCGGCATAACCATCTGTCCTGCCTTCTGCTACCCAGGCGAGTGCCAGCGCGCCGGAGCCGCAGCGCTTCACATTCGCGCCCCGGGTCAGCAGCTGTTCCAGTACCTGTAAATACTGAGGCTGAGGCACACGGGTCGACCAGCCCAGTTCAATGGTTGCCTGCGTGATGTCCGGGGTATGCGAGACGTGAATCGGTTGCGGGTGACCGGTGGCATCTGTTTTGAGCGCATAATGATTGCGGCGGGCCAGATAGCACTCTTGTGTTGCCGGGTTATAAATCGCCCCCAGCTCAGTATGACCGCCGGTGTAAAATGCTATGGAGACGCAGAAATGTTCAACGCCACGGGCAAAGTTTGCTGTGCCGTCAATCGGATCAATCACCCAAAGTGGTGACTGCTGCACATCGCCGCCGCTCTCTTCGCCGAGAATGTTATCACCGGGGAAACGTTGCGCAATCGCGCTGCGAATGTGCGCTTCAACCAGACCATCCGCTTCGGTTAAAAAATCCTGATGACCTTTTAAGGTGTAGCTTCCCGGTTCCCGCTGGCGGAAATAGCGCAGTGCAAGCTGACCGGCCGAGCGGACCAGTTGGTGGAGATGTTGCTCACGGGCAGATAGTTCAGTGTCGTTCAAGTTCAATTCCCTGGTTGTGAGACGGGAGGTTGTCTTCCCATCGGTACAGGCCGGCTCATGTCCGGCCGCTTCTTTTGCCGGTTTACTGTTGATAACTCAGACTCCACAAATCCTGCCAGTCCTGACGGTTTACCCAGTCTGACTCTGCGGTTGAGGTGTGGTAAGTCATAATTTCATCCAGATGATGTGCAATGCCGGAGGCTTCATTTGCCGGCAGGTGAACGGAGCGGTTGGTGGACATTTTTCCGTCAACACCCTGTGGGGCGATGCCTTCACTGGTCAGCATGTAATGGATGAAGAGTCTGGCGGCGTTTGGACTGTCTGTCCCCTTTGTGATGAAGCCGAGACTTGGATAACTCCAGCCGGTGAATGGCTTAAGTCCGGTACATAAACCGAGTTTCATCCCGTCTTTATTTTTGCGGAATTTCGCGGTGCTGATCAGTCCCATAAAGCTGGTTTTGACATCCGGAGCCCCGACGGCTGCCGCAGCTTTGCTGTCGGAATTGGTTAGCAGTGGCGAGTTTTCTGCCAGCGCTTTAACAAATGCGGCGGTGGCTGATGCTTCATCGGTTTTCAGCGGATGACCGAACTGAGCCTGATAGGCATCAGCAACCTGCTGGTCATAGTGCATTGACATTTGGTTGAACCAGTCGGTGTATGACGGTTTGCCCAGCGGATCCTGCATGGCGATTTTTCCATGCCATTCAGGCAGTGTCAGTTGCCAGATATTCTTAACGGGACAGTCACGATAAAGTGCGGTGTTGTAAGCCCAGACATTCGGCGCCTGAATCACCGTCAGCGGGTCTTGAAACCCGGTCGGGATATCGGCTTTCAGATCATCCGGCACCCAGCTGGTGACATAATGCTTCTTCAGCAATTGTTCAATACCAGCCGGGGCATCCGCCAGCATCACCACATCAGATTTAACGTTATGTGCCTGCGCTTCCCGGCTGACAATTTCCAGAATTTGTGGTGCTTTGGCTTTGATACCAACTGCCGTGACGCCATATTTTTTAGTGAAGGCCTTCGCCTGTTTGACGATTTTACCGGTTGAGTCGTACACGGTGATCGGCGCTTCTTTTTTTGCGGCCCGGATCAGCGCTGTCAAATCAAAATCACTGCCTGCATGGGCGGAAGTGATGCTCAGACCTAAAATCGCAGCCAATACGCCGGTTTTTAATACCGTTGATTTCAAAACCGGTGATTTCAAAACAGCATGTTTCAACGTCATAATCAATCCCTGTAAAAGTGAGAATCTGTGGTGGTTTGGTGTGTTGATGTATTGTTTGGGTATAAATGGGTCACATTATCCGGAGCCGACATCGATTCTGACGCCAGTGCTTCTGACGATCGTGAAACCCGCCGGCCCTGGTCATCAAAGAAGTGCAGCGCATCATGGGGCAATTCGCACAGAAGTGTCTGTCCTTCCAGCCAGCCGGGACGAAGTTGTGTTGAATGGACCAGTGTTTCGCCGAGGCAGCTGACTTCAATCACCCAGCTGCCGCCGGTGGGAATAATATTTTCGATCGTGGCTGGCAATGCCTGTCCTGCATGATTTTCTTTCGGGCCATCTTCCGGGGACAGGCACTCTGTTAAGGGCCGGTTTTCTAAGGACAAGGCTTCTGAGGACAGACAGGCTTCTGAGGACAGACAGTGCAACCGGATGTCTTCCGGGCGGATCCCACAGCAGGTGGCGTGCTCTGTGCCGGGACAGGCGCGCAGTATGTTTGCCAGTGCGGAGGTGCTGCCGGAGAGATTGACCAGATTCATCTTTGGATTGCCGATGAATTCCGCCACAAAACGATTTGTCGGCCGGGCATAAATCTCATCGGGTGTGCCAACCTGTTGTAACTCTCCCTGATTCAGTACCGCAATCCGGGTCGCGAGGGTCATCGCTTCCCACTGATCGTGACTGACAAAGACGATGGTGGTGCCGTAATTCTGGTGGATCCGGCGCAGCTCTTTACGCATTTCCAGTCGCAGTGTGGCATCGAGATTAGAGAGGGGTTCATCCAGCAGCAATACCTTTGGATTGATGGCCAGCATTCTTGCCAGCGCGACCCGTTGTTGTTGCCCACCCGAAAGTTGCGAAGGATAACGGTCGGCATACTGGTCGATGCGTAAAGTTTTCATCACATCCAGACAAATGGTCTGTCGTTCAGATTTTGCCATCTTCTGGATGCGCAGACCAAAGTCGACATTCTCTTCGACGGTCATATGTGGCCAGAGCGCGTAGCTCTGAAATACCAGCCCGATGTTGCGTTGTTCCGGCGCAATAAAAGTGCCGCTGGCAATTGAATCGACCTGCCGGTCGCCGATCACGATCTCACCGCCGGACGCATATTCGATTCCGGCAATCATGCGCAGGATAGTGGTTTTTCCGCATCCTGATGGTCCCAACAGGCACATGAATTCACCGTCTTCGATTGTCAGTGACAAATGGTTGACCGCTGGTTTTGAAGCGGGTGAATACTGTTTCACCAGTTGATTGAGCTGAATTGATGGCATGTTAACTCTCCAGTCCCTGGCTCAGTCCGGTTCCCGATATTTTCTGGATCAGAATCGTTCCGCCCAGTGCGAGACAGGCAATCATCAACACGACAGCATTGGCAGCCTGATCGTAGTTATAATCGATTAATCTCAGCGAGTAAGTGGTGAGAACGTCGGTTGCCGGAATGGCAAGGATAATAAACAGACTGACGCCCTTTATTCCGGAGATAAACGGCAGCAGGATACTTGTGGTTAATGGACCGGCCTGAATCGGGGTAATAATCCGGGTGATGCGTGTGATCCACCCGGCACCGGCAATCCGGGCCGCTTCTTCAGATTCTTTACCCAGCTGGGTCATTGCCGCAATCCCGGAGCGGCTGGCGAAGGGCATTTTTTCAGCGATCAGTGCCAGAATCAGGATTGCCGGTGTTCCATAAAGGGCCGGAATAGGACCGGTGGGGACTGCAAACAGCGAAAGATAAGCCGCAGCAAACGCGATGCCCGGCACCAGATAGGGCAGAAAAGTAATTTGTCTCAGGCTTTGACTGATCAGCGGAAATGAGGTCCGCATCACAGCGTAGCCAACCAGTAAGCCGAAGATACCGGCACAGACTGAGGCACTGCCGACAATCCACAGTGTGTTCCACGCAGCATGCCAGAATTCGGGGGTCAGCAATATCCCGTTGTGCAGGGCAATCGTATCGAGATTGTGTCCTATCCAGTAATCGAGGGTAAAGTTATCTGCGCTAAACCGGCCGGGCAGGATCATGACAGTGGATAAGAACAGGGTGAGCAGCGGCGTGATGACACTGCAAAGAATAAACACGATCACAAAGCTCACCATGAGCCATTGCAGTTTGCCCAGATTATGTTGATGTGCGGTTTGTCCCTTGCCGCCCACGGTTACGAAGCGACGCGCTTCGCGCATCATCCGGGTGTCAATCAATAAGGTGATCACACCAATCAGCATAATCACACCGGCGAGTACGGCAGCGACACCGGTCTGACGTGAATCGATGGAACGGTAAAGGCCGGTGGCTAAGGTGTCATAGTGGACCGGCAGGCCCAGAATATAAGGCACCGCAAATTCACCGATGCAGTCAGCAAAGATCAGCAGCGCCGAAGAGAGAATTGCCGGACGAACCAGTGGCAGAATGATTTTGAATGCGATTGTTCTGCGGGATGCTTTGAGGATTCTGGCGCATTCTTCCAGCTGTCCGTCCAGCCGTTTCAGGGCGTTGCCGACAATTAAAATGACCAGCGGAATATAGTGAACTGAAAGAATGATGACTACCGGGAAAAAGCCATAGGCGAAATGGTCAGGAACCTGAACGCCCAGAGCTTCCAGCCAGCCCGGCTGTCCGCCAATTGTCCGGTTTTTAAAAATGGTGTTCCACGCCAGTGCGAAGGTCCAGGTTGGCAGCATAAAAGGGATAATTAAAGCGGTCGCAAACCATTTTTTCCCTTTCAGGTTGGTCCGGTTGATCAACCAGGCGAGTAAAATGCCAACAGCGACGGAACAGAGGACAGCCGTCACTGAAATGGACAGTGTATGCATCAGTGGCCGCCAGAGCAGAAGTTCTGACATCCGGGAGGTCATTGCCCGGGTAACATAGTAGCTGGTGAAGGTGCCTTCTGCGGCATGAACCCGTGTGCTGTCACCCGCCTGAACCAGTGCTGAATTAGTCAGAATTGAAATGACGGGGGCGGCGATTAAATACGCAAATAGTCCCAGCAAAACAATACCAATCAGGTTGGCAGGCTCCTGCTTTGCAATGCTTATTTTTCGGTTAACCTGTTGCCACCAATAGATTTTATGGTGAGGGTTTATCACTGTACTCATGACTCATCGCACGGACTGATTATCGGATGAGTTCTAAACTAAAAGTGATGTATGACAACGGGATGACAGGTTTGCACATAGGTGCAAATGTCATCAATTGTTCACGAAAGTTTTCAATTCGGTTTTGGGTGTACAGCTGGTGCTTTACTTCTTCAGCTTCATATCAATATGAGGAATATCATCTTCGAGATACATGGATGATGTTTGGACAAATCCATGTTTTCCATAGAAATCAGCCAGATGTTTCTGAGCGCCGATTTCGATCGTCTCTCCCGGCCAGAGTGATTCACAGTGTTTCAGTGCCTGCGCCATGAGCTGATGCCCTGTGCCACCGCGTTTTGTTTCCAGAATAGCGACACGGCCGATACTGACCGATGGGTAGCTGAGCCCTTTAGGTAACAGGCGGGCACAGGCGATGAGCTGATCGTCCTGATAGCCCAGCAGATGGTGGACGCCGGGTTGATGATCTTTGTCATCCAGCTCCGGATACGGGCAGGTTTGTTCCACGACGAATATATCCACTCTGAGTTTGAGTAACTGGTAAAGCTGCGTTGTGGTTAACTGAGAAAAGGGGAGAAATTGCCAGGTGATCATTGTGTCTTCATTTGAAAGTGTCAGATAGGCTGAATTTAGCAATTCAGCCTGCACAATGCATTAACAATGGTTAATTTTTACAGCGCTTTTTTATTCGACTCAGACTGACAGGAGTAATGCCTAAGTAAGCGGCAATCTGATAATCGCTAAGGCGCTCAAGCAAATCCGGAAAATGCTCACGAAATAACTGATACCGTTCTTGTGGAGAATAGAGCAGCATGAAGCGTTCTTTGTGCTCTTTATGGATGAGTTGGGTTTCAAGCAGTTTGAGATAGATGCCGTGCTTTTGTTCGCGCCATCGCCAGAGGGTTTCAATGGGGAGGGTAACCAGTGTGCAGGGTGTCAGAGATTCGATTAAATAAGGTGAAGGTTGTTGCCGGATGAGGCTTTCAAACCCGATGATCCAGTCGTTCTCCCACCAGAATTCTTTGCTGAATGCTTTGCCCTGGCCGGTTAAATAGACGGCATGACAAATTCCCTGCAGGATAAAACAGATCTCCCGGGCAATGTCACCCTGATTGAGCAAAATATGGCGGGTTGGCAGCTCGATCAGTCTGGCTGATTGCATCATTTGTTCGATTTCTGATGCGGTAAAATGATGGTCGGTCAGTTGTTGCTGAAAAGAGTCAAACATTTTTTCGGTATTCTGAGTTGATGAGTGGGCTGAAATACCGGGAAATTTAATCATAGTTTAACTGGTGTGGCAATTTTGGATAAATGGTGCTGACAGGTTCTTTTCTTACGGGGAGTTCTTACGGGGACAGACGCTCTTTTTACGGGGACAGACACTTTAATCCGGACACTTTAATCCGGTGCCATTCAGGTGTCTGTCCTCGTTGCGTCAGTCTTTATCGCTTCGTTTTTTATTTTGTTAATTTTGTCGGGACAGACGTTTTTATAAGGCAGTCATACTGGCGTCTGTCCCCGTAATTTCCTGGTGTCTGTCCCCGTAACTCCCCCGTAAATTCCGCTTTAACTTCCGGCGTCTGTCCCTGCAACTTCAGCGCATCCAGATACGCAATTAGCATGGCCGAAATATGCTGCGAAAACGCACTAATCTCTTCCGCTGTCCGCGGTTCTTCTGAAAAACGTTTACCAACGGCGCTGACGGTGATACGAAATACGCTTGTTGCTGTGGTTTGTATTTCATTATCTGAGTTGGGCAGGACTTCACAGATAAAATCTGAGCAGGCTGTTTGCATCTCCCCCCCAACGCCTTCGGCTTCTGGCGCGTCCCGAAATAAAGGGGCGGCATCACTAAGTGCCGTTCTGATTTTGGCTTCATCACATTCAGATTTTATGAATGTATAAACCAGACGTTGAATTCTCTCACGATAAGAAAGAGATGTTTCAGCCAGGATATGTTTCAGCATGACGGCCGTTTCTTCCCATTCATCAGACTGGAGCTGAAACAGAATGGAAGCCTTGTTGGGAAAGTATTGATAGAGTGAGCCTACGCTCACCCCGGCTCTTTCGGCAACACGGGCTGTCGTGAAGCGGGTGATGCCTTCATTTTTGAGCACCTGTATTGCGGCTTCCAGGATAGAAGCGACCAAATCCGAAGAGCGGGATTGTTTGGGCTTTTTTCTTGATTTCAGTTGAGGTTGCTTTGCCGTGCCCATGCTTTTCTCCTGATCTGTTGATTTTGATTCACCTTGCTGAGGCAAAATATGACGAATGATTCGTATTTTGTCAAAAGCCTGATCACTGAGTGCTTAGATATGTTGCGAATAATGTGAGTGTGAAATCAGGAATGTCTCACAGATGAAGATTTTATTGTTATTTTTCAATGGATTGGTGTGTGTTTTTCTCTGCCGAGAATGCGATTATTCAAGTCCACCTATCCATCGTAATCTGTAATACGACGAAAATATCGTATTTTAAATTTCGACAGGAATGATGACAGATGGCAAATATAGCTTTATCTCAAACTGAAAACCGGCGGTTAATGTTACTGACCCTGATCTTGTTCGGCGCATATTTATGTGTTGCTATCTCACTACCGATTATATCCGTGTTTGTGACCGGGCAACTCGGACTGAATAATACGCTCGCAGGTCTGGCGGTGGGGATCACTTTTTTCTCATCAATCATCACACGCGGTTATGCAGGGCGTCTGGCAGACAGCTTAGGAGCAAAGCAGGCGCTTGGACGGGGGCTGACATATTATGCATTTGGTGCACTGGTTTCGTTGATCGCAGGTCTGTTAACCTCAAATGTATACCTGTCTTATAGCATTTTACTTTGTGGTCGTTTATTACTTGGCGTCGGAGGCAGTTTAGGCGGGGTTGGCATTATTTCCTGGGGTGTGGGTATTGCGGGACCATCCCGAAGCGGAAAGATACTGGCGCTGCTTGGGGTGGCAATTTATGGCGCGCTGGCATTCGGTGCGCCTCTGGGGCTGTGGATTTATCATACGGCCGGATATAAGGGAGCTATGTTGATCAGCTGTCTGTTGCCTTGTCTGGGATTACTGGCAATGTTGCCTTTAACCGGTGTTGCGCCTCATCCCGGCGCAAAGCAACAGTCATTGCTGGTGGTATTAGGAGAAATCTGGCCATTCGGTCTGGTCGTGTGTTTACAAGGGATAGGATTTGCAACAATTGGTGCGTTTTTTGTGCCTTATTTCATTGATCACAACTGGTCGATGGCCGGATTGGGCTTTACGGCATTTGGGAGTGGTTTTGTCTTGATCCGGTTACTTTGTGGTCATTTACCTGACAAATTCGGCGGATTTGCTGTTTCTGTGTTTTCTTTGTTCGTGGAAGCCACCGGACAGTATCTGATCTGGTATTCGGTCTCACCAATACAGGCAATTGTGGGAGCGTTTCTGACTGGTGTCGGCTGTTCTCTGATTTTTCCTGCGATGGGGCGGGAAGTGGTTCTGCGGATTGCCCCTCAGTTCCGCGGGATTGCATTGGGTGGTTTTTCGGCTTTTCAGGATCTTGCTTACGGCCTGACAGGCCCGGTTGCCGGCTATTTTGCGGATAAACACGGATACAGCGTTGTTTTTCTGACAGGAGGCATTGCGGCTAGTCTGGGGTGTGTGATTTCAGGCTGCTTAAAGCGAAATAAATCATTAATTTCAGACGGGAATGCAGACTGAATTTATCCTTTGTAAGTCTTGGTTTTCGTTGCCCGGTTGATGAGGCCGGGCAATCGCTGCTGGTAAAAAAACCGTGACAGAGAATTGTAAATTCGTTATGTTTTGCCGTGTCCTGACATTTGTATGTTTTCTGAGCTATTCCATTTATGAAAAAAACACTTTCTGGTTATGTAACCTTTTTCCTCTTCATCCTTTTTTTGGGTGGCTGTACTTCCCATCCTGATAGAGTGCCGTTCTCGGATGCCGACTACTGTCAAAATCTGCCCGTACTTAAAGAGAAATCGCTGTCTGCCTATACGCAGCCGTTTCAGTCTGAGATGCAGGATAAGACCGGTGTTTATGTGTTGGAGCACGGGGATGAAGCGATGAGATCCAGAGCGTGGCTGACGGAGCATGCGGAGAAGTCGATTGACGTACAGTATTTTATCTTTTCTGTGGATAAAGTGGGATTAATTGCGACTGATTATTTAGTCCGTGCGGCGGATCGTGGGGTGAAGGTGAGGGTATTGATTGATGATATCACCCTTCAGGCCAGAGGGGATGAGCTGTTGATGCTGTCTGCTCATGACAATATCGATATTAAGATTTTTAATCCGAGACTGAATATCGGTAAAAATATGGCTGAAAAACTGGCAACATTAGTGTTTGATTTTCAGGATCTGAACCGGCGGATGCATAACAAAGTGTTTATTGCTGATGATCAGATTGCCATTACGGGAGGCCGTAATATTGCGGATGAATATTTCGGGCTTGATCCTGCCTATGACTTCAGGGATCGCGATGTTTTTCTTGCCGGGAAAGTTGTGAATGATTTAAAAGCATCATTCGAAGAGTACTGGCAGTATGACCGGAGTGTGCCGGTGGAAAAGCTGGTCAAGCGTAAACCTTATCCGAAAGATCCGGGATTTTCCCGTTTGCATGCTTATGCCTGTAATCCAAACAATTTTTCACCGGCAATCCGGGATGAGATTGAGAAAGTTCCGGCGACGTTTAAAAAGCTGAAAGATGAGGGTAAGTTTCACTGGCTGGACAATGTCGAATATGTTGCTGATAAACCGAGTAAAAATGATCGGAAAACTTTTCTTGGTGGCGGCGGGCGAACACGGGATAAACTGGCGGAGCTCGCCGGAAGTGCCCGGCATTCTCTGGTGATTCAGACACCTTATCTGGTGACAACCCGATCAGATCGTGCTTTCTTAAAAAGACTGATCGATAAAGGGGTTGAGATTAAAATTCTGACCAACAGCCTGGCGTCAAACGATAATCTTGAAGCGTTCAGTGGCTATCAGCGCAACCGAAAGGCATTATTGAAGACTGGCGTGGAGATTTTTGAGTTCCGGCCTGATGCCAGGATCAGAAAAAGTGTGATGACCGATCATTCGTCAGAGAAATTACAGACGGTACCGGTTTTCGGATTACACGCAAAGACCATGACCGTAGACGATAAGATTACGGTCGTCGGGACTTACAATTTTGACCCGCGCAGTGCGAATCTGAATACAGAAAGTATTACGGTGATTCACTCTCCGGAAATCACACAGGATGTCAAAGCCTCCATGTTGAAAGAAATGGCACCGGAAAATGCCTGGGCCATCACGCAGAGTTTTAATCCTGATCAACAGGTGAGCCCGGCGAAACGTTTGGGTGTGAAACTTCGCCGGATTGTGCCGAAGGGCGTTCTTTAATCTCAGAAAGATTCAACGGTTTTATCATATCAGACCGGAGCTGGTAACCATCCAGTCCCGGTTTTCTTATTGGTACATCGATTATTCCCGGATTGATGTGGGAAATAGCAAGGACAGTCGCCTAATTTTCAATGCAGAACGAAAAAATATAGCCATTTTATATAGGTATAGTTTGTAGTCTCAGGTCAGTTTTTCCGTTGGTTGTAAGAGTGCTGGAAAATAAATCGTTTGAGTGTGTGAACTGATCGGAAGTTAAAGATTTTACGGGCTTTGGGATATGCTAGACCTGATATCAGAGACTTATTCCATGAATACGCTGTTTGTGGAGATAGGTTTTTACCGACAGAAGTTGCTCTGGTGGTCCAATCCATAAACAGCCTTTTTTTTCAAGTTGAGTGCAGGCTTTAAGGCTGTCTGTCAGATTGAGAGACAGCCGGTCAATCATAGCAGGCAAGTGAGCAGGGATGGTTCCCGGCTTACCTTCACGTGTTTGTCTGCCAACCCAGTCGACCCATTCGATATAGTCCATGAATCGAAACGGAAGACCATCGATATGTTTCTGACCGGTAAACGGCCAGAGGCCCGAAGGTGTTGGCTGAGCATGTGCCAGTGAATCAAGCCGCTTTTTAATCGAAGTGTATTCAGAGGTTTCCGGGGTTTCTGCAGCCTGAGCCCGGACAGGATTGAGGTCGGTATAAGTCATGGCCGCGAGCAGCGCTTTCTCATCCAGTAGTGCCTGAGATTTGAATCGGCCTTCCCAGAAATGTCCGGTGCATCCGTCTTCCTGGTTAGCCTGAAGTGCAATGTCAAAGTTCAGCTCCTTCATCAGCCAGCTGAGCGAGTACAACCGTTGCCGCCAGAGGAGAATTATCTTTTTACATGCCTGAATTTCTGCTGGAGAGCGGAGTATTCCCCGCAGGTAGCGTGTGATTAGAGCAGGGAGGTGGTGTATTTCTTCCCAACGTTGAATGACCTCGATATCGGTTAAAGTTTCAGCTTTTTCCTGATTGATATGGACTACAAGATGATAGTGATTACTCATCACAGCGTAAGCGCAGATATCAATACAGAAAATCCCGGCAAGCTCATGAATACGGTTTTGCACCCATTGACGGCGGTGCTCGTAACTTCGGCCGGAAAGCGCGTCTTGTCCACAAAGATATGACCGTCGTACACAGCGGGAAACACAGTGATAATAAGGTGTCATAGCCAGGTCAACCTGCTGCGAGCGGGGGAGTGTCATTGTTTTTGCCTGCATTATCAGAAAGTTGTTACAGGATGCCTCTGATAAAATCATAAATAAAGTATTGGGTTGGTGAATTGCGGGTCATCTTGTGCAATCAGATGTAACAGATGTTGGTGAAGTATGAGGAAACGTTGGGAGGGTTGAGATGTATGTCCCCGGAAGATCTTAAGGTGTCTGTCCCTGAGGGATCCCCACAAAATTATTCTCTAATCACCTGAGACTCAGTGACTTTTTCTCGTAATATGAGGATGGCTAAATGCCAGTCATCGAGAGAGAGATCTGCGTTGCCATGACGATAAAAATGAAGACCTAATGTCACATGACTAAGCACTCTCCGATCTTTGACTGTGTTGGCTTGATAGTGTCTATGAAGCCCTTGTTCTTCCATCATAATACCAAATAATATCAGTATGTTATGCGCTAGTGTTCCAATCAAAACGATCACACTCAGACGCGAGTGACTCTTTGTTCGGTGCTGTTCCATCCCCATACCAAACTGACTGGATTTATGGTCTCTGAACGCTTCTTCTATCTGCATTCTCTGATGGTAAATTTGAACAATCTGAGCGGGTGACTTTTTTGATAAATTTAATGAGGCTGCAAGGAGCCACGGCTCCCTGGCCCGACGGGCATTCTTCTTACTGTAGTTTGACTGCTTTCTTTTTCCACCAGCGGTTTTGGCGATCCGGCCTTTGGGTCGTTCTTTATATAAAACCAGCTGAAGCGGATAAGGGGATGTTCCTCCCATGAACCAGTTTTTCAGCCCACGAGCGGATGAGGTTGCACAAGGATACAGGGTTTTACAAAGCTGCATCGTCTTGCCATCCGGACTCAGGCAAATCCGTCCACGAATACGACCGACAAAGTCCCATCCTAAAGCCTGAACGCTCTTGAACCACGGACGTTTGAAGCCGGCATCAGTTACAATGATGGGGCAAGTATTTTTGGGCAAAAGGAGCTTGAGCGTTTTCAGAAAAAGGTCATGAGTCGCTGGTTTCTCTTTCGTCTCCAGTGGATGAACTTCTTCATAGAGTGTGAGTGCCCGTCCCTGAAAAGAGATGGACGCCCGGATAAGGAAAAGGGTTTTACTCAGGTTTAAGTCAGACCAGTCAACATGGATGGTTGGTCGTGAATTTTTGGAAACAATGAGTGTGCAAATTCGCTGATAAATCAAGGGGATTTGAGCCCAAAGGTGTGGATTGGAACAGAGTCGGTCAGCCCGTTTAATATTATGTTTTTGATGGGCTTTTGACTGAATCCCCCGCCCCATAGAAGTCACGGTCAAGGCGTTCCCAGACATGGCACTTTGTACGCAGGCAGTGAGTGATTGAGTACGGGTTTGATGCCCCCCTTGAGAGACAGAAGTAACAAATTGAGATATGATTTGGTCGACATTCATGGCTGTGGTCTGGTTTGTTGTGGTGACAATTAAGATCACAAAAAGCCATGAATGTTCCTGCCAACCTGATTTATTTGAACATTTTTTTAAAATTTGTGGGGATACCTCAGTGTCTGTCCTCGCAGACTTTCCCGCAGACTCGCAAAAATACTCAACCAAACGAATAAAAATTGAAATGAAACTTCAAAAAAGCCACTTACCCCTCATTTTTAATAAAAAAATCCCACCAACCGCAAAAGTTTACTTTTTGGTTGATCAAATACAAATATTTATACTTTAAAGTTGATAAAGTTTTTGCGCTCTCAGATGCACAGTGAAAGATCACTATTCACCAGAGGGCAACAAGACCACTTTGAATTATTAAACATAATAAATACGACGTGTAACAGGAGCTATCATCCTATGTCACCATTAACTATAACGATCATTATATTAGTGCTCACAATTGTGGCATTTATGTCCGGGAGAGTTTCTTTTTCATTGATATCAATGGGAATTATTCTTTCTCTGATTTTGACTAAAATCGACACCCCCGCTCAGGCGTTATCCGGCTTTGTGAATCAGAATGTTGCGATGTTTGTTGCGATGTTTGTGATTGGTGCCGGTCTGACTAAAACCAGTATTCTGGACCGGACACAATCGCTGGTACTCAGATACCGGGATAATCCGAAAATGCTCATTTTTATTGCCAGCTTTGTTGCTGCATTACTGGCAGTTTTGACCAGTGCAACAGCTGCGGCAGCCATAATGTTGCCTCTGATTATCGGTATCGCGAACGAAATTGATTTCAGCCGCAGTAAAATTCTGTTTCCGGCGATGGTGGTTGCGAATATTGTGACCGGAATGACCTTCCTGGGGCAGGGTGCCAGTAATATGGCTTTCAGTGACATTATGATGCAATCTGGCGGGATTGAACCTTTTACTATCTGGTCATTTACAATTGCCAGACTACCATTCTTCCTGATTGCTTTGGTTTATGTATCTTTCATCGGCTGGCGTTTACTCCCGGATATTCCGAACGATCAGTTTCAGGATAATTTTAAAAAGAAAGAGAGTGTGAAACTTTCTCCGGCTAAAGAAAAAACGGCGATTTCACTGATTGTTCTGACCATTGGTGCCATGCTGTTTGCCAAAGAACTGCACATGTCGTTATTTGTCATTTCAGCATTAGGCGCCTGTTCTCTGGTTTTCTTCGGTATTCTTGATGAAAAAGAAGCGCTGAGTTCCATTCATTTACCGACTGTCTTTTTGTTTGCTGGTGTGCTCCCGTTATCAGCCGCAGTGAAATCAACCGGAGCCGGCGAAGTGGTTGCTGATCTGATGATTCAGATGTTGGGTAACTCCACCAATCCTTATTTCATTATGTCTGTCTTTTTCATTGTGCCGCTCATCATGACTCAGCTGATGTCAAATCTGGCCACAATGACCATTTTTATCCCGCTGGTCTCCGCGGCTGGTGTCAAAATCGGCGTTGACCCGCGTGCATTAGTAATGGGTGTCTTAATTGCGGGCAGTACTTCAATTCTGACACCAATGGCGGCACCAGCTCAGGCAATTATTATGGGGCCCGGTGGTTACCAACTGAAACATTACCTGAAAGCAGCCTTGCCTCTGGTGGTTGTGATTACGGTTTTCTCTATTTTCTTCCTGCCCGTTTTATTTCCGTTTAAATAATATTCGTCAGCATATACAGGAGACGATATAAAGTGATTATTGAAAAAATTGAATTGATCCCTGCATCGAAATATTTGTTTGTCAAAGTAACCACAGACTCCGGTATTGAGGGGATTGGTGAAATGGGAGCATGGGGTTACCTGGATGCCTGCGCTGGCGCGCTGGAAAAACTGAAAGATTATTTGATCGGTAAAGACCCGCGGCAGATAGAACATCACTGGAACTATATGTACCGCAGTATGTATTTCAGAGGTTCTGTGATTCTCAGTGCAATTTCTGCGGTGGATATCGCCTTGTGGGATATTTTAGGTAAATCTCTGGGCGTCCCGGTTTATCAGCTACTGGGCGGAAAAACCCGGAATAAGGTCAGAACTTACGCACCTGTGTTTGAATCGGATCCGGAAAAAATGGCACAGGGCTGTCTTGCATTGAAAGCGCAGGGTTTTACTGCGGCGCGCCTGATGATTTGCGGCACCATGCGGACAAATCAGATGACACGGGAAGAAGATATATTCAACGTGAAAATTTCTGATTATGTCAATCGCGTTCGCGTCTGTCGTGAAGCGGTGGGTGAAGATTTCGATCTGTGTCTGGAAGTGCACCGCAGTATGACACCGGCACAGGCGGTTGCCTTTGCCCGTGGTGTTGAACCGTACCGTCCGCTGTTTTTAGAAGATCCGGTAGCGCCGGATAGTCTTGAAAGTATGGTCGATGTCTCTCGCAGAATTTCCATTCCGGTTGCAACCGGTGAAAGAGCAGTGAGTCTTCAGGAAATGGAGTCTATCTGCCAGCAAAAAGCGGCTAATTTTGTTCGTCCTGATGTGTGCGTCGTCGGCGGTATCTCTGCTGCGAAGAAAATTGCTGCGATTGCTGAAGCGAACTACATTCAGATAGCACCACACAATCCGCTTGGTCCGGTTTCTACGGCAGCTTGTTTGCAGCTGGATGCCTGCATTCCGAACTTCCTGATTCAGGAATTTCCTTCGTATTATCATGCCGGTGCCGAAGATGGCATGGTTAAAACACCATTAAAAGTTGAAGAAGGCTATATTTATATTCCGGATGCGCCGGGGATTGGTATTGAACTGGTTGATGATATTACGGAAAAATATCCACCTGCACAGCGGAGCTTATCTGTGATGAGTGCCTTTGATGGTTCGGTTCATGACCGGTAACTCCTGAATCTGTTAATGGCTGAATCTCAGCTTTTGAAGGCTCTGTAACCGGTTGGTCGCAGAGCCTTTATTATTTTTACCGGGATATTGTCTTTCACAAAGCAAATGTTGTGGGACTTTGATAGCATACGCAAATTATCTGTGATCGTCAGAGACAAGCAAACATGGCTAAAAGTCTGAACTATATTATTGAAGTTGCGGAACTTGGAAATTTAAACAAAGCTGCCGCAGCACTGGAAATCACATCTTCTGCACTGAGCAAATATATCATTTCAAAAGAGAAAGAATTAGGTGTTGACCTGTTTGAAAGGGTCGGAAAGAAGTTTGTGCTTACTTATGCCGGACAGCGTTATGTTCAGTGGGCAAAGAAAATTTCACAAATGCAGAATAAAATGGATGAGGAGCTGAAAAGTATTGCAGCGTGTCGCAGTGGCATCATTTATTTTGGCTTTCAGCTGATGATGTCGAAAGTTGTGATTGCAGACATCATCCCTCAGTTTAAAGCACAATATCCGGGGATTGATATTGTACTTAAGGCTCACGCGACGTCTCAGATCATCAAAATGCTGGAAGAAAATCAGCTCGATTTTGCGGTCACAACAGTGAAAAACCGTTCTGATAATTTTATGTATGAACATCTGGCTTTTGCAGAAGTTGTACTTGGTGTACCTAAAGACCATCCACTGATTCAGACCGCAGTCCTGAAAGAAGGATTTCGTTATCCCTGGGTTGATATTCAGGCCTTTAAAGACGAGCACTTTGTCGCTTTATTCCAGGATCAGGAAATGAGACGCCTGACGGATATTCTGTTCGACAAAGAGAAAATATCACCAACAATGGATATTCAGGTACCGACGTCTGAGCTGGCATTGCTCAGTGTATCCAATCACTATGGTGTGACGGTGACATTAGACACTGCCATTCATGTGACCGGCTACAAAGATGAAGTGGTGCCTCTCTCCTTTGGTGAACGGCCGGAACACCATGAGCTGGTGATTATCTGGCATAAAAATCACCGCCTGCAAAACTTTTCTCAGGGATTGTTTGAAACCTGTGCGCAATATTACCGGTCATTGTTTGGTTGATTTAAATGCGGTTGAGCAGGGGTAATTTTGCAGGGACAGGCACTTGAGCTTACTTAGCCTACGGGGACAAGAGCTTACGGGGACAGGCACATTAAGCTTCAGTACATTCTTAAAAGAACGTCTTAAAAGGACAGGCGCTTAAAACGTGGAAAGTCTGACGTTTGCGCTTTGATTTACCCGACCGCGAGCTTATCAGGACAGACAGTTTCTCAGGACAGACAGTTTATTATGGCGGACAGTTTATCATTGACTGTTCTCTTTACTATTTACCGGGACAGACACTTTAATGAAAATCTTACACACCTCAGACTGGCATCTTGGGCGGGCATTATATGGCCGGAAACGTTACGAAGAATTTCAGGCTTTTCTTGACTGGTTAACAGAAACAATTGAACAGCAGCAGGTTGACGTGTTGATTGTCGCCGGAGATATCTTTGATACCAGCACACCGAATAACCGAGCTCAAACCCTTTATTACCAGTTCCTGTGCAAAGTTGCGGCATCTGATTGTCACCATGTCGTGGTCGTTGCTGGAAATCATGATTCTCCATCGTTTCTGAATGCTCCAAAAGCTTTGCTGGAAGTACTGAATGTGCATGTCGTTGGTGCGGTGAGCGATGACCCGGCAGATGAAGTCATCGTCCTGAAGGATGAGCAGAACAGCCCGATGCTGATTGTATGTGCGGTTCCTTATCTGCGGGATCGCGATATCCGTACCGTGGAAGCCGGGGAGACCATTGAAGACAAAGAGCAGAAATTACTTTCCGGGATTCGGCAGCATTATGCTGATGTTGCCACAGTAGCACAGCAGCAAAGAATAGCACTGAAGGCTGAAATTCCGGTGATTGGGACCGGTCATCTGTTCGCAGCCGGAGGTCAGACAGCCGACGGTGATGGTGTGCGGGAATTGTATGTTGGTTCTCTGGCACACATCAGTGCATCGGTATTTCCTGATGTGTTTGACTATGTAGCACTCGGCCATCTGCATGTACCGCAACTGGTCGGCGGACACGCTCATATTCGTTATTCAGGTTCTCCGCTGCCTATGGGGTTTGGTGAAGCACGGCAGCAGAAAGTCGTTTGTCTGATTGAGATGAATGCCGGAAAAGTTCAAATCGATACGGTGTCTGTCCCCGTTTTTCAGAAGCTGGAACAACTCAAAGGTGATTTGCCTTTCATTACCGCCCGGATTGAAACACTAAAGGAACATCAGGAAGATGTCTGGCTGGAAATCTCTTATACGGGAAGTGAAGTGATTCCGGACTTGAACACGAAGCTGAACCAAATGACCGAAGAGAGCGGCCTCAATATTCTCAGGGTAAAAAATCCCCGTATTCGTGAGCAGATACTGGGACAGACACAGGTAAAGGAAACGCTGGATGACCTCAATACCAAAGAGGTGTTTGAGCGTTGTCTGACAGCGCATGATGTGCCAGTGGAACAACAGCAGGAACTGATGACTGCTTATCAGGAAATTCTGTCCTCTTTGGATGAGGATGACCTTCAGGCTGAGTAGTGACAGCAAGGACAATAAACGATTACCGTAACAATATAACCGGGACAGGCATGAGAATTCTTCAGTTACGCTTTAAAAATTTAAATTCACTCGCCGGAGAGTGGTTGATTGACTTTACCCATCCCGCTTTTACTGCTGATGGTCTGTTTGCGATTACCGGCCCGACCGGTGCCGGGAAAACGACGATTCTTGACGCCATTTGTCTGGCACTTTACGGCCGGACGCCCAGACTCAGCCGGGTGACGAAAGGGATGAATGAGATCATGTCCCGCCAGTGTGGCGAATGTTTTGCTGAAGTTACGTTTGAAACACAGTCCGGGCAGTATCGCTGTCACTGGAGTCAGCACCGGGCAAGAAAGAAGTCCGACGGAGATTTGCAGGCTCCCAAACATGAGATCGCCGATGCGAAAAGTAATATTTTGCTGGAATCAAAACTCAAGTTAGTTGCGGAGCAGATCGAAAAACTGACCGGCATGGACTTTGACCGTTTTACCCGTTCCATGTTACTGGCTCAGGGCGGGTTTGCTGCATTCCTTCAGGCTGCTCCTGATGAACGGGCACCGATTTTGGAACAGATCACCGGAACCGGTATTTACAGCCAGATTTCCGTGCGGGTTCACGAATACCGGACAGAACAGCACAAAAGGCTGGAACAGCTTCAGTCCGGGCTGGCTGGTATGCCGATACTCTCATCTGATGCAGAGATGCAATTAACGAATGATCTGAAAGAAAAAACAGAACAGGACGAATCGTGCGGAAAACAGAAGCAGCAAAAGCTGCTGGCGATACAGTGGTTAGAAGGACAGGCACTGCTGCGCCAGGAATTACAGCAACTCGAAACTGAACAAGGACAGTTACAACAGGAAACAGAAGCCTTTCTCCCGCAGCAGAAAAAACTGGATACAGCGCTGCGGGCGATCGAACTGTCGGCGCCCTATACAGAGCTCAAAACAAAGCGTCTGTCCCTGCAAGCCAGCCATGAACAACTGAACGCCCGCCATGCACAACTACCGGACTGCACCACTGCCATGCAGCAGGCCGGGAAAGCCCTTGCAACAGCGGAAGAGCGTTATGTCGCCGCAAGGGCGGAACAGCAGTCACAACAAAAAGTGCTTCGATCAGTGCGTGAACTGGATGTTCAAATCACTACGAAATCAGTGCCGGTCGAAGAGTTACGTCAGGCACTGAAAGCACATCGTCAAACCATTGCTGAACTTCAGAAAAATCAGCAGCGGGACACAACTTTACTGCAACAAAAAAAAGCAGAAGCAGAGGCGCTGAGCTTTCAGTTGGATACGGGCAGAGCGGATGAAAAGCTGACCACAGAGCTGACCGGGTTACGCAGCCGTTTCCGGCAAATACATGGCCTGACGGAACAAGTTCACACCAAACACCAGGCGGTTGAACAAACCACTTCAACATTAACCATGCATGAACAACAGTGGTTACAGGCATGTGAACAGCAGGAATACGCCGGGAAAAAACGGCAGCAGGATGAACAGCTCGTGGCTGAGAAGCAAACAGCGCTGAATGCCTGCCTCGGGGAGAAAACGCTGTCTGAGTGGCGTCATTATCATACGGATCTGATTCAGGCTTTGAGCGATAGCGAATCTGCAATCAAAGCTGCTGAAACTTTATCTCAGGCAGAACAGAATCTTGCGGCGCAGGCACAGCGTGATGCGTTGTTGGTGCAGCAAATCTCCGGGACAGAAGCTGCACTGAAAACCAGCCAGACGCATCAAGAACAACTGGAGAAAGAGACGGGTTATCTGGAGACACAACTCACCCTGATTCGCCGGATTGAAGATTTGGAGCAGGCCCGGCAACAACTGCGTGACGGAGAGCCCTGTCCGTTGTGTGGCTCCGAAACACATCCTTATGCACAGGGAAATACTCCCATTGCCGATGAAACGCAGCAGCAACTTGAACAGCTCAGACTGGAGTTGGCTGACGTCCGCAAAAACGTGTCCGATCAGTTGATTCTGCTGGCCGGCATTAACAAGGAACGGGAACAACTCTCTGTCAGAGAAACAGAATATAAGGCCGTGATTCAGGAGAGCCGGCAGCAGCTGACCCGGTATTGCAGGGAACTTTGCATTGAAGCCGCTCCGGAGGAACATTTGTCGCACCAGCTTGAGCAACACCTGCAAATGGTTCAGCAGCAACTGGCGTCTGTCCGGTTAACACTGTCACAGGCAGAGGAAGCTGAACTGGCGCTGATGAATTTACGGCAACTGCTTGAAACGGCAAAAAATACAGAGCTGAATCTGACTCAGGCAGTGCAGGCGTTGTACCTGAAGAAAACGGTACTGGCAGAGGAACAGAAACGCCTGAAGCAGGAAGCTGAAACGTTACAGGAGCAACAGCAACAAGAGCTGACCCGGTTACAAAGTGAGCTTGAGGTTTTTGGCATCACTCAGGTGACGCCGGAAAAACTGCCTGCCATTGATACAGCATTGACAGACCGAAGCCGGCAATGGCATGAGCGACACCAGCGACATACCGCTCTTTTGCAGGACATCGCGGGTCTTGAAATCGGGCTTCAGCATCATGGTGAGCAAATCCGTGATGCTGAAGCCGGACTGTCCGTACAAAAAGACAAGCTGACCGGGATGGAAAGCGTTTTGACAGCATTGTGCCGGCAACGCGTTGAGTTGTTTGGAGATAAAGATGCAGATGCAGAGGAAATGCGACTTCATCAGGTGACAGATACCGCAGAAAAGTTGCTTGAAGAAAAACGTCAGTCGTCTTCACTGGCAGGACAGGCACTTAACCAGCTACAGCAGAAGATCAGCGATCTGAAACGTACGCAGGAGACTCAGCAAACAGAGCTGGAGAACATGCAGCAGGAATTTATCACACAACTCAGTCACTGGCAGTTTGATAATGAGGCAGATTACTTGTCTGCCTGCCTGTCCGGGGAAGAGCGTCAGGCGCTTAAACAAAAATCGCAGGCACTGGCAGAGCAGCAAACCCGTTTGAAAACGCTGTTGCATGAGAAAGGACAGCTGCTGGTGAGCGAAGAGAAGAAACAGTTAACGGATGAACCGCTGGAAACACTCAAAGAAACCGAGGCATTTTTAGCCGGTCAGCAACAGCAACTCCAGCAGGAAATTGGCGCAATCCGGCAGCAGTTGCAGGATAATGAAAAACTCAGGCAGCAGCAGCAAACTCAAATTACCGCCATTGAGGGGCAGCAGCGGGAATGTGACCGCTGGGAAACATTACATGAACTCATTGGTTCTGCGGATGGTAAGAAATTCCGTAACTTTGCGCAGGGACTGACGTTTGAAATGATGATCGGTCATGCCAATCTGCAATTACAGAAAATGACCGATCGTTACCTGCTGATTCATGACCCGCTGCGTCCGCTGGAACTGAGTGTTATTGACAATTATCAGGCTGGTGAAGTGCGGTCAGCGAAGAACCTGTCTGGTGGTGAAAGCTTTATTGTCAGTCTGGCACTGGCATTAGGGTTGTCCGGTATGGCCAGTCATAACGTCCGGGTCGATTCACTGTTTCTTGATGAAGGGTTCGGTACACTCGATGAAGATGCGCTGGATATCGCACTTGAAACGCTGGCAGGTTTACAGCAGGAAGGAAAACTAATCGGGGTTATTTCTCATATTGCAGCACTGCAAGACAGAATATCGACCCGGATTATTGTGTCTCCGGGAAACGGCGGGACAAGTACTATCTCCGGCGCCGGATGCAGCCATCAGGCATAAGACCCGGTGGATTTACGGTGTAAATCGGAGCGTATCCGGTTGCTCAATGTGCACTCAGCACATTTATGATGTGATTCAGTGCGTAAAAAAGGTCATTATTTTTACAGGCCCAGAGAAACAGAATTGGAGTGATGTGTGATCTGTGCCATAAATATCCCGGGCAAGATCTTGCTCGCCGGGCAACTTTTTGCTCGCCTCTGAGCAAGATCTTGCCTGTATTATTAATCCTCTAAATTCAACTTACTGTTTTTTAAAGAAACGCATAGTTGGCACATCCATTGCTCTTTAAGTGACTGTAACGCAATGCGTTTACAATAATTTATTAATCAGATTTATATAAAAAGAGTAAGGAATTACAGAATGCCAACTCCATGTTATATCGCGATTGAAGGCGAAACTCAGGGTTCAATTACGTCAGGTGCATGTACTGCAGATTCTATCGGTGACGCATATGTTGAAGGTCACGAAGATGAGATGCTGGTTCAACGTTTCGATCACATCGTGACTGTCCCAACTGATCCTCAGTCTGGTCAGCCAGCTGGTCAACGTGTTCACAAACCATTCAAGTTCACTGTGAACCTGAACAAAGCAGTTCCTCTGCTATATAACGCATTAACTTCTGGTGAAAAACTGCCTTCAGTGACTCTGAAATGGTACCGTACTTCTATCGAAGGTAAGCAAGAAAACTTCTTCACGACAACACTGGAAAACGCAACAATCGTTGATATCGATTGTGCAATGCCACACTGTCAAAACCCAGCTGATTCTGACTACACTCAGAACGTTACGGTTTCTCTGACTTACCGTAAAATCACCTGGGATCACAACAACTGTGGTACTTCTGGTGCTGATGACTGGCGTAAGCCAATCGAAGCTTAATCAGCTTCTTCTTTCATCGCCTGCCTCTGCGGGCGATGATTTCTTTATCTGAAGCAATCCTTCAGATTCAGTCATCTGATTTGTGTTCAGCAACAATTCTTTATTTCCCTATTTCCAGACTAATCTCCGGTGTTCAACAAGCAAAAAATTGAACTCACACGGTATTCAACTAACACGGTATTCAATTAACAACGCAGGCGTACAACATGAGAACTTTAAACTTTCGTCTGACCGTCGATGGTGTAAACGACGACACATTGGTGGTGCGGCAGTATCAGGGACATGAGTCCGTTTCAGATTCCACAGATGCACAGGGACAGCCGGTTTTCGGTTATCGTTATCAGATTGAACTTGCCAGCCGGAACAGTGGGTTGACTGCAAAACAGATGGTTGACAGCAAAGCGCTGCTCGAAGTGATTCGCAGCGGGGAAGTGGTGCAAAAAGTCCACGGTATTATCCGCAATTTTTCCAAAGGCGATACCGGCCACCACCACACCTTTTATTCTCTGACTTTAGTCCCTTCTCTTGAACGTTTATCCCTTCGCCAGAACAGCAGAATCTTCCAGCAAAAAGATGTGAAGACAATTTTGTCAACATTGCTGGATGAGATGGGAATCAACGATTATGCATTTTCCGTTAAGCGGACGCTTTCTGAGCGTGAATTCTGCGTGCAGTACCGGGAAACCGATCTGGCGTTTTTCCACCGGATGGCCGCCGAAGAAGGGTTGATGTATACCTTCACTCATGAAGACAGCAAACACACGCTGGTGGTGACAGATAATCCGGAAGGGTTCCCGAAACTGGGCGACAAGATTCCGTATAACGCGTTATCGGGTGGTGCATCAGAAGAGCCATTCATTTCTTCGCTGAATGAGACCAAACAGTCAGAAGTCAGCTCCATTGAGTTGCGTGATTACAGCTTCAAAAAACCGTCTTACAATTTCTCTCAGAAGCTGGATGGCAAAGAGCTGGATTATCAGAAACAAACCTATGAGCATTTTGATTATCCGGGTCGCTATAAAGATGACGGGAATGGCAAAGCATTTACCCAAATCCGTCTGGATTATTTAAGAAGAGCTGCCCATACCGTTACTGGTCAAAGTGATGAAGCAAAAATTCAGGGCGGTAAACGGTTTGATTTGAAAGATCACAAAGCGGACCCGGCCATGAACCGGTGCTGGCTGGTGGTTGAAGCCAGTCATACCGGCACACAGCCTCAGTCACTGGAAGAAGGTGGCAGCAATGGAGCAACCACGTATTCAAACAGTTTTCTTCTGATCCCCGGTGATAAAGTCTGGCAGGCGCATCCACAACCGAAGCCGCTGGTCGATGGCCCTTGCATTGCTACGGTTGTCGGTCCGTCCGGCGAAGAAATCTATTGTGATGAACATGGCCGGGTTAAGCTCCATTTCCCGTGGGATCGGGAAAGCAGCCAGAACGAGAAAAGCTCCTGTTGGGTGCGTGTGTCTCAGGGCTGGGCGGGAAGTCAGTACGGATTTATCGCGATTCCGAGAATCGGCCACGAAGTGATTGTTTCCTTCCTCAACGGGGATCCGGACCAGCCGATTGTCACCGGCCGGACTTATCACGCAACTAATGTTTCACCATATTTGTTACCGAACCATAAAACCCGGACCGTGTTTAAAACGCAGACGCATCAGGGCGAAGGGTCGAATGAAATCCGCTTTGAAGATCAATCCAGCATTGAGCAGATTTATATTCATGCGCAGAAAGATCAGGATATCGTTACGGAAAACATCCGCCGGGAGTCGGTTGGCGTAGACAGCCACCACCGTATTGGCCGCCACTGGTATCAGATGATCACCGAGAATGTGAATCGTATGGTGGGTAAAAACGTGGTGGAAGAGTTCGGGCAGGATCACCATGTGAAAGTTGGCCGGAACGTGGTTCAGCGAATTATCGGTAAGCTGAGCCGGTTTATTTCCGGCGGGATTATCACCAAAGTTGAAGGCAGTGTCGTTACACAAATTACCGCCGCAGAAGAGAAAGAAATCGGTGCAAACCAGCGGATTTCCGTCAGCAATGAAAGTTATGTCAAAGCTAAAAATATTGTGCTGGAAGCCGGAACCGAACTGACGATCAAAGGACCGGGTGGTTTTGTTAAAATTGACAGCGGCGGTGTGACGATTTCCGGCTCGAAAGTGAAAATCAACGAAGGTGGTTCTCCGGGTAAAGGGACTGCGCCGAAGATGGTCAAACCGGATGAAACGGATAAGCCGCAGGAGCCTGAGGCTCCCGACACGAGGATGTAGCCGTTATGCCAAAAGCAGGAAGATTAGGAGACAGTTGCTCCGGGCATGGCTGTTTCCCTGCAACACCGATTGTGGCAGGCAGTCCGGACGTTTCAATTAACGGCAAGCCGGCAGCACGTAAGGGAGACACGGTGCTGCTGCATGCGTGTCCCTGCCCTCAGGTGCCACACGGGGTTCACGGGCGCGCCATCAATGCCGGTTCATCGAATGTGTCTATCAACGGTAAACCCGCAGCACGGGTCGGCGATGCCATCAACTGCGGCGGCTCAGTCGCCGCTGGTTCAGGCGATGTATTTATCGGCGATACGCCTTATAAAGGTGAGACATTTGATTGCGGCAAAGACAGCGCACAGGAAAAAGCCACTTATCTGAAAATCACCCCGCTTGCAGAAGCGGCCGATGCGGTCTGGACGTGTCCGCCGTTTATTCCGGAAGCGCTGACGAAGAAGGCGAAGGGGGAGGCGCCTGGGGTTGACTTAGAGAGCTCTGGAGCTTTGTCTTCAGCACCTGAGTATGTAAAAAAAGTTGCGAAATTTAATAATCAATCGGTTGAGCAGGTTCAAAGTTTTTATGAGGGGATGAAAGAGATAGGTGTTGACTACGAACCTCTTATTGAAAATGCAGTTAAGACTCATGGTCTGAGTTCGGATGAAGCGCATGCTGTATTTGGATATACAACCAAGCTTTTCTACCGGGATTTAAATGCAACCCTTGATAATGGTGGTAGCCCGGAAGCGAATGAATTAGCAGAATTAGTTAAGTCTGGAATGAATAAAATGCCAGATGCACCCTCAACCCAATTTCGGGGTATTCGACTGAACAGTTCTGAGGATGAATCCAAATTTGATTCAAAATATAAGCTTGGTAATAGCGTAAAATCAAGTTTTTGGTCCACTGCACCAAACGAAGAGGATGCATATGGAGGTGCAAGAAATTTAGTGATTCATACTGATAGTGCAAAGGATATCTCAGATTTAGCTTTTGGTGTACATTTTCATGATAAAGTGGGCAAACCATCTTATTCTTGCGAAAATGTTATTCCTCCGGGTAATAACTTTACGGTTGTAAACACAGATTCTAATGGAACGATTGAATTGGTAGAAATGTAATGATTTTAATGAAATATATTGATTTACCGGCAAATCTAAAATCACAAATTGTTGAAGATAAGTTCTTGTTGGCATACCAACTTATTGATTCTGAAAATATTATTATCTGGGTGATTAATGATCATGTAGAAAGACGGGATGAACTTGAGTTTTTACCATCAGAAAATCGTTTTTTATCATTAAATGAAAGAAAAAAACGATTACTGGATTCTGAAGAATTTAGCCTGTCAGATATGGCGGTTAAAGTCATTGTAAAATATGACTTTGAACCTGATACAAATGTTTTGTATGAATGTTTTAATATGATTTCTGAAAATTCTGGTTTAAAAATAGCTGAAGAATCAAGAGCTTTCTATAGTGCATATAAGCCAGACTCAAAAAAACTTATTGTCCAGAAGCTGGAAAAGTTAAATTTTCCTGTTAAATACCAAACTTTTAGTGTGGATGAAAAAATAAACTACTGGGTTGAAAAAATGTACCGTTTCAGGCATCAGGTCGGTGAATCAGGGTGTGAAGAAGATGATGCTTTTGATGCCAATTTGGTTGAAAATATGAAGAAAATCGACCCTGATATCTTAGATATTTTGCCTGATTGTTTGGAAAAGCTGGCGCAGATTGAACAAGTTAACCATCTAAAACTGACAGAAGCATTTGAAAAAAGAACAGGGTATAAATTAGGTTAAACAAAACGATGTTAACAGAAATAGCAGTTGCGGATGCATACGGTGCCGGGTTTGAATTTTCCTCCAGGGATAAAATAAATCAGCATAATGATTTTTCTCATTATCTGTCTCATGAGCTGTATGGCATATCTGCCAAATATACCGATGATACTCAAATGTCTGTTGCGATTGCTGAGTTGATTGTGGAAGCACCTCACTGGACCAAGGCTCTTATTGCAGACAAATTTGTAGCATGTTTTAAACGGGATCCACGACTGGGTTATGCCAAAGGGTTCCATAGCTTTCTTACCGGGATACACAGCGGTCAGGAATTTTTAGAAAAAATCATCAATACCAGCAACAGAAATGGCGCAGCTATGCGTTCTGTACCTCTGAGTGTTATCAAAGACACAGGTGAGTTAATCTCTAAAGCCAGCATGCAGGCTTCCATCACTCATAACACTGATATTGCAATACAATCAGCTTGTGCTGTTGCATTAGCTGGTCATTTCGGAATTCACCAGCACGGTAAAGTTTCAGATCTGAAATGTTTTCTGGAAAACTATGGGGTCTCTGACTGGGATTTTAACTGGTGTACTGAGGTCAGTGTAAAAGCTTATGATACGGTGAGTGCCGCATTTAGCTGTCTGATTTCTAATGATAACCTGTCAGATCTGATTATTCAGTGTGTTTCTCTGGGAGGAGATACTGATAGTGTTGCTTCTATTGCGGCCGGACTTGCAACATGTTTTGAAGAATATGATCAATCACTACCTGTCAATATGATCAATGCTTTGGATGAATCTTCTTATGGTGTTCATTACCTTCAGGCGTTAGATAATAAACTATATTCTGTTTATTGAAATGGTAAAAATTAAAGAACCATTGCATACAGTGCTGGTCAAGTATTGTGATGTAGAATGTTACGACCCACAGTTCATCAGAGAATCTATTATAAGTGGCAGAGGTTTTCCATATGATGCCGAACTTGTCAAAAATCAGTTACGTGAAGTGATTGATAATCAATCAATGTCTCCCGATGAATACGAGCAACTAACTAAAGAAGATTTTGATTCACAAGAAGATCTATTTGCATGGCTGGAAGAATTATTGGCTGAATTTCCATAGATAGAAACATGAATTTTTTATGATGCACTACTGTTTGGTGATGAAATAACTAAAGATGAGTATATTAATGGGAAAGAAGAATAGCTTGGATCTAGCCATCCAAATTGCGACCCAAGCGCATAGTGGTCAAATTGACAAGGCTGGGCAGCCTTATGTTTTGCATCCTCTTCGTGTGATGTTTCAGTTCGACAGTGAAAAAGAGAGAATTGTAGCTGTATTACATGACGTGATTGAGGATTCCGACATGAGTCTCAGTGAAATAAAATGCTGCGGCTTTTCAGATGAGATCACAGAGGCCTTAGATTGTTTGTCCAGAAAACAGGCTGAAAGCTATGATGATTTTATTGATAGAATCTTAACAAACAAACTGGCATGTATTATAAAGATTGAAGATATAAAAGATAATCTTAATGTTACAAGATTAAATAAACTTCAGGAAAAAGATCTGAAACGGATATATAAGTACCATCAGGCACTTGGCAGATTAAATAATCAATTTCAAAAATAATTTTTATTCTATTATGTAACATCAGGTCGAGATATATTTATATGAGATTGATTATGGCGGTCACTTGATTGCCTTGTCTCAAGGCTGGATAAATCTCACTGAACCCTGCATCTTCAGGTTGTTTGGGTATAGTTACTTATTTTCTTAAAGATCCTGCATCAAAATCTCCACCTTCAGGTGTGACGTGGCATCACCATCAGGATACCGGAAGAATGCAACTTGTCGATCATAAAGAGCATGAAGCATTTGTTCCTCATACCTGTGGAATGTCTATATGGGGTGGTGGTTATAAGAAGAAAAAGAAAACTAAATAATCTGATAAATTAATAGGTAGAAATATGAGTATTGTATGGGAAGAATATATTGATCCATCGGTTGGCGATGCAACACAACAAGATTTGTTATACCTGGAATCAGCTTTAAAAGTATCTTTACCAGAAGATTATAAAAACCTGATATTAGACCATCAAGGTAAAATGCCAACCCCAGAGACAATTGAATCTGGCAAATTAGCATCATCAGTTTTTGGCCCTCTATTTCATGTGATGAAAGATGCTACTGAAGCGCAGGAACTATATAGTGTGATTAAAAAGTGGGAAAAATGGTCTGACGTATACGAAAATATCATACCTATTGCTGGTACTGGTGGTAGTGGATGCTTTTTTGCTTATGATTACAGAAATTGTACAGAAAACCCTCCTGTTGTTTTTGTTGATGTAGAAGAAGATCCTGATGATGAAGATGCTATTCTGTTTGTAACTGATAGTTTATCTGAACTGATTGATTCTCTTAGTTAAAATAAGAAAATTATTTTGATTAAAATCTAATTTTATTCATAGTAAAGAAATAGTGAAGCGCCCAATAGTTGGATATCAATTATTGGGTTTTTTATGTTTTAAAATACTTATCAAAGTGAAAAAAATCTTGCTTTATTTGCCTGGTTGGGACCCTGTGTGTCAACCTGCTATTGAACCACCCGCTTTTGAGATAACATACAAATCAGGGTGAAAAAGGAGTTCATGATGCCAAAGAACACAACGGTTGAGCCGCAGGTCAATCCCTCTCCGGAGCTGGAAAAGAAAACCCGCCGTATCTTTACGACCGAATACAAGCTTTCCATTATACAACAGGCCGATGCCTGTAAACATGGCGAGGTTGGTGCCTTACTCCGGCGGGAAAAGCTTTACTCAAATCAGCTTTCACAATGGCGGAAAGAATTCGCTGAGAACGGCATCAAAGGGCTCGAAAAATCAGCCCCCGGTCCTGCGTCAGCAAAAACTCCCGAGCAAAAACGCATTGAGCTCTTAGAGAAAGAGAACGCCCGTCTTCGTCATCAGATTGAGGTAAAAGACGGTTGTCTCTCGCTCCAAAAAAAAGCCTTGGCGTTGATAGAAGCGATGGAACAAGAGAACAAATCATGACGCTGGCGCAACATCCCTTACCTGCATTTGTCTCCCAAAGGCTCGCCTGCCAGGTGCTTAACGTCAACCGCAATACATTAAGACGTTATATCCGGGGTGTTCAGTTTTGTGGCCCTTTGCCCCGGATTCACCGCTCCCGGAAACACGCGCGCCAGCCCAGAGCATTAAGCGATACAGAAAGAGAAACAGTGAAATCGGTGATGCTCAGTGAAACTTATTGTAACCAACCGCCGGTGCAGATTTATTATGACCTGTTGCAGCAAGGGCAATATCTGTGCTCAGTCAGCACCATGCACCGGCTCTTACGTGAAGATAATCTTCATGGTGAACGCCGGGCACAGCGGCCAGCGCAGTCTCACATGGTTCCCCGTCTGGTGGCTCAACATCCCAATCAGGTCTGGACCTGGGATATCACCAAATTACCCACTCAAAAGCGGGGAGAATATTTATCACTTTATGTCGTGATGGATTTATTTAGCCGTTACATTGTTGCCTGGATGCTATCGCGCAAGGAAAACAGTGCGTTAGCATCCCAGCTAATGGAAGAAGCAATCACCCGTTATGACCTTGAATCAAGCGGTTTAACCCTTCATCAGGACAGAGGCGCGCCGATGACTGCCCATTGTTATCTGGATTTGCTGTCTGAGCTTGCAGTCACCGCCAGCCACAGTCGTCCGCGGGTCAGTAATGACAACCCATTTAGTGAATCACAATTTAAAACACTCAAATATCAACCAGATTATCCCCGTCGTTTTGAAGATTATGGGCATGCGAATCGTTGGTGTCAGGACTATGTAACATGGTACAACACCTGTCATTATCACAGCCAGTTAGGTGGCTTTACACCGGAGCATGTTTTTACAGGAAGATATACAGAGGAGGCAGTGACACGTCAGGCGGGTCTTGATGCCGCTTATGCTGCACACCCGGAGCGTTTTGCTAAAGGTGCCCCCAAAGTCGCGATGCCAGCCAAAGAAGTGAGTATTAATCCGGTACCGGAAGATGCTGATAGTGAAGTGATAGAAAAAGGTGTGAATTTCCCAACCTTATCCAGCGTCACGAGAAATGCAATTTAATTATTTTCCGGGTGGTGCAAAACAGGTTGACACGTTCCGGGGATTTAGGGGGAATCCGAAGGTCAAAAGCAGGAAGATTAGGAGACAGTTGCTCCGGGCATGGCTGTTTCCCTGCAACACCGATTGTGGCAGGCAGTCCGGACGTTTCAATTAACGGCAAGCCGGCAGCACGTAAGGGAGACACGGTGCTGCTGCATGCGTGTCCCTGCCCTCAGGTGCCACACGGGGTTCACGGGCGCGCCATCAATGCCGGTTCATCGAATGTGTCTATCAACGGTAAACCCGCAGCACGGGTCGGCGATGCCATCAACTGCGGCGGCTCAGTCGCCGCTGGTTCAGGCGATGTATTTATCGGCGATACGCCTTATAAAGGTGAGACATTTGATTGCGGTAAAAGGAAAAAGCCACTTATCTGAAAATCACCCCGCTTGCAGAAGCGGCCGATGCGGAACGTGTCAACCTGTTTTGCACCACCCGGAAAATAATTAAATTGCATTTCTCGTGACGCTGGATAAGGTTGGGAAATTCACACCTTTTTCTATCACTTCACTATCAGCATCTTCCGGTACCGGATTAATACTCACTTCTTTGGCTGGCATCGCGACTTTGGGGGCACCTTTAGCAAAACGCTCCGGGTGTGCAGCATAAGCGGCATCAAGACCCGCCTGACGTGTCACTGCCTCCTCTGTATATCTTCCTGTAAAAACATGCTCCGGTGTAAAGCCACCTAACTGGCTGTGATAATGACAGGTGTTGTACCATGTTACATAGTCCTGACACCAACGATTCGCATGCCCATAATCTTCAAAACGACGGGGATAATCTGGTTGATATTTGAGTGTTTTAAATTGTGATTCACTAAATGGGTTGTCATTACTGACCCGCGGACGACTGTGGCTGGCGGTGACTGCAAGCTCAGACAGCAAATCCAGATAACAATGGGCAGTCATCGGCGCGCCTCTGTCCTGATGAAGGGTTAAACCGCTTGATTCAAGGTCATAACGGGTGATTGCTTCTTCCATTAGCTGGGATGCTAACGCACTGTTTTCCTTGCGCGATAGCATCCAGGCAACAATGTAACGGCTAAATAAATCCATCACGACATAAAGTGATAAATATTCTCCCCGCTTTTGAGTGGGTAATTTGGTGATATCCCAGGTCCAGACCTGATTGGGATGTTGAGCCACCAGACGGGGAACCATGTGAGACTGCGCTGGCCGCTGTGCCCGGCGTTCACCATGAAGATTATCTTCACGTAAGAGCCGGTGCATGGTGCTGACTGAGCACAGATATTGCCCTTGCTGCAACAGGTCATAATAAATCTGCACCGGCGGTTGGTTACAATAAGTTTCACTGAGCATCACCGATTTCACTGTTTCTCTTTCTGTATCGCTTAATGCTCTGGGCTGGCGCGCGTGTTTCCGGGAGCGGTGAATCCGGGGCAAAGGGCCACAAAACTGAACACCCCGGATATAACGTCTTAATGTATTGCGGTTGACGTTAAGCACCTGGCAGGCGAGCCTTTGGGAGACAAATGCAGGTAAGGGATGTTGCGCCAGCGTCATGATTTGTTCTCTTGTTCCATCGCTTCTATCAACGCCAAGGCTTTTTTTTGGAGCGAGAGACAACCGTCTTTTACCTCAATCTGATGACGAAGACGGGCGTTCTCTTTCTCTAAGAGCTCAATGCGTTTTTGCTCGGGAGTTTTTGCTGACGCAGGACCGGGGGCTGATTTTTCGAGCCCTTTGATGCCGTTCTCAGCGAATTCTTTCCGCCATTGTGAAAGCTGATTTGAGTAAAGCTTTTCCCGCCGGAGTAAGGCACCAACCTCGCCATGTTTACAGGCATCGGCCTGTTGTATAATGGAAAGCTTGTATTCGGTCGTAAAGATACGGCGGGTTTTCTTTTCCAGCTCCGGAGAGGGATTGACCTGCGGCTCAACCGTTGTGTTCTTTGGCATCATGAACTCCTTTTTCACCCTGATTTGTATGTTATCTCAAAAGCGGGTGGTTCAATAGCAGGTTGACACACAGGGGATGCGGTCTGGACGTGTCCGCCGTTTATTCCGGAAGCGCTGACGAAGAAGGCTAAGGGGGAGGATCCTGGGGTTGAGGTTGGAAATGAGAAAAATAGTACACAGAAGCAATCAGATAAGTCAGCTAAAGTAAGCAACAGACAAGATAAGTATACCGATAAAAAAGCAGAGTTACGAAAGAAGCATGGTGTTGTTGAAGAAAACTTGAAAGTTGAGGCTATATTAGAACACAATGGGCAAATTTTCTATGATGTCAATCAGACAGCAAGAAATAAAAAAATAATATAGAGAAAAAGCTGCCTATATATAATGAAAAAAGAGCATTAGCAGGTAAACCAAATAATACTACATCAAGTGCACATGCTGAAATTGGTGCACTATTTCAGTCATATGAATCGAACAATCGTGGGGGGAAGGCAATATTGACTATTTATGGACAAGATGCCTGTAGTTTTTGTCAATCAGATTTGAAGAAAATGGCTTTGAAACTTGAATTAGATAGTTTAGAAGTTCACCAACCAACAGGAATAGTTTCATTTAATGAGCCGAAGGATTTTAAGCCAACTAAAAAAGGAGGTCTGAGATGGCCCAAATAACTTCATATATTTCTTGTATTTACTATAGACAAACGAATGAGGAAGTAAAGAAATGTATAGATAAGCCTTCTTGGGATGAAGTTACTAAATTGATTCAATTAATCGACATGGGTGAAATAGAGTTTTTGTCTCTGAATGGGCCCGAAGAAGAATTTACACATATGGATGTGATTGCTAAGCCTGGTCATTATCACATGTCAATTTTTGTAGATGAAGATGAAGAATACATATTTAAAAATGATGAAGTTAACGATTTTAAAATAGATATAGCTGGAAACTACTGGCCTGATTATCAAGTTGCAAAAGACATAAATATATTACTCTCTGTTATAGAAATATTTTTTAAAGACGGAAGTCCATCATCATCTTACGAATGGATATATTATTCTGAAGAAGATTGATTATTTTTTATAACCAATAAATTTGGTGTTGTTGGCTGTGATCTGAACATTTCTCCTTTAATGGCGCCTAATATGGTAATTGTATACCCGTGATCACTGAAGATGCTGATGTGACACTTGCAGACGGGGTAGATCATAATACAAAATGTGAGGAGGCTTTTTTTGCACTGTATCACATCATGCAGCGTAGTGAAGATGGAATAAAGCTCGCTTTATGTTGACACCTGAAGGTGAGATTGAAATTGACTTTAAACGGGATGAGAATTACATCTGGCTTTGTAATGTTGATTCTGATAGTCAGGAATATGAGGATTTGGATATTCAGGTGATTAATCAGATTAAATCATGGGAAAGATTACCAGAGGATTTTTCTCGTTATTGGCATGAAGTTTAATAATTTTTTAACATTAAAGGCCGGAAATCTGGCTTTTTTAAGTAGTATTAAAATGTTAAATGGTGATTTATTATTTTAATCATACTACTGCAACGCCATCATTTAGCTGATTTTGATAAACATAGAGGGAATAAAATTATTTCCTATTACTTAAAAATCTCTGCAGAAGACTCTGATTGTAATATATATATTTAGGTCGCAATGGATTTTATCTGATTATTCTGGTTTGGTAATTAAAAGTTATTATTGATTATATAACATGAGCAGAGGAATTTATGATACCCATTGACTCAAAAGAATATCGCTTATTATACACCGATGAATTTGGTGATGATGTTGGGCTTGATGAAGTGCAGTTACTTGACCCTCCTCTTGAGGATAGAGTTCCAGAACTATTAGGTTTGCTTGATTCTTCTGATACATTCGTTTCATATCAGGCAATGCTTGTATTGAGTGCCTGGGGAAATGAATCTGGTGTTAAATTTCTTGATTCTTTAGTTGATGAAGAAAAGATTCATGAATCTGGGTTTGAGTCACATAGAATAACAGATGAAGATAATGTTTATGATGAGTTAGCCTATGCCATATATTTATACAGCTTGTCTGATGGGGATGAGGATAAAATCATTACTATATTGAAAAAGCTGTTATCTATTTATCCAAAATATTTTTTTGAGTCTAAGCTGAAATATGTTTTACTGAAAACAAATTATATTGAATTGGCGGATCTAATTGAGAATGTGATTCAAAGTACATTATCTAATCAAAAGCCTTATCAGGCTAGCCAGCTTTTACCAGTATTAGCTAGATTTGATGCCAAAAAAGGGTGGTCTGCTATCCAATCTTTTATAAACCTGCCCCCGTCAATCCCGGACCCGGCAAACAATATTGCTGAGTCTTTAAAATATTGCTCCAGTCAGGATGCAGAAAAGTTATTATTGAAGTATATGTCGAGTAAGAGTCCGGGAGTTGCTGAAGAAGCTAGCCTGTCCTTGAAATATATGAAATCTTAATGTTTATTTTTTATGTAAAATTTATTCTGAAATTTCACATCGGACGTTGGTTTAAACTGACAATTAAAGGGCTGGGTGGTTTTGTTAAAATTGACAGCGGCGGTGTGACGATTTCCGGCTCGAAAGTGAAAATCAACGAAGGTGGTTCTCCGGGTAAAGGGACTGCGCCGAAGATGGTCAAACCGGATGAAACGGATAAGCCGCAGGAGCCAGAAGCCCCTGACACAAGGATGTTCCCCGTCATCCTTGACGCTGCCGCTGCGTTGTCTGCATTCACTCACCCCAATCACTTAGTGCTTCTAAGCTCATGGGGTTCGTTCATTTGTCGCCTTGCTGCAACGCCAATGATTTAGGGGAAGATAAAGGTCAAAAGCAGGAAGATTAGGAGACAGTTGCTCCGGGCATGGCTGTTTCCCTGCAACACCGATTGTGGCAGGCAGTCCGGACGTTTCAATTAACGGCAAGCCGGCAGCACGTAAGGGAGACACGGTGCTGCTGCATGCGTGTCCCTGCCCTCAGGTGCCACACGGGGTTCACGGGCGCGCCATCAATGCCGGTTCATCGAATGTGTCTATCAACGGTAAACCCGCAGCACGGGTCGGCGATGCCATCAACTGCGGCGGCTCAGTCGCCGCTGGTTCAGGCGATGTATTTATCGGCGATACGCCTTATAAAGGTGAGACATTTGATTGCGGTAAAGACAGCGCACAGGAAAAAGCCACTTATCTGAAAATCACCCCGCTTGCAGAAGCGGCCGATGCGGTCTGGACGTGTCCGCCGTTTATTCCGGAAGCGCTGACGAAGAAGGCGAAGGGGGAAGCGCCTGGGGTTGAGGTAAAATCGCAGGGTGATACTCTGGATGCTATTGGTGATGGAAGAGCTGTGGCCGGGCACAGTGGATTTTTGCAAAGTAAGCCTTTAACGAGGAAAAAACTTCAAGCATATAAAGCTGAAATGAAAACTATAGGGGTTGATGTTGTTATTGTTAAAAATGGTGATAAAACTTTACCCCAAAATGTTCGGGGAGGTTTTGATTGGGCTAAAAAAGCAATTTACCTTCGCAAAGGAGTGACTGAGTATGAAGCTTTTCACGAAGCTACTCATGCAAAGCAGTTTGTTGATATTGGTAAAGATGCTTATGTTAAGTTGGGAAGATATGCAAGAGAATCACATGGATTCAAGAATATTTTTAAAAATAGGCATAAATTCACATATGAAGAGAGAAGGCATGCATTAGAATATATGAGAGCTCTAAAAGAACAATATCAATTCGGTAGAATTAATTCGGAGAGACTTAAATTGATTAGTGAAGAAAAGGCAATTCAACTTGCAGTAGAAAAATTATATAGCGAAGGAATTGAATATATTGAAGATACTGCAAAAGCAATATATAGAAACCGTAAATTGCCTGTTGGCGCAGAAAAGAAAGGTTGGGTTATTTGAATTAGTCACAACCTAATCTGACACATCTTCTTGAAAAGTTGAGAGTTACCCGTTTTGATAAAGGTGCTGAATCTTTAATCAAACAAAAAAGAGGTAACTCTCATGCTTCATACTAACAATCCCATTATCAAACACAAAGCGGGTTTATTAAATCTGGCGGAAGAATTAGGCAATGTTTCCAAGGCATGTAAGATTATGGGCGTATCCAGGGACACGTTCTATCGCTATCAGGAGCTTGTCGAGCAAGGCGGAATTGATTCCTTAGTGAATCAGTCCCGCAGAGCACCCAATATTAAGAACCGGGTTGATGAATCTACAGAAAAGGCTGTCGTCAGTTACGCCATCGAATTTCCAGCTCATGGTCAGGCGCGTACCAGCAATGAACTCCGTAAGAAAGGAATCTTTGTTTCCGGCAGTGGTGTCCGGTCGATCTGGCTACGGAATAATCTGGAGAATTTCAAAAAACGGTTGGCCGCTTTAGAAGCCAAAGTCGCCAGTGAAGGAATCATTTTAAGTGAAGAGCAGGTTGCAGCGCTGGAGAAAAAGAAACAGGATGATGAAGTGTGTGGTGAAATCGAGACGCATCATCCCGGCTACCTGGGGTCACAGGACACATTCTACGTCGGTAATCTCAAGGGTGTTGGCCGGATTTACCAGCAGACCTTTGTCGATACTCACAGCAAAGTGGCTTTCGCAAAACTTTATACCACAAAAACACCGATCACATCGGCTGATTTACTCAACGATCGTGTCTTACCGTTCTTTGAAGCCCATCAGCTTCCGCTGCTGAGGATTTTGACGGACAGAGGCACAGAGTACTGTGGCAAAGTGGAGCAGCACGATTATCAGCTGTATCTGGCTATCAATGATATCGACCATACAAAAACAAAAGCCAGACATCCTCAGACAAACGGTATCTGCGAGCGTTTCCACAAAACGATTCTCAATGAATTTTATCAGGTCACGTTCAGGAAAAAGCTCTACAGTTCATTAGAAGAGTTGCAAAAAGATCTGGACGAATGGCTGGATTATTACAACAATGTTCGAACTCATCAGGGAAAAGTCTGCTGTGGGCGGACACCGATAGAGACATTATTGGATGGAAAAAAGATTTGGGCAGAAAAGAATTTAGCTCAAATCTAATCTGACGAAAGCACCGAAAAAATGGGTAACTGTCAGATCAGGTCTGAGCTAGTACAGGTTATTAGTTGTGATCTGAATGTTTCTCCTTCAATGGAGCCTGATATGATCATTGTCTACGTTTCAGATCCAGAAGGGGATATATATATACCTCCTTTAATTTAATGATTTTAACGGAATATATTGATTTACCAGCAAATCATAAAATTAATGAAGATAAGTTCTTGTTGGCATACCAACTTACTGATTCTGAAAATATTGTTACCTGGGTGATGAACGATCATGTAGAAAGACAGGAAGAACTTGAATTTTTATCATCAGGCACTTTGTAGACTAAATGAACATGTTAAAAAATAATTTCATTCAAATATGTAACCAGGGCAAGAGACTGTTCATAATTCTGTGTCATGGTTATCTGTTATGTATCCGATCCTGATGGCCTCACTTACCTCCCGCCTGTCCTGTAACCATCCGGGCTATTCATCACTAAAATAAGGACGGTATCTGACCTGACCGGACAAATTACCACACAAATTCATGCCATGCCGGTCAGGTTGATAAAGCCGCCCGGTTCTATATTTTCATTTAAACAATCTCATCTTCAATTGTAAAAATACTCACCCGCAGGGCGTGAGCTGAAAGGCACATTTCTGCGTCAGGATAATTTGAAAGGTGGGTACATTCCTGCATTCTCTTTCCTTGAACTGTCCCTTTCGGCTGCACTCATGAATCATGCATCTTCAGGTTGCTTGGGTATATTATGGTGTGAATTACTGACAGAATAATGAACAGTCTCTGAGGGATCCCCACAAAATTATTCTCTAATCACCTGAGACTCAGTGACTTTTTCTCGTAATATGAGGATGGCTAAATGCCAGTCATCGAGAGAGAGATCTGCGTTGCCATGACGATAAAAATGAAGACCTAATGTCACATGACTAAGCACTCTCCGATCTTTGACTGTGTTGGCTTGATAGTGTCTATGAAGCCCTTGTTCTTCCATCATAATACCAAATAATATCAGTATGTTATGCGCTAGTGTTCCAATCAAAACGATCACACTCAGACGCGAGTGACTCTTTGTTCGGTGCTGTTCCATCCCCATACCAAACTGACTGGATTTATGGTCTCTGAACGCTTCTTCTATCTGCATTCTCTGATGGTAAATTTGAACAATCTGAGCGGGTGACTTTTTTGATAAATTTAATGAGGCTGCAAGGAGCCACGGCTCCCTGGCCCGACGGGCATTCTTCTTACTGTAGTTTGACTGCTTTCTTTTTCCACCAGCGGTTTTGGCGATCCGGCCTTTGGGTCGTTCTTTATATAAAACCAGCTGAAGCGGATAAGGGGATGTTCCTCCCATGAACCAGTTTTTCAGCCCACGAGCGGATGAGGTTGCACAAGGATACAGGGTTTTACAAAGCTGCATCGTCTTGCCATCCGGACTCAGGCAAATCCGTCCACGAATACGACCGACAAAGTCCCATCCTAAAGCCTGAACGCTCTTGAACCACGGACGTTTGAAGCCGGCATCAGTTACAATGATGGGGCAAGTATTTTTGGGCAAAAGGAGCTTGAGCGTTTTCAGAAAAAGGTCATGAGTCGCTGGTTTCTCTTTCGTCTCCAGTGGATGAACTTCTTCATAGAGTGTGAGTGCCCGTCCCTGAAAAGAGATGGACGCCCGGATAAGGAAAAGGGTTTTACTCAGGTTTAAGTCAGACCAGTCAACATGGATGGTTGGTCGTGAATTTTTGGAAACAATGAGTGTGCAAATTCGCTGATAAATCAAGGGGATTTGAGCCCAAAGGTGTGGATTGGAACAGAGTCGGTCAGCCCGTTTAATATTATGTTTTTGATGGGCTTTTGACTGAATCCCCCGCCCCATAGAAGTCACGGTCAAGGCGTTCCCAGACATGGCACTTTGTACGCAGGCAGTGAGTGATTGAGTACGGGTTTGATGCCCCCCTTGAGAGACAGAAGTAACAAATTGAGATATGATTTGGTCGACATTCATGGCTGTGGTCTGGTTTGTTGTGGTGACAATTAAGATCACAAAAAGCCATGAATGTTCCTGCCAACCTGATTTATTTGAACATTTTTTTAAAATTTGTGGGGATACCTCAGGAACAGTCTCTTTTTTCAGGAGATTTATCATATATTGGCTTTCTGAGTGAGTTGCTGAACAATTAATTAATGAGGAATAAGTGCTCATGAGTAGATTATTCTTTGTTTTTTTGTTGATTAAGTGTTAATAAATGTTTTTTGAATAGATGAACACCGCTTTTCAGGATGTATATCTGATATCACATGAAATAAAAAATATATAACTGGTTTGACTTGTTTGTCTGTTTTGCTGCCGGTTTTATCCTTTCTGTATCTATTTGATATGGCTGTTACTTAATTAATGTTCTGACTGTTATTAAATGAAATGATGAAAATAATTAAATTATAATACATTGTATTCTGTTTAATTGTTCTATTGATGCTTAACATTTTATATTTGTCTGTTTTTCTATTGTTTTTATTTATTTGGTAGGTCGACTGTGACTTGATAAAAATTTATAATTTGTTGGGTTTGATTGTTTTTATATTGTTGGTTTTGTTATTTGTTGATGAGTTTTTTATTATTCCGGATAATTCATCTGTTAAATATTTTGTTCATGTATTGTTCACTTGAGTCTGAGAGTCTTTTTGTTATATTCGATATTAATCACTGCTGTGAATAAATGAATTCATTGCTTGTTCTTGTTGTGATTATTCATAGTGTGTGAAAGATAAATTATAAAAACAGGATTTAAGTTACCTCTATTAGTCAGGTGACAGGGTTTTTACATCCTGAAGAAAATAACAAACATGATTAACCTTGATAATATGGAAGTTGGTGTCATATATGAATTGTCAAAATAATATTCTCTCAGAAGAAAATGACCCTGAGCGGCTTTCGTTTCCTCTTTCTACGGCTCAGTGGGGAATCTGGTTTGCTCAGGAAATCAATCATCAGGCCAATGCTAAAGTGTATAAAGTGACGGAATGTGTGGAGATTTTCGGCTTAATTCAACCCGATATTTTTGAAACCGCACTGCGCAGAACGATTCATGAGACCGAGTCCTGCCATCTGGTCTTTGAACGGACGCCTGATGGTCCCCGCCAGCGTTTAATTACTCTGCCGTACTGGGATTTCCCTGTTCCGGATGTGAGTGGGGAAGATGACCCGGATGCGGCTGCGCAGCAGTGGATGAAAACAGATATGGAGAGGCCTTTTGATCTGGAGCAAGGGCCTCTTTTTTCATTGGCGCTCCTGAAGCTGGAACCACAACGGTTTATGTTTTATCTCAGTGGTCACCATGTCATGATGGATGGTTCCGGTGGCATGTTGTTTTCCGCCCGTCTGGCGGAAACGTACTCGGCACTGGTGGCCGGGGAAGAACCACCTGCCTGTAAGTTCTCGCATCTGGCCGATGTACTCGAATCTGAACAGAACTATAAAGCCTCAAAGCAGTTTCAGCGGGATCGTCAATACTGGGCCGGATTGCTGGAAAACTGTCCTGAGCCTGTAAGTCTGGCTGATCAGGAAATTGCCTGTGCGGATGTATTGCGCCGCCAGATGTATTTGCCGGATGAAACCAACCGTTCACTACGGGAGATGGTCACCCGTTGCAAAACGACGTTACCCCAGCTGTTAACCACCCTGATTGCGGTTTATTTTTACCGGGTTACCGGGAAGGAAGACCTGTTAGCCGGTTTTCCGCTTATGGCCCGTAACAGCCGGATGCTGCGGGCTTATCCGGGGATGATTTCCAATGTATTACCGCTGCGTTTGTTACTGAATCAGGATATCCGGCTGGATGAATGTCTGGCTCAGGTGAAACGTCAGGTCACCGCACTGGTGAGACACCAAAGTTACCGGGGAGAAACCCTGCGCTCAGATCTCAATCTGAGCGCAGACAGTGGCATGCTGTATGCCACATCCATCAATATCATGCCTTTCTATAGTGATATCCGCTTCGGCGGCCACCCGGTTGAGGTGCATAACCTGTGTCTGGGGCCGACGGATGATTTGTCCGTCAATATCTATGACCGGGGCGCAGAACATGGGCTGGAACTGTGCATTGATGCCAACACGGCACTTTATGACGAAGCTCAGATTGAGTCCCATTTCCGCCGTCTGGTCCATTTCTTCTCTGTTGCTGCCGCTCAGGATCCTGAACTGCCGGTGTCGCAGTACGAATTACTGCTGCCGCAGGAACGCACACAGATTCTGGAGCAATGGAATCATACCCAAGCGCCTTATCCGGCTGAATTTTGTGTTCATGAGTTGTTTGAACAGCAGGCCGAAGCGCATCCGGACGCGCTGGCTGTTGTCTGCAACCACCACCGGGTGACTTACCGTGAGCTGAATGCACAGGCCAACCAGCTCGCCCGCTATCTGCGCAGGCTTGGTGTCGGGCCTGAAAAACGTGTCGCCCTTTGCTTTGACCGGGGCAGCGGCCTGATTGTGGCGATGCTGGCAGCACTGAAAGCCGGTGCCGGTTACGTGCCGCTGGACCCGAACTATCCGCCGGAGCGGCTGCAGTATATTCTTGAAGACAGTACGCCCGATGTGCTACTGACCGACGGTATTTTATCTGATGACGTCTGGGCGGAGATTGCGCCGGGCAAAGATGATATTGCGCAGAACACCAAACGGATCAACTTCCGTACCGATGCATATTTGTGGGTTGATTATCCGGAAGACAACCTGCCGCGGGGCAGACTGACACCCGCGAATCTGGCTTATATTATCTACACTTCCGGTTCGACCGGGAAACCGAAAGGGGTGATGGTTGAGCATGTGACCCTGACCAACCTGATTCAGTGGCATACCACATCATTTGGCCTTGAAGCCGGAGACTGCGCATCCAGCGTGGCCGGGATGGGCTTCGATGCCGCCGTGTGGGAAATCTGGCCGCCGCTGTGCGCCGGTGCTTATCTGGTGCTGCCGCCGCTGGCGATTTCGCGCGATCCTGAGCAGCTGCTCAATTGGTGGGCGACACAGCCGATTCAGGTGGGATTCCTTTCCACACCGGTTGCCGAACTGGCTTTTGCCCGAAACATCAAACATCCGACATTGCGCACGCTGCTGGTCGGTGGTGACCGGCTGAACAGATGGCCGGAGCCGGATGCCGGGTTCACACTGGTCAATAATTATGGCCCGACGGAAACAACCGTGGTGGCGACATCCGGTACTGTCTGTGCCGGTGATGAGGTGCTGCACATCGGCCGCCCGCTGGACAATATGAATATCTACATTCTTGACGGACAGCGTCAGCTGGTGCCGGTTGGTGTGGAAGGTGAGATTTATATTGGTGGCACCGGCGTGACCCGCGGTTACCTCAACCGGCCGGAGCTGACCGCAGAACGTTTTGTGCCGGATCCATTCTCACAGGTACCGGGTGCACGGATGTACCGCAGCGGCGACCTTGCCCGCTGGCTGCCGGATGGTCACATCGAATATCTGGGCCGGAACGACAGTCAGGTGAAAATCCGCGGCTTCAGAATTGAACCGGGAGAAGTGGCGGCAGCGTTGCAGCAGTGCGATCAGATACGTAACGCGGTGGTGGTTGCAACCGGAACCTCTGGCGGTGAAAAACGGCTGGTGGCCTATTACACCCTCAATGACGCGGATGCGGCAGTTTCTGCGGCGGATCTGAAACAGCAGCTCAGTCAGGAATTACCGGACTACATGGTGCCGGCGGCTTATGTTCATCTCGACAACATCCCGCTGACCGCCAACGGTAAAGTGAATTACAGAACCCTGCCTGAACCGGATGAAAACGCCTTTGTCCGTCAGGTGTATGAAGCGCCTCAGACTCCGGCTGAAAAAGCCCTGGCTGAGGCATGGCAGTCACTGCTTGGTGTGGAAAAAGCCGGCCGGATGGATAACTTCTTTGAACTTGGTGGTCATTCTCTGCTGGCGGTACAGATGATCGAACAGTTGAGAAAACAGGGTTATCAGCTGGCAGTGAAAATGCTGTTTGAACAGCCGGTACTGGCCGATCTGGCCGCACTGATGACAGCGGGTGGCACATCGTTGGGGGACGATGTGCCACCGGTGCTGATTCCGCAGGACTGTCGCCGCATCACGCCTGAAATGCTGCCGCTGGTCAACCTGACACAGACGCAAATCGATATGATTGTTGCAAATATTCCCGGCACCACCGCCAATGTGCAGGACATTTATCCGCTTGGGCCATTGCAGCAGGGATTGCTGGTGCAACATCTGCTGCAGAAACAGGGGGATTTGTACGCGATTCGTATGATTCAGGCCTTCCCGGATCAACAGGTACTGCAGGCCTTTACGGATGCGCTGCAAATGGTGATTCGCCGCCATGATATTTTGCGCACCTCCATGATGTGGGAAGGGCTGGACCAGCCGGTGCAAGTGGTCTGGCGGGATGCACCGTTAAATGTGGTCACTCTGAACATCGCCGCAGATGATATGGTGTCAGCACTGGCGCACTATTCCTGCCCGGAAGTGAGCCGGATCGATGTCAGCCGCGCCCCGATGATGGAAGCGTATCAGGTGGAAGACGCGGCGAATCACCGCTGGCTGTTGTGTCTGCGGATGCATCACTTATGTACTGATCACACCAGTCTGGAACTGATGATTGAAGAGGTGCAGGCGCACTGGCAGGGCAAAGCCGGTCAGCTTCCGGCGCCACTGCCATTTCGCAATTATATTGCCCGGGTCTCTCAGTTACAGGATGAGCCGGGTCAGCGGGATTATTTCACCCGGTTGCTGGGTGACTTTTCCATGCCTCTGGTGCCGTTTGGTCTGCCACATATTCAGGGTGAAGGCGGGCAGTCCGGTTCGTTACATCTGGATATCAATGATGCGCTGGCACAGCGGCTGCGCCAGCAGGCAAAACTGCATCAGGTCAGTACTGCCAGCCTGTTTCATCTGGTCTGGGGGCTGGTGCTGCGTGCCGCCACCGGCCGGGATGATGTCGTGACCGGAACGATTCTGTTTGGCCGGATGTCGGCCGGAGCCGGTGCAGACCGGACGCTGGGGCTGTTCCTGAATACCCTGCCGTTCAGGATGTTACTGGATGAAACCCCGGCGGTAGCAATGATTCAGAAAATCCATCATCAGCTGGCAGAACTGATGGCTTATGAGCATACACCACTGGCTGTGGCGCAGCAGTGCAGCAGGGTGCCTGCCAGTCAGCCGCTGTTCAGCAGCCTGCTGAATTACCGTTATCAGGGCGGCAATGCTCAGGTGGATGTGCTGGAACATTTGCCGATGGATATCGTGATGGAAGAAGAACGTTCGACCTATCCATTGTCTTTATCAGTCAATGACTGCCCCGGGCAGGGATTCTCGCTGGATATTCAGGCGGATGTCCGGGTCAGTTGCGGGCTGGTTGGTGCGATGGTGACTGAAACCCTGTCCGGCCTGTTGACGGTACTGGAGCAAACACCTTCCCGGCCGGTGTGTTGTATTCATGCTTCCTTACAGGAAAATGATGGGCCTGAAAATGCGCATCAGGTTGATTTCCGGGCACTGCCTGCACCGGGTAACGATGACTATATCCGCAGTGACTATGTGCCGCCGGAAGGCAGGACAGAGCAGATTCTGGCCCGTTTGTGGGAATCGGTGCTGGGTGCTGAGTGTGTGGGACGATATGATGACTTCTTTGCACTGGGCGGCCATTCATTGACCGGGATTCAGCTGGTGAATCAGGCCCGGAAGCACGGTATCTATCTGTCATTATCTGAGTTGTTTTCTGCCTCTGTGCTGAAAGATTTGGCTGCCCGGATTCAGGCCGGTGCACCGGAGCCGGCCCGGTTTATTGCCTTTCGTACCGAAGGCAGCCAGCCACCGTTGTTTATTGTCCCGGAAGCCACCGGCGAGCTGATGTACGGCCCGATGCTGACGGCTGCGCTCGATAGTGATATTCCGGTGTACGGGCTGGTTTCGCCACAACGAAATCCGTCTTCATTTAAAACCATTCAGGCGCTGGCGGATTATTATGTTGAAGCGATTCGCCGGGTACAGCCGCACGGCCCATACCGGCTGATGGGCTGGTCACTCGGCGGCAATATTGCCTACGAAATTGCGGCGCAGCTGATGGGGCAGGATCAGGCGATTGAGTTTATTGGTTTGCTGGATTCACCGGCACTGATCTCCGGGCCAGGCCGTTATGCACGGTATAAACATCTGGGGGAGGATGAACGGCTGACGTGTGTCAGTCAGGACGTGCTGAACGCGCTGGTCCGGATCTGTGCCGCACCGGAACTGGTGTGCGAACTCAATCAGGCAGCGGGAGAGAAAAACTGGCAGCAGCATTACCGGCTGGTGCAGAAAAACGGCATCCTGCCGGAGCGTTGGGATGAGGCCTGTTATAAAGACTGGCTGTTCCACTGCGAAAGTCTGTACAACTCTGATTATCAGGCGCCATCATTGCCTGTGACTGTGGATGTGTTTATGGCGCTGGAACGCGGCGACGGTGATGACATGTTCGGACAGCCTTATCTGGGCTGGAACCGGATTCTGGATGAAGATGCGATTCATATCACGCCGGTGCCCGGCGATCATTATCACCTGTTGTCTGCACCGCATATTCAGGAAACCGGCCGGATCATTTCCGCAGCCATTGCGGCGCGTCGTGCCTGTCAGATTACCCGGAATCAGCCGGTGCCGGAGGACAAACCGCTGGTAACGTTGCAACCCGGCTCACATTAAGACTGAACCGGAGCCTCTGAAGCAGACAAAGCTGAGAGGAAAACTGCCCGGGTTTTTGAGTTGAAGCACCGGATAATCTGAATTTCACGGTTCAGGTTATCCGGTTTTTTGTGATGTCGGTTCCATTTATTCCGGGCAAGATCTTGCTCGCCGGGCAACTTCTTGCTCGCTTCTGAGCAAGATCTTGCCTGTAATTACAAATATATAACTACAACCTGTTGATTTTTTGACATTTGCCAAACTGGCATAACCATTGCTGAGGTGAATGTCAGCATTGATAACTCTTTTTCATGACATCGCCCTCAGATCGGTGGACGGTGTCTTTGTTATTTCCGGTCATTCCGGAGACGTTAGGTGATGAAGTTGTGAGTGATTTGCAGACACTGTTTGAAGTTCTGACTGCCGCTGAAGGAAAAACTTTTTACCTTTTATATGACCGGCTGAAATTTGAAGAAGCCAGTGAATTCTGGGATACGATGAAATACCGCGATGACGTGCAGTGGTGCGAGCTGCTGCGCGGTACACCATTGCAATATATGGCGGAAGTATCGCCGGTATTGATGTGTATTGCCGACGGAAATCCGGCTGAAACCCTGTTCTACTGGCTGGATGAATACGAACCGGAAGCGGCCGGGTTCGGGCTGGCAGGAGTCTGGGACGGTGATTTCGAATCGCTCAAAGCGCACTGGCGGCCGTGGGCCGACTGCTATTATCCTGACGAATCATATGTGATGCCACGCTGGTACGATCCGGCGGTATTTCCTGTCTGGCACCGGATTCTGACCCCGGCGCAGCGGCTGCGTTTCTTCGGCAACCACACCCACCTTTACCTGCCACAGCGCGATAACACCGACGATAACCACAAACTCAAACTCGCCCCGGTTGAGCCGCTGACCACTGCGGATACTGAACCGGCACTGACGCCGTTTGATGATTTCCCGCTGCACCTGACCCAGCCGCAATATGACGAGCTGTATTACCCGCAACTGCTGGATGCATTTCTTGATGATTTATATGCCCGCCTGATTGCCAATAACAGTCACAACCCCCGCGACAGCTGGCTGCCCGGTGAGGGCCGTTTATCGCGCGAGGCGGTGGTGGCCGGATATGAAGAAGGGATGGCGCTGGCGCAGTCTCTGTACCCGTCTGCGGATTTACTGGCGCGGCGCACTTTTGCGGTATACCGCTTTTATCTGGGTGATGGCTATCACCGGCATCCGGAGTTTGTCCGGCTGCGTAATTTCTACCCGCTGCGTGAAGCAACCGGCGAGTTCGACACACAGTTCCGGGGCCGGGACGATGAACTGGCCCCTTACCGCAGCGCTGACTGGCCGGTTTGTTTAACGGCTGCTTTCGATGATTCCCCTGACAATCCTGATTTCCCTGACAACCCTGAGAACCCGACGGAGCCTGACCATGCATGACACCCCGCCTGATACAGGCACACTGACCGGGATTGAGCCGGTCCAAATTCCGCTGGCGGACTGGCAGCAGATGCTGACAGAGCCCGGCTGGCTGCTGGTGGCCGAAGCCTCGGTCAATGATGATGTGATGACTTTTGCGGAAGGGCAGGACAGCCCGGCGCACAACCGGCTGTTCTGGGGTCAGGTGGGGGCGCAGAACGCGGCTCTGTCGCCGTACCTGCTGACGGCTGAATCGTGGGACTGGTTTGAAGCGCACATTGCAACGCAGGCGACGTGGGGCATGGCGGTGCGGATTGACCCGTCACTGCTGGCCCATTCGCCTGAGCGTCAGATGGAGATGGTGCTGCGCCACCTGCGGGCCTGGACGATGGTCGACCACCCGCAGGAAGGGCCGGTGATTCTGCGCATCAGTGAGTGGGAAGTGTTTACAACGCTGTGGCAGGCAAGCGGCAGCCTGAGCCGCCATCATCTGCGCGGGCCGCTGGGCGCGGTGGCGTACTGGCAGCCGGGGGCATCGCAGGTGGATTATCTGTCGTTTGATACCCCGCCGGACACGGCACTGGCCGCGACGATGCCGTTACCGCTGGTACTGACTGAGGCGCAGGATAAGGCGCTGACGCTGCGCACCGAGCAGCAGCACTACCGCAGTTATCAGCAGCATTTGCAGGCGCATCACAGTGAAGAGACGGCGGACTGGGATGAAGCGCAGTTTGATGACTATTTATACACCCATTTAACCCGCGCGAAGCAGCATGGTTTTGGTGACCATCCGGAGCTGCTGAAATACCTGACCCTGACGATTGTGGTGGGAGAGGATTTTATCACCCGGCCGTGGGCGCAGGCGATATTGGGTGAGCCGGAGATGATAGGTGAGAAGGACCGGATGAGCCGGCTGGTAGAGCGGGCGCTGGACGCACTGGATGAAGAGAATGAGGAGTCAGATGTTGTATGAGCAAGAGTAATCAGCAGAAGAAAGCCGATATTATGTCGAGTGCCCAGGCGGCCGACCAGAATTTTTCCACCGACAAGGTGCTGGACTGTGGCTGCGTGAAATGCGGCTGTGAGCTGTTTATCCGCTATCACTATGACGATGAACAGCCGATTGCCGGGGCGGACGTGGTGCTGACCGACAGTAACAAAACCGAGGTTTCCGGTAAAACCGATGATAACGGTCTGCTGAAAGTCAAGGACATGGGCTGCGGCGCGTATGACCTGATGCTGGGTGAAGGTAAAGATACCTTCAGGCCCAAAGATGTGATGGACAACAACCCGGTATTGCAGAAGAACCCCAAATATGCGGTGCTGGCGGGGGAGTATTTTGCGTTGTATGCGACTCTCAACCGGGCCGGATATCTGGAATATGATGCGGATGACAGCTCGGACTCGCATATCGATATTGACCGCAAGCTCTCGGGCGGGTTTCTTCCGGATAAATATGAACCGGCTTACAAGCGCTATTATGAGTTGCTGGATGAGATTAACGACGGCTCGATGGCGCTGCGCAAGGCGGTGAACAAGATTCACAGCAGTCTGGCGGGGGAGATGGCGGGGCTTGCGCACGATAACACCGCAATCCTGCTGTTTTGTGAAATTGCGCTGGGGTTTGTGCCGGTGGTGGGTCAGGCGATGGATTTATATGACCTGGGCTGCTGGGGCTGGGATACCTGCACCAAAGACGAGCTGGATTTCTGGCACTGGGCCGGTGGGGTACTGGTGCTGATTGGTTTTGTGCCGGGTCTGGGAGATGCGACCAAAAAGACCGGCAAGACGATTATCAACGCGCTGGAGAAAGCGGATTCCCGGGTGATTCAGAAGGCGATAAAAATTCTGCGCAGCCTGTCGAACGGGAATCTGGTGAAGTTTCTGAAGAAGTTCGGCAGCACGCTGGATGAGTATGCCGGGAAAGCGAAGAAGCTGTTGCAGGAGATTATTGCCGGGCTGACGGATGCGGTGAACAAGAGCAACAACTGGGCGATGGTGCTGATGAAGGATGCCTTCGTCAAACTGGTTGAGGCGATGAAGAAGCTGGAGAGCAAAATCGATGAGATGACCGGCAAAATCAAGTCGAAGGTGGATGAGTTTGTGGAAAAGGTGGTGACGCATAAAACCGGCACCCCGTATAAGAAAAAGACGCTGGAGACGCCCAAGAGTACCAATGCGGGGAAAGAGAATTACCGTCAGAAAGATCTGGATGATGCCGAAGTGAAGAAAACGCATGAGGCGCAGCAAGCGAAAGATAAAAAAGTCTGTGCAGACGATCCGGTTGATAAGGTCAAAGCTAAAGAGAAAGATCCGGTTGTCTGTAAAGACGATCCGGTTGATGTGTCGACCGGGCAGGTGTTTGAATCCCGGCAGGACTTTGTACTGGCAGGCTTCCAGCCTTTGATTCACAGTCGTTATTACCATTCGACTGGCCGCCGGGAAACCGGGCTGATGGGGACGTTATGGCGCAGCAGCTGGGATATCTGTCTTCAGGTCAATGATACGGATGTGACTTTTATTGATGAAGATTACACCACGGCTGAGTTTCTTCTGCCGTATCAGGATTTGCCCACCCAGTCGGCAGAGAAACCGGAGTACTGGCTGCACCGGGGCGATTGCGGCGAGCTGATTTTAAAACACAAAGACGGGCTGCAATACTGGTTTGAGCATGCGGTTGGCAGTGAGCTGCGCCTGACCCGTATCCGTGATGCTTATGGCAATGAAAATGCATTTCTGTATGAGCGCGGCACCCTCAAATGGGTGATGCTCAGTGATGAGCGGCTGGTTCAGGTCGAGACGGAGCGCCGGCGCATCACCTGCCTGACATTATGTGACGGGCTGAAAAATCCGCTGCGCGAGCTGGCCCGCTACACCTATGATGCGCAGGGCTGGCTGATGTCAGTGCGTGGTGAGCCGGGACGTAACTTTGACTATCAGTACAGCAAAGAAGGCTACCTGACCCGCTGGCAGGATTTGGCGCAAACCTGGGCCGAACATGATTATGATGCCAGGGGCCGGGTCACGGATAACCGTTGTGCCGAAGGCTACTGGAGTGGTCAGGTGCGTTATGACGATGAAAAACGGATTCACTATCATAAAAGTACCTTTGGCGGGATCACTGAATTCCATCTGAATGAACAGTACCGGGCGGTGGCGATTGTTGATCCGGCGGGTCACCGGGCAGAGCAGCAGTGGCAGGATGATCGTCTGACCGGTGAAACCAATGCGCTGGGTGAGACGCAGGCTTATCAGTATGACACATGGGGCAATGTGACCTCGGTATTACAGCCGGACGGCGCAGAGCACACTTACACATACAATGAGCAGGGCTGGCTGACAGCCTATATGAATCCGGCGGGTGCCAGCTGGTTGTATGAACATAATCCGCAGGGTGATTTAACCCGAGTGACTGACCCGGACGGGCGGTCATGGCAGTACACGTATACAAGCCGGGGACTGCGTGAGTCGGTGACCGGTCCGGATGGCAGTTCGGCGCGTTACCAGTATAACGAACACGGCCTGATTTCACGGATTGAGCCTTCAGTGGGCTATGGGATGACCTTCCATTACGATGCACTGGACCGGCTGATTAAACGGGAAAATGATAACAAGCTGGTGCGGCGCTGGTGTTATGAAGGGAAGCAACTGAATCCGTCTCAGGTGATTTACGAAGACGGGACTACCGCCCGGTTCAGTTACGATATTGAAGGTAACCTGACCAGCGTCACGGATACGCTGGGCAATACCCGCTGGTTTGAGTACGGGGCGTTTGATAAACTGCGCTCGGTGACTGACCCGACCGGTGCGACAACCCGCTATCACTATAATGTGGAAGCAGAATTTGCCGGGGTGACCAACAGTAAAGGTGACCAGTGGCTGTATGAATTCGATGCGCTGGGCCGGATTGCCAGCGAGCGCCATTATGACGGGCGCAAAGAGAGCTTCAGTTACGACCCGGCCGGGCGGATGGTCAAACGCATCAAACCGGATGGTCATCACTACCGCTATGCCTATGACCCGTGCGGGCGCTTACTGGAAGCGCAGAGCTTTGACCACCACGACAATCCGACCGGAAAAAGCTGGTATGAATATGATGAAGCGGCCCGGCTGAAATATGCGGAAAACGGCGATGCCTGGGTAGAGATGGCTTACAGTCCGGCGGGACTGCTGCTGAGTGAGAATCTCAACGGTACGCCGGTTACCCATGAATACGATGCGGCGGGAAGACGCACCGCGATGAACGGCACTCAGACTGCCCGCGCGTATCAGTGGCAGCAGCAACAGCTGATGCAGCTGCATATGGGCGAACATGACCCGCTGAAATTTGCTTATCATGCCAGCGGTCAGGAATCATCGCGCACCAGTGAGGCCGGTTTTGGTCTGTTCCATGACTGGAGCGCCACCGGGCTGTTAACCCGCCAGAGCCTCGGCGCCGGTTATGCACAGGCCGGGCGCGGCACTGTGCTGCGGCAATATCAGTATGATGCCCTCGACCAGCTGACCGGGATAGAAGACAAACGCCGCGGTCACACCGAATTTACCCTCAATCCGAACGGGCAAATCAGCGCGGTGCGCCAGCGCAAATCCTGGGAAACCAAAGCCAGCTTTGTGCAGCTGTTCGGCTATGACAGTGAGCTGAACCTCAATCAAACCGGCACCGGCAGTGAATACTCGGGTAATGTGGTGTCGATGGCCGATGAGCGGCTGAAACGCCAGCAGCGTGACTACGATAAAGCCGGACGGGTGGTGGAAACCGGGCGGTTTAAATACGTCTATGACGAATGCGGCCGGGTGACATTAAAAACCGAAACTAAAGACGGCTTCCGCCCGCAGACCACGCGGTTTATCTGGAACGATGAAGACCGGCTGACACATATCGAACTGCCGGATGGCAGACGTTACCGCTACCGCTATGACCCGTTCGGGCGCAGAATCGCCAAAGAATGCGAGAGAACTCAGCAGCAAACCCATTATCTGTGGGACGGCAACACGGTGGTGCAGCAGAGTAAAATCACCGCTGACGGCACCGCACTGCAAAGCACCGAATATCTGTATGAGCCGGACACTTTCAGGCCACTGGCTCAAATCACCACCGACCATGACACCGGGCGCGAGCGGCTGCATTATATTGTCACTGACCATGCCGGAACGCCGCAGGAATTATGCACACCAGACGGAGAAATTCAGTGGCAGGGCGACCAGCATCTGTGGGGCAAATATCAGCAGCAGCGCACGCAGGTCAACCGCAGTTACTTAGAAGAAGTCGCCAACGATGCCATCACCTGCGACCTGCGTTATCAGGGTCAGATTGAAGATACAGAATCGGGGCTTTACTATAATCTTAACCGTTACTATGATGCGGATAGCGGGCAGTATTTAAGTCCGGACCCCATAGGGATGGCGGGGGGCTTGAGGCCGCAGGGGTATGTATTTAATCCGCTTGGGGTTGTCGATCCGTTGGGGTTGACTGAGTGCTCAGTAAAAGATAACGAAAAGGTTGCAATATCGAGAAACTCAGCGAGAAAACTATTAAAAAGTCGTGGGTTAAATAAACAAATTCAGCACGATACAGTTAACAGTTTTGATGGACAAATATATGCGTCACGAGGAAAAGCTGGAGATGTATTTACTATAACAGAGCATACGCCAGGTAGTGCGTCGCAAGTTTATGTTACTCGGGGTTCAGCAGGGGCAACAGCAGCAGAACGACGTGCTAATTTAGCATTGCCGCCAAATAATTCAGCAACTTATGAAGGAAAGGTCGCCCTTACAAGAGATCAAGTACTTCTGGAAGGAAAAGTCGCACCTCAACTACAATGGGGACAAGATAAAGTTGGAGGTGGTTGGCAGATCGTTACTGCCGGTGGTAAATATTCAGGAGCAACAGAGCTACTATGAATTTAAAAGAACACACTGAACGAATATGTAGTTTATTAGAACATTCTTCTTATGAAGAAGAAGCTGAGAGTATTCAAGATATGTATTATAAGGTCGAACATCTTGAAACAAATCATGCAGAGAGAATATCAGCGTTAGAAAACTTAATATCTCGTTGTCATCCTCGTTGGCTGGGAGATTATTATATAGCTGGTCTCAGTTATCAGGAGTGGACTAATCTGATTGCTAGTTTTAAAAAAAAATTATTAAAAGAAATTAAGCGCTCGAGAAACTAGCCTAACTGATCCGTAAAAGTATCGAAGCAAAAACCAACAGCCGGGATCAACCTCCCGGCTGTTTTACCTAACTCACCCCAGGCCGCTTTTAACTGCACCAGGTGAGCCCGCAGTGCCTGCTCCTGCGGGAGGAGCGCAATACAATTTTCGTCGATATTTATGGCAGCCGCCGTGCATGAGTTAACAAGTTACTGTGAATACATAGCAGAATACCAAGCTTACTCAGCCAGATACTCACGCTCAGAATCCGTGATCAAATTATGAATAAACACCTGAATCTGCCATAAATCCCGGTATTCAATCTGGGGATGACTGGAAAGAACAGCCTGCATTAACATCAGATATTCACGGGCTTTGTGGTGAATATTCAAGTCGGTGTCATTCACTTGTGGTTCTTGAGGGTTGAAAAGCCGTTTTTCCTGTTTCGGGGTGAGTTTGGCATGATGGAAATAGTTTGATTTAGGCATAGCAAAGCCTCTCTACGTATTGTGACAATTAATAGAAATCGCTACACAAAGGTTCCTACGCTCTGGGTGGCGAGCTGAGCGAGGTTAGGAACTACCGTTACGTAGACAACGGCGCGCGGAAGCGCCCTCACTCAGCTCACCATAATTCAGATATGCTAAAGCATACACTGGAATCGACTAAAAGCCGATCCCAGTGAATCTACGTAATACGGGGTTCCTACGCCCGACACTGTTTTTGGCAGTGCGGGGGTAGATTAATCGGGCCGGAGGTTTTATTCAAGGCAGAAAAGTATGGTTTTAGTATTAGGAAGTGTGATCTGAGTCGTGATTTTGTGAGGGTTAATTTCTGAACACACATAGCATGTTTCCGGGTTCAAATCTCTACGAATAGTAGTTGAAATATCCATCTGGTTTTTTCTTATACAATCGATTGGTTTTGTGCCGGGTCTGGGAGATGCGACCAAAAAGACCGGCAAGACGATTATCAACGCGCTGGAGAAAGCGGATTCCCGGGTGATTCAGAAGGCGATAAAAATTCTGCGCAGCCTGTCGAACGGGAATCTGGTGAAGTTTCTGAAGAAGTTCGGCAGCACGCTGGATGAGTATGCCGGGAAAGCGAAGAAGCTGTTGCAGGAGATTATTGCCGGGCTGACGGATGCGGTGAACAAGAGCAACAACTGGGCGATGGTGCTGATGAAGGATGCGTTCGTCAAACTGGTTGAGGCGATGAAGAAGCTGGAGAGCAAAATCGATGAGATGACCGGTAAAATCAAGTCGAAGGTGGATGAGTTTGTCGAAAAGGTGGTGACGCATAAAACCGGCACCCCGTATAAGAAAAAGACGCTGGAGACGCCCAAGAGTACCAATGCGGGGAAAGAGAATTATCACAAGCAGGACGCCGACCAGGCTGCGGTTGAGCGCCAGCATAAAGCGCAGCAGGCAAAAGAAGAAAACCCAGCAACACACGAGTGTATTGAAGGTGGTGAGGGGCCAACAGCACATAAATGTGAAGGTGGTGAGCCGATTGACCTGCTGACCGGGAAAATGTATGAGCAGCGCACCGACTTTACCGTGGCCGGGCTGCTGCCGCTGGCGCATCAGCGCTATTACCACTCCGGCGGCCAGCGTTTCACCGGCCTGACCGGCACCCAGTGGCGCAGTGGCTGGGACCGGAGCCTGACTGTGACCGGTCAGGAAGTCACCTTCACGGATATGGATGACAATCAGACGGTGTTTGACCTGCCGTGGCAGGATTTACCGACCCGCTCGGCGCAGATGCCACAGTGGGAGTTGCACCGGGGCGATTGCGGCGAGCTGATTTTAAAACACAAAGACGGGCTGCAATACTGGTTTGAGCATGCGGTTGGCAGTGAGCTGCGCCTGACCCGTATCCGTGATGCTTATGGCAATGAGAATGCGTTTCTGTATGAGCGCGGCACCCTCAAATGGGTGATGCTCAGTGATGAGCGGCTGGTTCAGGTTGAGACGGAGCGCCGGCGCATCACGCGGATGACACTGTGCAATGCGCAGAAAGAGCCGCTGCGCGAGCTGGTCAGTTTCCGCTACGACCCGCAGGGCCGCCTGACCACGGTGCGTGGTGAGCCGGGGTGTAACTTTGACTATCAGTATGACAAAGCCGGACAACTGATTCGCTGGAATGATTTGGCGAAAACCTGGGTTGAGCATGATTTTGATGACCGGGGCCGGGTGGTGGCAACGCGCTGCGCGGATGATTTGTGGGTCGACCAGCTGCGTTATGACGATGACAATCATATCCACTACTATAAAAGCGCCTTTGGCGGGGTGACGGCTTATCACCTTGATGCGCGTAACCTGCCGTCGGTGATTGTTGATGATGAAGGCCATCAGACCACCCAGCAGTGGCAGGGGGATTTGCTGGTCAGTGAAACCAACGCAGCCGGGGAAACCACCGCGTATACCCATGATGACTGGGGCAATGTCACTTCGGTCACCTTACCGGATGGCACCGTACACACGTATACCTATAACGACACCGGCTGGCTGACAGGATATATGAATCCGGCCGGTGCCAGCTGGTTGTATGAGCACAACCGCCAGGGCGATGTGACAAAAATCACCGACCCGGACGGGCGGTCATGGCAGTACACCTATACCCGCAGCGGGCTGCGTGAGTCGGCCATGGGGCCGGATGGCAGCACCACGCGCTATCAGTACAACGCACGCGGCCAGCTGACACGGATTGAGCCGGCCACCGGCTACGGGATGACGTTCCATTATGATGCGCTGGACCGGCTGATTAAACGGGAAAGTGACAACAAACAGGTGCGTCGCTGGTGTTACGACGGTAAACACAGTCAGCCATCGCAGGTGATTTACGAAGACGGGACCACCGCCCGGTTCAGTTACGATATTGAAGGCAACCTGACGGAAGTGACTGATGCGCTGGGCCATACCCGGAAGTTTGAATATGGCGCCTTTGACCGGCTGAGAGCGGTCACCGATGCGCTGGGTGCAACGACCCGTTATCACTACAACCCGGAAGGGGAATTTGCCGGGGTGACCAACAGTAAAGGTGACCAGTGGCTGTATGAATTCGATGCGCTGGGCCGGATTGCCAGCGAGCGCCATTATGACGGGCGCAAAGAGAGCTTCAGTTACGACCCGGCAGGCAGAATGGTGCAGCGCGTCAAACCAGACGGTCACCGCTTCGATTATCAGTACGATGTGTGCGGGCGCTTACTGGAAGCGCAAAGCTTTGACCACCATGATGATCCGACCGGAAAAAGCTGGTATGAATATGATGAAGCGGCCCGGCTGAAATATGCTGAGAACGGCGATGCCTGGGTAGAGATGGCTTACAGCCCGGCAGGACTGCTGCTGAGTGAAAACCTCAACGGCACGCCGGTTACCCATGAATACGATGCGGCGGGAAGACGCACCGCGATGAACGGCACACAAACCGCGCGCGCGTATCAGTGGCAGCAGCAACAGCTGATGCAGCTGCATATGGGTGAGCACGACCCGCTGAAATTTGCTTATCATGCCAGCGGTCAGGAATCTTCGCGTACCAGTGAGGCCGGTTTTGGCCTGTTCCATGACTGGAGCGCCACCGGGCTGTTAACCCGCCAGAGCCTCGGCGCCGGTTACGCTCAGGCCGGGCGCGGCACTGTGCTGCGGCAATATCAGTATGATGCCCTCGACCAGCTGACCGGAATAGAAGACAAACGCCGCGGTCACACTGAGTTTACCCTCAATCCGAACGGGCAAATCAGCGCGGTGCGCCAGCGCAAATCCTGGGAAACCAAAGCCAGTTTTGTGCAGCTGTTCGGTTATGACAGTGAGCTGAACCTCAATGAAACCGGCACCGGCAGTGAATACTCGGGTAATGTGGTGTCGATGGCCGATGAGCGGCTGAAACGCCAGCAGCGTGACTACGATAAAGCCGGACGGGTGGTGGAAACCGGACGGTTTAAATACGTCTATGACGAATGCGGCCGGGTGACATTAAAAACCGAAACTAAAGACGGCTTCCGCCCGCAGACCACGCGGTTTATCTGGAATGATGAAGACCGGTTAACACATATCGAACTGCCGGACGGCAGACGTTACCGCTACCGCTATGACCCGTTCGGGCGCAGAATCGCCAAAGAGTGCGAGAGAACTCAGCAGCAAACCCATTATCTGTGGGACGGCAACACCGTGGTGCAGCAGAGTAAAATCACCGCCGATGGCACGGCGCTCAGCAGCACCGAATATCTGTATGAACCGGATACGTTCAGGCCATTAGCGCAAATTACCACCGACCATGACTCCGGACGCGAGCGCTTGCATTATATTGTCACTGACCATGCCGGAACGCCGCAGGAGCTGTGCACACCAGACGGAGAAATCCAGTGGCAGGGCGACCAGCATCTGTGGGGCAAATACCAGCAGCAGCGCACCCAGGTCAACCGTGGTTATCTGGAAGAAGTCGCCAACGATGCCATCACCTGTGACCTGCGTTATCAGGGCCAGATTGAAGATACAGAATCGGGGCTTTACTATAATCTTAACCGTTACTATGATGCCGATAGCGGGCAGTATTTAAGTCCGGATCCTATTGGATTTTCGGGAGGGATTAGGCCGCAGGGGTATGTGGGGAATCCTGTTGGATTTGTTGATCCGCTGGGATTGGTGGGTGAAAGTCATGATGGTTATCATAATCGTAAGAGTTTAAGGACTGACGTATATAATGCTCAGAGACCTGGTGATTATCACGCAGTAAAACACATCCAAGCTAAAACACCTGAAGAGGCCCAATCCCTCAGTTTAGGCAAAGGGGCTAGAAAAGGAGATCCTGAAGCATCATATTTACCCGAATATGCTAAACAGGTAGCTGGATTTGAAAAGCAGGCTGCTTATGATGCAATTAGAAATGGGAATGTATTTGAGCATGGTGGAACCCGTTTTATGTTCTATAAAAATCCTACTGGACCAGTAGGATATAATGGTGGACAATTAACTGATTGGGTTAGAATAGAAATGACGAAGACAGGTGTACCCGTAATCCATAGTTTTCCTGCATCTCTAGCCCAAGTGAGAAAATATATACCTAGTGTGAGGTGATTGTGAAAAATAACGTAGAAATACAGAGGCTTAGAATCCCTTCAGGATGGAGTATAAATATAAATAACTTCTATGAAGTTGATCCTGTTGAAGAGTTCATTGAATATTATTATGGATCTGTCTTAATTGGTGGTAGTAATAAAATTATGGGGCTAAGTTTTGATTCAAGATATGAACCAGAAGGAACACCTAATGGATATTTTATTCTTGTAATGCAAAAAAATGAATATGATAAAAATGGTAAGATTAAAGCTGTAACTGTGTTAGATATAAAAAAGACAAAAGAAAGAGAGGATTTTATTAAAAGTCTTGAATATTTTATGAGAACAGGAAAATATTAATCGTGTTTAACCGGAAAGATCTCCTCGATTTTTCCAGCTTATTATTTGAGACTGTTCAGCATTCTGTGTCACAGACATTTTATCAATCCTTAAAGATTCGAAGCCGGGATCACCATCCCGGCTTTTTATTCACCCAACTCACCCCAGCGCCGCTTTTAATTGCGCCAGTTGCTCGCGCAATGCCTGCTCCTGCGGACTGTCGGGGATGAGCACAATACAATCCCCGGCGATATTGACGGTAACGGGCGTGCCGGTCTCAAACCCGGCCTCGCGCAGCCACTTGCCCTTGAGATGAATATCCGGGGTGCTGGTATCGCCGTGGGGTTTCTCTTCAGATGTTGTTTTTTCCGGAAGATCCCAACCGGAGTGGTATCGTGTGGTGCGCAATTGGTTTTTCAGAGCCAGACGGCTTGTGGTGCACGCGCCCCAGTTCCTTTTCACGCAGGAAAAGGAACCAAAACTGCTTTGAATTTCTGACTGTTTTGAGCGCTGGCCGGAACCGGTTTTTTAAGCACCTCCCTGTGCTGAAAAACCTGAACATTCATCCGTGAATGTTCTTCCTGATTCATGGGAGTTGTTGATTTCACAGGGTGTTATCCGAAAAGGTACCATCGTGAAAACAACTGGATCAGTTTTGCATTGTTGGTAACAGTGCTGCGCTGAATGGTTCTGAAATCAGGGCGTTCACAGCGGCTGACGCCGCAGTTATACTGGTTGCAGCTGAAAAAGTGCGTCTCGGCAAAACAGGGTTAACAGTATGTAATATCCGGCGCGGCTTCTCTTTAAAAGTGATGTGAGTTCAATGGGTTAGATGCATAAATAAGTACGACTGCATCCGGATATGCCCTAAGACCCCATAGGGATGGCGGGGGGATTGAGGCCGCAGGGGTATGTGGGGAATCCGGTTGGGTTTGTGGATCCGTTGGGGTTAGTACTAGAAAGTCATGATCATGGTGATGATGTTACTACGTTTTACCATGCTGGCGATATTCAAGGTCCTATAGACCCATCCAAAGGCCGGAATAATTTAGACTTTAATCCTGCTGGTAAGGGTGGCTTTTACGTTACGAAAGATCCTGAGCAGGCCGCTGATTGGGCTAGAAAGAGAAAGCACCCAACAATAACTCAATTTGATATTCCGAACTCGGAACTTGATAAGCTAAATATGAAAGTATTTGACTCGGCTGATAGTGAGTGGGCTGATTTTGTTACAAAAGGCAGAAATAAAGGTTTAACACATTCCTATGATGCAGTTAGTGGCCCGATGGTTGCGAATCCCGGACCAGTAAGAGCAGGAAAATCTCCTATAAGTATAGGAAGTCAAACGGCTATTTTCTCGAAAAAGGCGGCAGCTTTGTTTGATAAATATAAAATTAATGGAAGCTAATAATGCTAGATAAATCTAAAGTTATTGATGGTATTTTATTTGTTAACGATAAAAATATTAATGAGACTATCAAATTTAATTTTTATACTTGGACTGAACTAATCAAAGCAATACTTATAAAATATGCAGGTAAGTCGGAAGATGAAGTTAATAGTCTAATTTCTAACTCGCCTATAATAAATAATGCACTTGATGGTTATATGGCTGCTGTAGTTCGATGCCATGAGACCGAATACCATCTAGCAATGCTCATAGCTTACGGAGAGCAATATTGGCTGAAAGGTATTAGTTCTGATGAACCTGATGATTATTTTGAATGGGAAGAAGGGTACCGAAAAGAGCATAACTTAGCAGAAGAGAGCTTTGAATTTAGTGATTAACTGAAATAGCCGGGATCACCATCCCGGCTGTTGACTCACTCAACTCACCCCAGCGCCGCTTTTAACTGTGCCAGTTGTTCGCGCAATGCCTGCTCCTGCGGGCTGTCCGGGAGCAGCACAATACAATCCCCGGCGATATTGACGGTAACGGGTGTGCCGGTCTCAAACCCGGCCTCGCGCAGCCACTTGCCCTTGAGATGAATATCCGGGGTGCTGGTATCGCCGTGGGGTTTCTCTTCAGATGTTGTTTTTCCGGAAGATCCACAGCGGATACTGAACCGGAACTGACGCCGTTTGAGGCGTTCCCGCTGCACATGACCCAGCCGCAATATGACGAGCTGTATTAACCGCAGCTGCTGAATGCATTTCTTGATGATTTATATGCCCGCCTGATTTCCCGTAACAGTCACAACCCCCGCGACAGCTGGCTGCCCGCTGAGGGCCGTTTACGCGGATGATTTGTGGGTCGACCAGCTGCGTTATGACGATGACAATCATATCCACTACTATAAAAGCGCCTTTGGCGGGGTGACGGCTTATCACCTTGATGCGCGTAACCTGCCGTCGGTGATTGTTGATGATGAAGGCCATCAGACCACCCAGCAGTGGCAGGGGGATTTGCTGGTCAGTGAAACCAACGCAGCCGGGGAAACCACCGCGTATACCCATGATGACTGGGGCAATGTCACTTCGGTCACCTTACCGGATGGCACCGTACACACGTATACCTATAACGACACCGGCTGGCTGACAGGATATATGAATCCGGCCGGTGCCAGCTGGTTGTATGAGCACAACTGCCAGGGCGATGTGACAAAAATTACCGACCCGGACGGGCGGTCATGGCAGTACACCTATACCCGCAGCGGGCTGCGTGAATCGGCTACGGGGCCGGATGGCAGCACCACGCGCTATCAGTACAACGCACGCGGCCAGCTGACACGGATTGAGCCGGCCACCGGCTACGGGATGACGTTCCATTATGATGCGCTGGACCGGCTGATTAAACGGGAAAGTGACAACAGGCAGGTGCGTCGCTGGTGTTACGACGGCAAACACAGTCAGCCATCGCAGGTGATTTACGAAGACGGAACCACCGCCCGGTTCAGTTACGATATTGAAGGCAACCTGACGGAAGTGACTGATGCGCTGGGCCACACCCGGAAGTTTGAATATGGGGCGTTTGACAGGCTGAGAGCGGTCACCGATGCGCTGGGTGCAACGACCCGTTATCACTACAACCCGGAAGGAGAATTTGCCGGGGTGACCAACAGTAAAGGTGACCAGTGGCTGTATGAGTTCGATGCGCTGGGCCGGATTGCCAGCGAGCGCCATTATGACGGGCGCAAAGAAAGCTTCAGCTATGACCCGGCAGGCAGAATGGTTAAACGCATCAAGCCGGATGGTCATCACTACCGCTATGCCTATGACCCGTGCGGGCGCTTACTGGAAGCGCAGAGCTTTGACCACCACGACAATCCGACCGGAAAAAGCTGGTATGAATATGATGAAGCGGCCCGGCTGAAATATGCGGAAAACGGCGATGCCTGGGTGGAGATGGCTTACAGCCCGGCAGGACTACTGCTGAGTGAAAACCTCAACGGCACGCCGGTTACCCATGAATACGATGCGGCGGGAAGACGCACCGCGATGAACGGCACACAAACCGCGCGCGCGTATCAGTGGCAGCAGCAACAGCTGATGCAGCTGCATATGGGTGAGCACGACCCGCTGAAATTTGCTTATCATGCCAGCGGTCAGGAATCTTCGCGTACCAGTGAGGCCGGTTTTGGTCTGTTCCATGACTGGAGTGCTACCGGGCTGTTAACCCGCCAGAGCCTCGGTGCCGGTTACGCACAGGCCGGGCGCGGCACTGTGCTGCGGCAATATCAGTATGATGCCCTTGACCAGCTGACCGGGATTGAAGACAAACGCCGCGGTCACACCGAATTCACCCTCAATCCGAACGGGCAAATCAGCGTGGTGCGCCAGCGTAAAACCTGGGAAACCAAAGCCAGTTTTGTGCAGCTGTTCGGTTATGACAGTGAGCTGAACCTCAATCAAACCGGCACCGGCAGTGAATACTCGGGTAATGTGGTGTCGATGGCGGATGAGCGGCTGAAACGCCAGCAGCGTGACTACGATAAAGCCGGGCGGGTGGTGGAAACCGGACGGTTTAAATACGTCTATGACGAGTGCGGCCGGGTGACATTAAAAACCGAAGCCAAAGATGGCTTCCGCCCGCAAACCACGCGGTTTATCTGGAATGATGAAGACCGGTTAACACATATCGAACTGCCGGATGGCAGACGTTACCGCTATCGCTATGACCCGTTCGGGCGCAGAATCGCCAAAGAATGCGAGAGAACTCAGCAGCAAACCCATTATCTGTGGGACGGCAACACGGTGGTGCAGCAGAGTAAAATCACCGCCGATGGCACGGCGCTGCAAAGCACCGAATATCTGTATGAACCGGATACGTTCAGGCCATTAGCACAAATTACCACCGACCATGACTCCGGACGCGAGCGCTTGCATTATATTGTCACTGACCATGCCGGAACGCCGCAGGAATTATGCACACCAGATGGAGAAATCCAGTGGCAGGGCGACCAGCATCTGTGGGGTAAATATCAGCAGCAGCGCACCCAGGTCAACCGGGGTTACTTAGAAGAAGTGGCCAACGATGCCATCACCTGTGACCTGCGTTATCAGGGCCAGATTGAAGATACAGAATCGGGACTTTACTATAATCTTAACCGTTACTATGATGCTGATAGCGGGCAGTATTTAAGTCCGGACCCCATTGGTTTTGCGGGTGGGTTGAGGCCGCAGGGGTATGTGGATAATCCGGTTGGTTGGGTTGATCCGTTGGGGTTGAGTGAGGAAAGTCATAAAATAGATTTGGATGATCCCGCTACACTGTATGGAAAAGATCATAATGAAGTTGCAGAAGCTTTGGAGAAAGATGGATTTGTTGGCGGAGAGTATGGAGGTAATTCTACCGCTTATCGGTATAGCAAAGAAACTAAAGGTGGAAGAACTGAAGTGATAGTCAATTATGGTGGTGGGCGCCATTCTCGAAATCAGGTATATGATGAACCGCTCTATTATAAAGTTACATCTCCGAATAAGCCAAAAACTAAGGTTATTGATCCTAACCGATATCCAAAGGAAGAACTGCGAGCTCAGAAAAAATGGAGAATTATTGATGGAACCACAGGAAATGTTATAAAAGAAGCTGGCGAAATATATGAGGGATAGGCTATGTCTAAATTAGATGAAATGCTTGAATATGACATTGTTCCTTATAAAGGAATTGGTGATATCTATTTAGGACAGTCAGCTGTTGAAGTAATAGGAAAAATAGTTGACTATGATTCCTATTTTAATAAAGGTAGTTTAAAAATAACTGCGATATATCCAGATATTTTTATTTATAAAATACTCGATAGTATTGACTTGTGGATAGACATAAAGATATCAAAGCTAATTAGAATTGTTTTATATAATAACTACAAAGGGAAATATAATGATGTTGGATTGGGTGATTGTTTATCTCTTTTAAAAAATAAAGTTGAAAATATGTTTTTTGATGATGATGAAGTATATGTAAATGATTATAATTTTGTGGTTATTGTCGATGATGATCTTTATTCTTTGGATGAGGATAAAATAGAAAATATAAAAATTGAAGAAATGATGTTAATCTATGATTCTTTAGAAAATAACTGAACTAATTATAATATTTGATAGTCTCAGAAAGGATCGAAACAGTTTCAAAAACCAATAGCCGGGATCAATATCCCGGCTATTTTATTCACTCAATTCACCCCAGCGCCGCTTTTAACTGCGTCAGTTGTTCCCGCAATGCCTGCTCCTGCGGGCTGTCCGGGATGAGCACAATACAATCCCCGGCGATATTGACGGTAACGGGCGTGCCGGTCTCAAACCCGGCCTCGCGCAGCCACTTGCCCTTGAGATGAATAATATTGATCATGCCGATAACGGTATTTTCTTGAGAAGAACAGATAAAATGACTAGTAGTATGTCTAGACATTATGGTAATCACCACGGATATACAGACGCTATTCGGGATCAATTAGATAAAATAGATCTAAACCAATCAAAAGATCTTATTATGAATGATATTAATAAGGTTCAAAGTACTGCTAAATCAGGTATGAGTAGCGGTTTGCCAATAAGATCTAAAGATATGTATAATAGTAAAATATTTGGTAAAGATGTTAATAAGATCGGACGACAAAGAGTACATTCTCTTTGGACTAAATTTTTTGGGTGATGAGTGTTATGGATATCAATAAAAAAGAATTTATTTTAGAACCGGCGTTATTTATTGATTGTGATAAATATATGTCTGGAGCAAAAAAAATTATAACAAACATAGAAGTTATAGATGATCAACATTTAGCATTGCAGCTTTTATTTGAACAGGAAGTTCCAAATGGGTATGGTATATGGTCTGACTTTTTTTCAGATCTAGTATCTAGTATTATCCTTGATAAAAATTATAAATTTTTTCAAGAGGAGATAACGAATGAAGTTCGATTGATAAAAGGGAATAATAGTAAAAATAGCATAAGAGAAAGGATGAAATATTTGAAGTTAAAGAAGCAAGGTCTTATTAAAGATGAATCATATAGAGAGTTTTTAGATGAAATTAGTGATGAGTGTTCATATATGCTAAGTATGATTAGTTTGAATAGATATATTAATGATTTCGTCGAAGATTCTATATTTGAAAAAATATTTGAAATATTTAAATCTGGCATGATTCCTTGTGGTATAAATAAAGATAATAAGATAGTTGTTTTTAATCCTTCGTTGATGAAATAGAAATATATACCGAATGTTTCTGATAATGTAGAATGATTTATTAAGAGAATTGAAAATAGTGTTGTAATTATCAAAAGGTATCTCTAAATCAGAAATAGAAATCTTTTCGAAGAAGCATGATCTAAATCTTCCTAAGGGATGTATTTCATTTCTGTTAAAATACAATGGTGCATTTGTAAGCCCACCTTCATATTGTTCTTTACCATTTCCAAAAATTGATGGTGAAGAAATTGATTTTAGTATGTTATTTGGGATAAGCACAAATGAAGAGCCTTATGATATAGAAGCTGAAAATTATATTAGGGATGAAATTGAATATTTTGATAATCCATTAATAATAGGTTCAAACTCATCAAATAATTATTATGTTATTAACTGCGATAATAATGATGAAAGCGTTTATTGTTGGGATCGAACTCATATTCATTATGATGACAATTATGATTATGCTGAAGTGGATGAAGAAGGAAAAATCTATAAATTCTCAGATACTTTTGATGAGTTTTTCGATGCTATTTTTAATAATATTGGTGAAGAAAAAGATATTCAAATTGTTAAATTATGACGATATGAAGTTAAACTTATGATATTAAATAGTGTTCGAGTGCTGACTATGAGAGTATTATTACTGATTTTAAGAGAAATTCATGAAAGAATGGCACGAATATTTTTCAGATGAAGATGGGCATTGGGACATTTTGTCTGACTTTCAACAGGGTGAATTAGCTGAACATAAAATTTCTAAAAATGGAAATGAAGCAATAATGTGCAGCAGAAGAAAACCCGGAGATGTGGTCTCCGTTTCCATCATTTCGGCATCAAGAGAAATGGATTCGGTAACTGGCCGTATAGGACTAGAAAAACGTTATTTAATAAAAATAGAATCTTTAAAAGATGGTTGGTATTTGATTACTCCTGAAACCTATCGTTCTGAAAAAGCACTAAAAATTGCTTCTTTATTCATGGATAAAAAGGCTGAGCTAGCAAAAAAAATATGGAAGATGAAAAAGCTCGGGGCGGATTGTTGTGAAGATAAAAAACTACATTAGAGTTGATAAGTGATGTGGATGTCTTTGGAAGTTTAGGTTTACAAGATCTCTAGATCTGAACTGCATCTTCATGTTTGGCTTAACAATGAGAGGCAGTTCAGTCATATTCATTATTTCACTCTCACCCCAGCGCCGCTTTTAACTGCGCCAGTTGCGCCCGCAATGCCTGCTCCTGCGGGCTGTCCGGGATAAGCATAATACAGTCCCCGGCGATCTTGACGGTGACGGTCGTGCCGGTCTCAAACCCGGCCTCGCGCAGCCACTTGCCTTTAAGATGAATATCCGGCAAGAGATACTTTCAGAAACCAGGATCGGATAGTTGAAGAAAATGGTCGATTCTTGTACGAAAAAACATATAAAAATCCTGTTGGTATAGATCCAAATGGGGAAATTTTATACAAAACACGCGTTGTCACTGAGAGTAACGGTAATTTGGTTACAGTATTCCCTCAGTCTAGTTTCAAAGAATTATCAGATATATCTCGAGTATTATTAGGTGGGAATTAGTATGGATATGGTTATAACAAGAACTAACTCTTCAGAGGAGTGGTATCCTTTCGATGAATCATTGCATGTGGGTATCTTTCATCAAAGCATTGAGTGGAAGTCTATGAAAAATCTGAAAAAAATAAGAGATTTTTATAAAACTAATTCAAGCTTTAGAGGCGATGAGCTAATAGCATTAATTAACGAAATGAATATTATTTGTCCTAAACTAAGTAAGGGCCAAGCAGAGCTAAAAGAAGTGATCAAATTACTACAAGAAGATACAGTTGTTATTGCAAGATTTGCTGGAGATTAGTGTTATTAAATAAGTAATATTCAATCATATTTGATTATTATTATTTAAAATACCCCAAAACCAACAGCCGGGATTACCATCCCGGCTGTTTTTACTCACCCCAGCGCCGCTTTTAACTGCGCCAGTTGCTCCCACAATGTCTGCTCCTGCGGGCTGTCCGGGATGAGCATAATACAGTCCCCGGCGATGGACATGATACAAGTCACGCTCTGGGAAGATTTGAAAAAGAAAATAGTTACAATGGTATATTATCTCTATCCTAAAGTAATTTAATTTAATTTAATTTAATTTAATTTAATTTAATTTAATTTAATTTATTTTTCAGGATATTAGCGATTATGAATAATGAACATTGGGAGAATTATTCGGACCTTTTTTTAGATGAATTTGATGATACTGAAGAACATCGAGTATTAGAAAAAATCGTTGGTGATAAGAAAATCGCCGCAGTTATAAAATTTCATCTTGGAAGTGATTCTCAAAATTGGTTAGATAGAAGGGTTGATGCTTTAGATGGCCTTACACCCAGAGAATGTTTAAGTACAGAAAGCGGGAAAGTGAAATTGCAAGAAGTGCTTATGAGATTCCATTAATAATTTCTTTTGAGATTGTTCATCATTTTTTGTCATCTATGTTATCAATCCATAAAGGATCGAAACAAAACCAACAGCCGGGATCAACCACCGGCTATTTTATTCAACTCCCCCCTCAGTATGATGCCCTCGACCAGCTGACCGGGATAGAAGACAAACGCCGCGGTCACACCGAATTCACCCTCAATCCGAACGGGCAAATCAGCGTGGTGCGCCAGCGTAAAACCTGGGAAACCAAAGCCAGCTTTGTGCAGCTGTTCGGCTATGACAGTGAGCTGAACCTCAATCAAACCGGCACCGGCAGTGAATACTCGGGTAATGTGGTGTCGATGGCGGATGAGCGGCTGAAACGCCAGCAGCGTGACTACGATAAAGCCGGACGGGTGGTGAAAACCGGACGGTTTAAATACGTCTATGACGAATGCGGCCGGGTGACATTAAAAACCGAAGCCAAAGACGGCTTTCGCCCACAGACTACGCGGTTTATCTGGAACGATGAAGACCGGCTGACCCATATCGAACTGCCGGATGGCAGACGTTACCGCTATGACCCGTTCGGGCGCAGAATCGCCAAGGAATGTAAGCGCACACAAACCGCCACACACTACCTGTGGTACGGCAACACCGTGGTGCAGCAGAGTAAAATCACCGCTGATGGCACGGCGCTCAGCAGCACCGAATATCTGTATGAGCCCGACACGTTCAGGCCGCTGGCACAAATCACCACCGACCATGACTCCGGCCGGGAAAGGCTGCATTATATTGTCACCATCCAAATAAAGAAAGTGATGAACCAACAACCCGAGTTCGACATTATACGAACAGAAAAGGTTCGAAAGCTATTGAGCAAGATGGAGTCATAAAAGCTCAGGATAATAATCGTGTATATGTTGAACCAGCGAACAAAAAAGCTCTGAGTCAAGTCGCAGCAGAAGATAAATATCAGATTAAAAGAGGAAAAGGCGTGATTATGTGGAAACTGATGTGCCTGATTCACAATTGGAATGGGTAAAAAATCCACGTTATGGTACACCCGAATTAACAGTGAAAGGTGATCTTCCACTTAAAAATGCAAAATTTGTCAGAAGGAAATAATTAATGGTACCAAATAATAAAAGCATAACTATATCCGGTGAAGACTTAATTAACGTATTAAAGGAGATTGAGTTAATACTGGTATCATTACACGACATGGGCTCTTATTATGTTGATCATGATAAAAAAAACTATGAAGCTGAAACTACTCGATTCATTGATGAATGGCAGGTTACAAAGCGTTTAGCTTATGTCAGAAGAATGTTATCGGAAAAATTTGATTTGACGCTTGGTGATGATGATATGGATGATCTGGAAAGAGCTATGGAAAGTGTTAAATATTGGTCTTCTGAAGGTGACTTCCCCGAGAAATTTAATGAAGATAAGAGATGATCTTATTTATCGTAGAAAAAGACTTATTATCACAGAAGTGAACATGGAAAGTTCGATATAGCCCCAAAACCAACAGCCGGGATCACCATCCCGGCTGTTTTCACTCAACTCACCCCAGCGCCGCTTTTAACTGCGTCAGTTGCGCCCGCAGTGCCTGCTCCTGCGGGAGGAGCGCAATAAAATTTTCGTCGATACCTATGGCAGCCGCCGTGCATGAGTTAACAAGTTACTATGAATACATAGCAGAATACCAAGCTTACTCAGCCAGATACTCACGCTCAGAATCCGTGATCAAATTATGAATAAACACCTGAATCTGCCATAAATCCCGGTATTCAATCTGGGGATGACTGGAAAGAACAGCCTGCATTAACATCAGATATTCACGGGCTTTGTGGTGAATATTCAAGTCGGTGTCATTCACTTGTGGTTCTTGAGGGTTGAAAAGCCGTTTTTCCTGTTTCGGGGTGAGTTTGGCATGATGGAAATAGTTTGATTTAGGCATGATGTGCCTCCTTGGGATGAAAGGAAAGATCACCATTCAAAGTTCCTACGCTTTGAGGTGGTGGACTGAACAAGGGTAGGAATACCGCTCCCAAGGTTACGGCCAGCCGAAGCTGCCTTGCTCAGTCCACCATGATTCCGTATTTTGTCTGCTTTTATGCGTGCAGCCAAGTTAAATTCAGGTGTAACGAAGCAGCACATAGGAAAAAACCAGCAAAAGCTGGCAACCTATGTGCCTTGGGATAAACGGGTTCCTACGCCCGACACTGTTTTTTGCAGTGCGGGATTAGATTAATTGGGCCGGGTATTTCATTCAAGGCAGAAAAGTATGGTTTTAGTATTAGAAAGTGTGATCTGAGCCGTGAATTTTGAGGGTTAATCTCTGAATACACACAGCATGCTTCCAGGTTCAAATATCCATCTGGTTTTTTATACAATCCTGGGTTATCTGATTGTTGTGCTACTTTTGTTTATCGTGTGTTGAAGTTAGCGTTGTGGCATGTGCGGGATGCCGTGTAAATTGAATTTGCCCCATTCAGAGCTACTGTCTTAGCCGAACGTTTCGTCCAATGTAGTCCTGTTGACCAAATTTTAGTCATGATACAAAGTGTCCATTCGTACTGGGTCCGATCACATGTGTCTTCTCTCTTTATTTCTAACACAACCAGTACTAACTCCTGACCTGAGCATTGAAATGACTCAACACGCTTTAATTACAATGAACGCAATTAAATCGAGCGGGTGAGTTCACCCCACTGTGGTTCATAAAATCAGGAGAATAAGTATGGCTAAATTATCAAATCCGGTTGCGATGATGTTGCTGACAACAGCGATTGCTTTTGGCTTAACAGCATGTAACGACGACACAACGACAGAAACAACGACGGAAAATGCAGTCTCAGAAAGCGCAGAGTCTGAAACGGTTACTCCGGAAACTGTATCACCAGAAACAGCAGTCACTGATGATGCAGCTATGGAAAGTGAGCATGTTGCAACCGAAAATGAAGCAACAGAAAACACGGCAACAGAGCCTGAAGAAATGACTGAAGCATCTGCAACGGAGACTAAAACAGAATAATTCAAATCATCATATGAAATAAAGCAACGGATGTTGGTGATTCCTGTTGCTTGTTTCTTCAACCAATCTTAAATGATACACACTGACATCAATAAATGATTCAGTACCATTCCCGATTAAGGAATCATTGAGGAGAAGGAACGACCACTCAGAAATATTGAATGTACAGGTCGGTCGATTTCCCGCTTATTTTAGAGTTAGCAGGAAGTTAGTTAGCAGGGACAGTCGCTTTTATCGCTATCGTGCACTCATTTCTATCTTGATGATAACCGGGCGCTTTTATACTATGGCTGTCCTCCCTTTTCCCGGAAACCATTTATGACCTGGATTTTATTTACCTTGCTTGCAGCTTTTATGCAGTCCTGGCGAAATGCCTTTCAAAGCCGCCTGTCCGGAGACGTCAAAACTGCCGGAGTCACTCTGGCCCGTTTTTTGTGGGCCAGTCCGCTGGCTGCGCTGTATTTATGGGTACTTTATCAGGTCGATCCTGCTGATATTCCGGAATTTAATACTGTCTTCATCAGCTTTGTAGTGGGTGCTGCCATCATGCAAATTGTCGCCACCGCGTTGATGGTGAAGCTGTTTAAATACAATAATTATGCGGTCGGTGCCGGGCTGGCAAAGAGCGAAGCACTGGTCGCTGCAGTTCTGGGGATGTTGCTGTTCGGAACGCATTTAAACCTGCTGGGCTGGATTGGTGTGCTGATTGGTGGGGTTGGTGTTTTTCTGATGAGTACTCAGGGAAATTTCCGTCAGCTCTCTGTACCAACGATTGTGCTGGGGCTGAGCAGTGGCAGTGCATTTGCGTTAACGTCCCTCTGGATTCGTGAGGCCAGTTTGTCGCTTGGGCTGCCCTTTCCTCACTGTGCTGCGTGGGTGTTGCTGTTGGTCATCAGTCTTCAAACAGTATTGTTAATCTGCTACCTGTTACTGCGGGATCCACAAACCCTGAAAGTATTATGGTCTAAACCCAAAATCACGATACTGACCAGTGTGAGTAGTTGTATCGGATCGATGGGCTGGTTCAGTGCCATGTCTTTACAGGCTGTGCCCTATGTCAAAACACTGGGGCAGATAGAAATCTTTTTCACCATGCTGATTTCTGTATTCTGGCTGAAACAGAAAGTCCGGATTAAAGATGGCCTGGGGTTAATTTTGGTTGGGGCTGCTGCTGTTTTGGTGATGTGGACTTAGGCTTTATTGCGTCTGTCCGTATAGAAGAGCGAACCGAATGAGGACAGACGCGATTAAAGCTAAAATGATGTATCTCTGTCGATATGTTCTGAACCATTTGATGGCATCACAAAAATCAGGCTGGCGAAGGTATTATTTGTATCAATTCGTGCGAAGAGAAAGCCTTGATGGTTATCTTTCGGGCATGGAAAATCAGTGGACTAAACTATTAAGCCATCAATTCGTGATTTATTTAGTTGATGCTTTGCAAATGTGAGGTGTCTGAGGCTGCCAATCCATAACCGTCGCTTTCGTTCGAAGTTGGTGATGAGATTCAGGGCTTCGGTTTGATTGTATGAGAGCCGGTCAAGAATTGTAGGGTGGTGATTATCAATATGCCCCCGTTTATTTTCACGGATCTGTCGTCCAATCCAATCGACCCATTCCATGTAATCTATTAATCGAAAGGGGATGCCATCTGGTTTATTTTGTTCTTTGTCACCAACAAAAGCATATAAGCCGCCCGGCGTAGGCTGATTTTCTTCCAGTGAATCCAGGCGCTTTTTCAGTGAGGTATATTCTGAGTTTTCTGGTGTGTCAGCAATTTCAGCCCGGACCGGATTGAGGTCAGTATAAGTCATCGCCGTAAGCAAAGCTGCTTCATCCAGTAGCGCGTAAGACTTGAACCTGGACTCCCAAAAATGGCCTGTGCAGGCGTCCTCCCGGTTGGCTTGTCGTGCAATCTCAACATTGATTTCCTTCATCATCCAGCTCAGGGAATACAAACGTTCCCGCCACTGTTGAATGATTTGCTCACTGTATTTGATTTCTGCTTTGCTGGTGAGTTGTTGTCCGATGTATCCCTCGATAAGCTTTGGCAGTTTGTGCTCTTTCTGCCAACGCTCAATAACTTCATGACTGCTTAATGATTCGGCTTTCGGGCGGTTAATATGAACCACTAAATGATAATGGTTGGACATGATTGCATAGGCACACACATCGATACAGTAAATATCTGCCAGTTTCAGAATTCGCTGTTCCAGCCATTCCCGGCGGTGTTCATAACAACGACCGGTAACTTCATCTTCTCCACACAGAAAAGAACGCCGTACACAGCGGGAAACACAGTGATAATAAGGCGTGACATCGTGAGAAATAAGTTGTGAGCGTGCTGTTGTCATATGAAGCAAAATAAAATGGATGGATGGAAAGAGCTTGCTATAAATGAGCTGAAATAAAAATACCGGGACAGTAAAGTTGCGGCCTGTTCGGTATCCGGAACTGAAAATCATTGTATGGGAAAGTTGGTTTAATGTGATCTGATTACTGTAAGGCGCTCCCCGGTTATTGCAATATGAGATTATTGCAATATCGGGACACACAATATTAGTAAAATAGTGCCTTAATCATGTGTGTCCGCATTTTTTTTCCGCATTAGTTTCACATTTGTAACGCGTGTGTCCGCATTAATTTTCGCGTGTGTCCGCGTTAAAAAAGTCGCATTAAAGAAGTCACAACTCCCGGCACTTCACCTCCAGCGCATACTGAATAAACGTTCGCAGACCCGGCAGGGTGCTCCGGTGCTTCAGCCATACAATATGCTCATCGACATCTTCGGTTGCTTCCATGATTGGCCGCATGACAATTTCCGGCTCCGGCCGGATATCTCTTGCCAGCGCAAAACCGATGCCCAGATTGTGCCGGACTGCCTCAGTCACATCCAGCCGGCTATCGACAATTATATTTGATCTGCCCTGTATCTGATGGATGTCCAGCAGTGTATCGATGACCTGCTGTGTGCAGGCGCCCGGCTTGTAAAAAATAAGTGGTTCTCTGACGATGTCTGTGATGCTGAGTTCCGGTAATGCTGCCAGAGGATGATCGCTTTTCAGTAATGCGATCAGCCGGTGTGAAGCAAACGTCAGACGGGACAGGGCAGGATTGGGTTCACGCAACGGAAACAGACCGATATCAGCCTCCCGTGCCAGTAACTGCTGAATACATTCGGTCGTGGTGGCTGAGTTGATTTTCAGCCGGGTCGACGGGTACTCCCTGCTGAATCCGGCCAGCACCGGCATAAAGATCAATGATGAAGCATTGGCAATACGAAGAGTCATGCCACCCGGTTCCCGGTCCGGATGACATAACAGGTCCAGTGCACTGTCCAGATCCTGAAACTGACAGGTGATTTTATAGAGCTGTTGCCCGAATTCTGTCAGTCGCACGCCGCGGCTGAAACGCTCCAGCAGCGGATACTCAAACCGTGATTCCAGCTTGTGGATTTGAGCCGTAATCGCAGGCTGACTGACCTGCAACGCTTCGGCTGCCCGGGTAAAGTTGCCGTGTTGCACGGTGGCATTAAATGCCCGAATCTCCTTCAGAGAATAATCCGGCAAGCCTGATCCTTCGGGCAACGATGTCTCTTCAACAGGTGGGAGCGGCACTATTCAGGCCTCCTTTCGCGGTATGATTGCCTCATTGCCGGGCAAATCATGCGCAATTTTTGCGGTTTTTTCCAGCAATGGAATAGCGGCAATTAACTGACGGGTGTAACTGTGTTGTGGGCAGGTAAAAATCTGTTTCACATGGCCCTGTTCAATCAGTTGTCCCTGCTTCATCACACACACCTGATCACACAAATTCGCGATCACGCTCAGGTCATGGGAGATAAACAGGATCGTCAGACCGAGTTCAGCCCGGAGCGTTTTCAACAGTGTAAGAATTTCAGCCTGAATCGATACATCCAGTGCGGCAACGGACTCATCTGCGATCAGAAACTGAGGTCTGGCAACTAAAGCCCGGGCTATGCTGATGCGCTGGCGCTGACCGCCGGAAAAGGCGTGAGGAAAGCGGCGCAGATGTTTGACTTCAAGATGACAGCGCTGTGCAATATCAATCACCCGCTGGTCAGTCTCTTCCCGGGAACGGGTCAGCTTCATTGCTTCCAGAGGTTCGGCAATAATATCCCGCACCGTCATGCCCGGATTGAGTGAACTGTAGGGATCCTGAAAAACCAGCTGTGCGATTTTCGATAATGATTTCCGGTTGAATGGCTTGTGGTTGGATGATGCCCTGCGAAACAGATTGCTGGCAGACAGTTTTCTGGCAGACAAGGTTTCGCCAGACAAAGTCAGCAGTGGCGTACCCGCAGGTTGTTGAGCTGTCCCGGCGGATAAATATTCAATCTTACCGCTGCTGACCGGCGCAGCTGCCAGTAAAGCTTTGCCGAGCGAGGTTTTGCCCGAGCCGCTTTCACCGACCAGCCCGGTGATTTGCCCGGCGGGTAAATCCAGACTCACCTGATTGACCGCGGTAAACTGTGATTGCTTTCGCCGGGTATCAGACTGCGGGTAAGTCACTGACAGATCGCGGATCCGGACCAGTGGTTCCGGGCATATGATGTCGGGTTCCGGCAGATTTTCCGGATGTGGTAAAGCATCGATTAAGCGCCGGGTATAAGCGTGTTGCGGGGTGTACAGTACCCGGTCTGCTTTTCCGGCCTCGACAATCTGACCCTGTTGCATCACGGTGACATCATCGGCAATTTTCGAAATCACGCCTAAATCGTGAGTGATGAACAGCATGGCCATACCGAGTTGTTCCCGTAATTCATTCATCAGCTCCAGCACTTGTGCCTGAATGGTTACATCCAGTGCTGTCGTCGGTTCATCGGCAATCAGCAGACGCGGATTTGTTGAAAGTGCCATCGCAATCATGGCCCGCTGTCGCATCCCGCCTGACAGTTCAAAGACATACTGTTCAAACCGCCTGGCCGGGTCCGGAATTCCGACCCGCTCAAACAGCTCAATGCCTTTTTTTCTGGCTTGCTCAGGGCTGTAACCCAGATGGATTTGCATTGTCTGAATGATTTGCTGACTGATACGGATTGCCGGTGCGAAACTGGCCATCGGTTCCTGAAAAATCATCGAGACCATACCCCCACGAACTAATTTGAGTGCGCTGCCACGCAGTTTCAGTACGTTGATATTGTCCTGTTGGTAATGCGGGGCGGGCTGGTGATGTGTAATGTGTTGATGATGCAGAGTAATATGGCTTTGCGGATCGATGATGGCGTTGCCCGGATTGAGTCGCATGATGGTTTTTGCCGTGACGGATTTGCCGGAGCCACTTTCGCCCACCAGCCCCATCACCTGACCGGGTTGAATGCGCAGGCTGACACCGCTGACGGCATTGACCAGGCCTTCATCGGTGCGAAAATTCACGCTCAAATCGCGGATATCAAGTAATGGTGTATTTAAGCGGCTCATGATTTTTTCTCCGAATAAGGATCGGCGGCATCCCTGAGTGCATCACCGACAAACACAAATGCCAGAATCAGGGCGACAAACACCACCACAGGAAAAAACTGCCATAGCATATTTTGCTGAATATCCGGGTCCTGCGCTTTTTGCAACAGCACGCCCAGGCTGTTGATGGGTTCGGTCAGGCCCAGTCCGAGAAAGCTCAGACTGGTTTCGGCAAGAATGACATACGGGAAATTGATCATCGTATCAACGATAATATAACTGGCAAAACCCGGAATCAGGTGCTTGCGGATGATGCGCCACGGGCTGCTGCCGCACAGGCGGGCTGCCGTTACATAGTCCTGATTCCGTTCCGTCAGAATGTAAGTTCGCAACCGGCGCCCGAGCGCCGCAAAATCAAGGGCACCAATGATGACAGCAATAGCAAAATAGCGCTGGACCGGTGTCAGATCCAAACCCGAGAGCGCAACAGCACAGGCCAGATAAACCGGAATTGCCGGAATTACTCTCACCGCTTCGGTGAAACTCATCAGGACCGCATCGACTTTACCGCCGAAATAACCGCTGATACCCCCAATGACCAGTGAAGTGAACAGCTTGACGATCAGTGCGACTACCGCAATTGACAGAGTAATCCAAATGGCATGCAGGGTGCGGCTCAGCACATCTTTCCCGCTTTCGTCGGTGCCAGCAAGATGCAGCGTGCCTGTCCCCGCAACATGATCTCCTGCAACAGTGCCTGTCCCGATAAAGTGGCGATCCCAGGTGAGTTTGAACGGAATACCTATGGGTTCAAGGTTCAGCAGCGTATACGTCCAGCCTTTGGCAAAAAAGGTCAGATAGCGGCGCTGGTTTTTATCCACAGTGTACTGGTTCTGACCGGATGATGTCAGTGCGGCGCTGTTGGTCAGCTGGTCCAGTGCGGACAGATCACCGGCAAGTGCACTCAAATCCAGAGTCTGCTGCTGTTTCACATAGGTATAAGTAAATGGCCTGAATGAAAAACCATTCTCATCCCAAAACCGGACAGCCTGTGGTGCGCCGCGGCGGTAATTTGTGTCTGCACCGTTGATGCTGGGATCGCAGGGGGAGAAAAACGGCGCGAAAAATCCGGCCAGTATCATAGTTATCAATATCCATCCGGCAATGATGCCGCTGGTTTTTTGCCGGAAGCGGCTGCGGATCAGGGCGAATTGTCCGGCGGTGTAGTAAGCATCTTTGCTGATCTGCCGGTTGGACTTACGTCGTTTGAGAATCGATAACATTAGTGAGACTCCAGGACGCTGCGCCGTACCCGTGGATCGAGTGCAGCGAGAATCATGTCAGTGAGCAGGTTCATGGTGATGACCACCAGCGCCACCAAAAATAAGATAGCCGCGGCCATCTGTTGGTCATTGGTTTTTGCCAGCGCTTCAATCAGTAGTGCCGCAGAGTCGGTCAGGCCGATGACAATGGCAACGATGGGTAAATCATTGAAAATACGCTGAAAGTCGAAGCCAACACTGTTGAACAGCGGGCTGATTGAGTGACGTACCGGATAACCGGCCCACAGGGCGATGCCGTGAACACCCCGGGCTCTGGCGGCTTCGACATAGAGTTTATTGGATTCATCGATCACCAGTGCCCGGACGGTTTGCAACTGTAGCGCGGTAGCTGACCAGCCAATGACAAACACAGGCAGCCAGATATGACGGAGAAAATCCTGTAATTTGCCGAAGGAAAATCCGGCAGCAGAAAACCAGGGGACGGTTTGCCATTGTTCGGAAAACAGTCCGGTTGGGGCGGGTTTACCGGCGAAGACAAACAGCAGAATAATTGTGATAGCCAGCAGGAAGTTTGGCAGCGCCAGCCCCAGATACGAGAGGATCCGCAGCCCGAGATCGAGCAGTTTGCGCAGGCTGAGTCCGGTACTGTTCACCACCCGTTGCAGCGGTGTATGGCGGAGGTCTCTATCCCGCCAGCCCTGATTGATGGTGAATGCAGATAAAATCCCGAATGGGACTGCAATCAGATAGGACAATAGCAGAGCAGCGATGCAGAAACCAAAACTGAGCCAGAAACGGTCACCGAGTGCCACACTGACCGGCTGGCGTTTCGCGCAGGAAAATCCCAGATCGCCTTTGAGTGTCAGTTGAGTCACCCAGTTTCCCCAGCGATACCACATGGGTTTATCCAGCCCCATCCGGCTGCGTTCAGCGTCGATGTCGGCCTGAGTGATCATCTCACCCTGCGTATTTTTGTAGGCGATATATTTTTCAGCACAGTCACCCGGCAGGGTTTCCATCAGGCTGAAAACAATCGCACTGACCAGCACCAGCGTTCCCAGTGCCATCAGATAACGGTTCAGCACATAGCTGAAATAGTGGCTGTTGCGACTGAGCGCGTACAGGATGCCGCCAAGGGACAGCAAAATCCAGAGCAGCCAGGTTTGATGCAGAAATGTCATGATGCAGTGTTGCCTTTTTATCCCGCTCCGCAGAGCAACCGTGAAGCGGGATGTTTTTTCATCATTGAGTCATGTAAAGCGGGCGCTATTGTGTTTTCGGCGCAGCTTTACGGCCCGGATCGAGGAACCACTGTGTCGGCAGATACGGATAGGCCCAGTAGTAGTCGGATGCCCAGGTTTTCGGGACTTTGAAGTTTACCAGCGTGTTGCGGTACACAATGGGCTTTACGGCTTTCACGGTGCCAATGATAAACAGGTCATCCACCACCCGTTGTGCTATCTGACGGCCAGTCTGGTCTGACTGTGCAGAACCCGGAGTAAAAGTGACGAACCTGTCCGCCAGTTTTTGCATTGCATCGACTGTTGCTGGTGGCTTCACACCGCTCTGACCTTTGGAGTCCCGGTATTGTGCCCACAGCATGCCGGTCCGCAGGTCAAAAAAGGTGCCGTATGGCGGCAATAATGTTTGAGTGTTAGAGCTCATTGCAGCCAGCGGGCGGCCCATTTTCCAGACCATCAGGTCAAGATTATTCGCCGTTTGTGAGTTGCGGTATTCATCGGATGTGACTTCTTTCAGGGTGGTTTTGACACCGATTCGGTTCCAGTCGGCCGCGATCAGCTCTACAACTTTTGTCGCCACGCCCTGAGTGGAATACTTAAATTCCAGTGCCAGCGGTTTGCCGTTTGGCAGGTCGCGGATACCGTCACCGTTGTGATCCGTCACACCGATCTGGTCGAGCATTTTTTTTGCCCGTGCCGGATCAAACTCAGTCCATGCGGTTTGTTGCGCTTCAGTAACAAATGGCGCTGTGTCCGGATCAAAAGCGGTGTACTGCATCGGTTTACCCAAACCGAAGTAGGCAATTTTATTGATGCGGCCGCGATTCATCGCAATCGACATGGCACGGCGGAAAGCGACCTGGTTAAACAGCGCGCGTTTATCCGGATCTGTGTCGGTCAGGTTAAACGAGAAAGTGGTCATACCGATGGTCGGACGCAGCGCCATCTGATAATTTCCCCTGGCCCGGTTTTCCAGCAATACCGGCGTTTGTGGCAGGTTCATTGCCTGAGTTTTGTAATCCACCTGACCGGCAATGATTTTGGTGGTCTGGATATCTTCATCACTGATAAAAGATTCATGAATTTCATTGATATAGGGTAACTGATGACCTTCTGTATCAACCTGGAAGAAATAGGGATTGGCGACCAGATGGCGGTAGTCCGGTGTATCTTCCACCACCAGATAGGCTTCCAGCGTCGGCAGAATCGCGGTGTAACCAGCTTTGGCCAGACGTTGGGCAGCCGCTTTATCTTTGAGCAGCGGGGTAGGAATATCTTTCCAGTCCGACTGACCATAATAAAACTTCATCAGAGTGTAACCATCTTTAAAGCCCAGAGACTGAGCCAGTCTGTCAGCATCTTTGTTCAGTTTCGGATCAAACTGAGCCAGCAGATGTTTAGGCTGGAATGGCTGGGCGTAGTCCAGCGCAAAGTTGGTCAGCAGGCCGGGTTTTGGTGCATTCAGGGTGAAACGGATGGTTTCATCATTCAGGGCTTCCACCTTCATCGGCTTACCGGCAGATAAAAAGCGATCTTTTGGTTTTTGCGTGATGTTTGGATCGAGAATCAGATAGTTGTACCAGAATACGATATCCTGAGCCGTAAAAGGCTTGCCGTCAGACCATCTGTGGCCTTTGCGCAGCTGCATCGTCAGTACGGTATAGTCCTGATTCCAGTGCCATGATTTTGCGACATCCGGGACGATGGTTTGTAAATCGTCATTAAAGCGGACCAGATTGACGTGACGGATGGAGAGTAAATCTGAAGTGCCGGCCTCGGTAGCTTTGGAAATCCCCCGGAGCACACCGCCGTAGCGACCTGTTTCCTGATAGGGAACAACCACCTGTGGTTCCTGTGGCAGACGTTGTGCCAGCGGCTTTAGTGGCGGATTTCCGGCAATGCGGGCATTCAGGGCCGTAATTGCCGGATTTTGATGAAAACTCATCCGGCACTCATATCTGGACTCAAACTCTGATTTTTCAAACAGATGCGGATATTGTCCGCCGGCGCCTGCGCCGGTGACAACCGGGCAGGCAGCCATCACATGAGTGGCTGTCAGCGCCAGAGTGCTGATCGATAGTTTTTTCAACATGGTTGCTCCTTATGAACCGTGCTTGAGTTGACCGTGAATAATCAGATAAAAACCGATTTAACAACTGATCTAACAACGACTGTCCCGATTAACGACGTATTATCCGGCGACGATAAAAGCGACTGTCCTGATTAAAAATGCGATCGTAACGATGAGTGTGCTTATAACGTTTAACGATTAAGTGCCTGTCCCGGTTAAAATATCCTGCGAATAACGACTGTCCCTATTATGTGCTTATTACGTGTTCGCATGGGCGGGCGGGTCAGGAGGACTCATGATGCTGCAACATGTCCTGTGAATAAGGTTTTCCGTGTGGCCCGAGATTCAGTAACGCGCATATCAGGCCGCAAAGATCGGTTTGCTTTGGGCGACAGTCGCTGAGGTATCCCCACAAATTTTAAAAAAATGTTCAAATAAATCAGGTTGGCAGGAACATTCATGGCTTTTTGTGATCTTAATTGTCACCACAACAAACCAGACCACAGCCATGAATGTCGACCAAATCATATCTCAATTTGTTACTTCTGTCTCTCAAGGGGGGCATCAAACCCGTACTCAATCACTCACTGCCTGCGTACAAAGTGCCATGTCTGGGAACGCCTTGACCGTGACTTCTATGGGGCGGGGGATTCAGTCAAAAGCCCATCAAAAACATAATATTAAACGGGCTGACCGACTCTGTTCCAATCCACACCTTTGGGCTCAAATCCCCTTGATTTATCAGCGAATTTGCACACTCATTGTTTCCAAAAATTCACGACCAACCATCCATGTTGACTGGTCTGACTTAAACCTGAGTAAAACCCTTTTCCTTATCCGGGCGTCCATCTCTTTTCAGGGACGGGCACTCACACTCTATGAAGAAGTTCATCCACTGGAGACGAAAGAGAAACCAGCGACTCATGACCTTTTTCTGAAAACGCTCAAGCTCCTTTTGCCCAAAAATACTTGCCCCATCATTGTAACTGATGCCGGCTTCAAACGTCCGTGGTTCAAGAGCGTTCAGGCTTTAGGATGGGACTTTGTCGGTCGTATTCGTGGACGGATTTGCCTGAGTCCGGATGGCAAGACGATGCAGCTTTGTAAAACCCTGTATCCTTGTGCAACCTCATCCGCTCGTGGGCTGAAAAACTGGTTCATGGGAGGAACATCCCCTTATCCGCTTCAGCTGGTTTTATATAAAGAACGACCCAAAGGCCGGATCGCCAAAACCGCTGGTGGAAAAAGAAAGCAGTCAAACTACAGTAAGAAGAATGCCCGTCGGGCCAGGGAGCCGTGGCTCCTTGCAGCCTCATTAAATTTATCAAAAAAGTCACCCGCTCAGATTGTTCAAATTTACCATCAGAGAATGCAGATAGAAGAAGCGTTCAGAGACCATAAATCCAGTCAGTTTGGTATGGGGATGGAACAGCACCGAACAAAGAGTCACTCGCGTCTGAGTGTGATCGTTTTGATTGGAACACTAGCGCATAACATACTGATATTATTTGGTATTATGATGGAAGAACAAGGGCTTCATAGACACTATCAAGCCAACACAGTCAAAGATCGGAGAGTGCTTAGTCATGTGACATTAGGTCTTCATTTTTATCGTCATGGCAACGCAGATCTCTCTCTCGATGACTGGCATTTAGCCATCCTCATATTACGAGAAAAAGTCACTGAGTCTCAGGTGATTAGAGAATAATTTTGTGGGGATCCCTCAGCGACAGTCGTCGTTGTGGCTCCAGCCGTCTCCGATCACATACAGCGGGACAAGGCGCTCCATTGCTAATGTGCCGCCGTGGGAGTGATCGTTATTCATGCCGTGATCGGACGTCACCAGAATCTGGTAGCCTTCAGCCCGCCAGCGGTGGAGATATCCGGATAAGCCCACGTCTGCCCGGCGGACAGTATTGCGGTAGAGTCCGGAGTCGTATCCGGCTTTATGCCCGGCATCATCGGTATTCATTGGGTGAACCAGTAAAAAATCGGGCTGGTAGGTTTGTCGCAGGATCTCTGCGTCACAAAACAGGTGACTGTCCGGATAATGATCTTCGTGATAAAACAAGCCGTGCTGGATCAGAAGTGACGGGTTGTTTGTCAGGCGATCCCGCTCCGGGATGAATGGTGCGGTGTTATACAACTCGCTGAACCAGTGATAAGCCGCTGCTGCGGTTGTCAGCCCGGCCTGACGGGCCAGACTGAACACGCTTTCTTCGGTTGAGCGGCGGACGATTTGGTTATGAAGAACACCGTGTTCCAGTGGGGACGTTCCGGTCAGAATTGTTTCATATAAAGGCCGGGAGAGAGAAGGCAGCTCCGATTGCAGCTGATAGAGTGTTGCCTGCCGTTGTTCAACCAGGCTTTGCAGGTAACCCATACAGTCTGTGGCTGTGTCATAGGCCAGCCCGTCAATAATAACTAAAATCACCTGATTATTTTGTTTGACCTTCACTGTTGTACAGCCTTCTCATTGTGTTATTTCTGATAGATGCGTTAATAAATTAGAGTGATAATGTGACTATTTTGCGAACAATCTAAAAACTGTTAATGACAAGATCCGGATGGATCGTACAGTGATAAGTTTTTCTTTGGTTTAGTCATAGAAGTGTCATATCCGGAAGGCAATCAGGTCTGGCTGTTTTGTATTCCGGTGCGTCTGTCCCCGGAATTTCTCCCGGTCTTCAGGGTGCTTCGGGTGTCTGTCCCTGCAATTTCAGATGCCTGTCCCTGCAATCTTGCAATCTGCAGCCTGTAATCCAGCTGGATGTACAGGCTGGCCGGCTGTTAAACCGGCCTTTCCCCACGCTGAAGCCGGGTGGTAATCTCTGTCAGGACAGACGGTAAATCCGCAACACTATCAACCGTATAATGTGCCCCGGCCGATGTGAACTTCTCCCGGACATTGCTGCGAATCGCATTTAGCGCTTCTGGCGTTGCAGCGTGAAAATCCGACTCAGTCAGCCCGGCTTCGTTGCCGGTGAGCAGCACGCCTACGGTCCACATGCCGGCACTGCGGCCTTCAGTGATTCCCGGCAATGAATCATCCACTTTGACACAGGCCGCAACATCCGTTACCGCTAAATCAATCACATTTTTCAGCGCCATGTACGGCCCGGGCCGCCCGCCTGCGTGCAGATCATCGGTGGCGACCACACAGTCCGGCTGTATGCCGTGAGCTGCTGCAGCCGGGAGCAGGGCATTCATCACTTCCCGCGGATAACCGGAGCATGAACCGGTTTTAATGCCGGTTGATTTCAGAGCGCGGAGTAATTCTGCAGCGCCGGGAATGGGCTGCGCGTGTCCGGCGACTCTGGCGATTTGCATGGGCATGAACAGGTCATAAATCAGATCGACCTGTATCGCCTGCATTGGCATCCCGAACTTTTCCTGCCAGCGTGCAGCAACCGCAGGTATGCGGCCAATCGCCTGAATGTGATCCCACTTGCCCAGTCCCATGGGCTGGCGGGCTTCTTCAAGAGTGATTTCAAAATCAAAACCGCGTTTGAATGCCTCAACAAAGATATGGGTCGGGGCAAAGGAGCCGAAATCAACCAAAGTACCAGCCCAGTCGAAAATAACCGCCTGCACCGTATCGGTTTTGGATGAGCCGCACTGATGAACTGCGTCAGTTAGTGTCATGTTTTTTCTCCGGTTGGGGAAAGACAGGGCTATTCCTGCCAGTCCATTGAATCTGCAACGGCCATTAACAGCCGGTCGATATCCTGCGGGTAAATCTCCCCGATATTGCCGATGCGGAAACAGTCCGCATCAGAGACTTTACCGGGATAAATAACAAACCCACGTTGTTTGAGCTGCTGATAGAAAGCTCTGAACTGATAAGCAGGTGCTGATGGCGACAGGAATGATGTGATGATCGGTGAATGCCACTGTTGCGGGAGTAAAGTGCGAAATCCCAATGCCTGCATGCCGGTGACCAGCCGTCGCTGATTCTCCGTATAACGCTGGTGCCGGGCTGCAATGCCACCTTCTGCTTCCAGCTCTTTCAGTGCCTGCTGAAAAGCCCGGACTGTATGTGTTGGAGAAGTAAACCGCCATTTGCCGTGATGTTGTTCCATACACTGCCATTGATCATATAAATCGAGTGACAGAGAGCGGGCCTGTCTCCGGCATTGTTCCAGCCGGTGTTGGCGGGCAATGATAAATCCGAATCCCGGCACGCCCTGAATGCATTTATTCGCGGATGAGATCAGAAAGTCGATCCCCAGCGCTCCGGTATCTAACGGTATCCCACCAAAGCTGGACATGGCATCAACAATCATCACCCGTCCGGATTGTTTCACCACCTGACAAACCGCTTCGAGCGGGTTCAGCATGCCGGTAGTGGTTTCGCAGTGCACCATGGCGACATGAGTGATGGATTTATCTCTGCCCAGCAGGTCAGCAACGGCTTGCGGGTCGGCCGGAAGGCATTCTCCGCGATTGAGTTCAGTCACCGGAATATGAAGATAATCAGCAATCTGACAGATGCGCTGGCCGTAGGCGCCGTTGTTGATCACCAGCAGTTTCCCGTTTTCCGGGATGGCGCTGCCGATTACTGCTTCAACGGATGCGGTGCCGCTTCCTGCAATCAATACCGCTGAATATCCCGGCTGACCGGTGGCCAGTGTCACCAGCCGCTGGCGGATCCACTGAACCACGCCGGTGTTGTAATCTTCATCCCAGGTGCACCAGTCTTTCAGCATCGCTTCGCGGACCGTTGCACTGGTGGTCAGCGGGCCGGGCGTCAGTAAAAGGTAGTCGTTATCGGTTCGTTCCATGCGGATATCTCTGTTGTTCTTCAACGTCGGATCACTATAAAGAGCGTTTTCGTACAGAGATATGGCCGGGCAGGATTCTTCACTGAATCTTCATTTTTTCCCCGGATTTTACAGGTTTGGTATCAGGTTTTATTGTGGCTGCCGGGAGAGGTTCATGGTGTCTGTCCGGATTAGCTGTCCGGATTAGCTATGACGTCTGTCCCTGTTTACCGTGTCCCTATTAACCGGTTACTCCCGAATTAACCGCTCAAACGCACCGGACTGATAATCGCGGATGGTTTGGTCGATTTCTTCCATGGTGTTCATGACAAATGGCCCGTAATGCACAATTGGCTCATGGATCGGCTGACCTGCGAGGATCAGGCTCCCCACATCCCCTGAGACAGCGGTTGCTTCAATGGTATCGCCGTCTGACAGCGACACGCAATGCCCGGCAGAAACGGTCTGGCCGCTGATTTTAATCTCACCACGATACACATAGAGCATCGCCTGAAAAGCTGCTGATACGCCGAGGGCCAGCTGCTGCTGACGGGTCGCCCGCCAGTCACTGACCAACACAGGGACACCGGTATTTTGCAGCGGTCCGCTGATACGCTGATTGCCGACAGTCGCCTCTCCGGCAATGACCCGGACGACCCCAAGATCATCCTGTGAATATTCGGCAATCACATCCGTTTGAAAATCATGGTATTGGGCGGGTAGCATTTTACTTTTAGCCGGTTGGTTGATCCAAATCTGAAAACCATGCAGCGCACCGTTTTCCATCACCGGCATTTCACTGTGAATCACCCCCCGTCCTGCGGCCATCCATTGTGCACCGCCTGATTTGAGTTCACCCACATTGCCCATATGATCACGATGCTGAAAATGCCCCTGTAACATATACGTTAAGGTTTCAATACCCCGGTGTGGGTGGGGCGGAAATCCGCCGACGTAATCCGCACGTGTTTCTGATTTCAACTCATCGATCATCAGAAATGGTGAAAAATCCGGTTGTCCGAACCCGGCAATCCGGCGAATTTTTACACCATCACCGTCTGAAGTCGGTTGCGCGGGTCTGATATGTCGTATTGTTTTCGGGGAAGGCATCATTCACTCTCATTTTTTGTGCTGTTGATAAGGTTCACTGTAGACAATGTTATTCCGGATGAGGAGCAAATGCGTTTGAGCTTCTTTGTCAAAAAAACTGAAGAGACAATACAGGGGACAGTCACCGCAATACCGGGGACAGTCACGACAAACACTCAACCCGGCAGGCTCTGCTAATCATCTGCCCGCGGCGATAAATGATCCCTGCGATAGCGGCTGGGTGTCAGGCCGAAAATGCCCTTAAATGCATGAATGTAAGCAGAATCCGACGTATAGCCTGACTCCAGGGCAATCTCCTGAATTGACCGGCCGGAATCTAATAACCGGAGTGATAAAACTAACCTGATATTTTGCCGCCACAGCGCAAATGACTGATGAAACTCTTTCGCGCAAAGTCTGGATAAGGTTCGTTCGGAAGCTCCGGCTTTTGTTGCCCATTCTGCCAGTGAGAGCTTCAAATCCGGTTGCTTTTGCAGCTGAGTGAAGATTGACTGCAGCCTTCTGTCGCTGGGAATCAGTAATGGAATCTCATAAGTGGTAGCGATATCGATTTGATCACTTAACACGGTCAGTAAACCGGTGAGAATATTTTCGGCCTGATAGTGTGGGTTTTCATCAAATAACAGCAGGATTAATTCTTTGATAAAAGGGGTAACCCGGCAGGATTTTGGCTGCGTTGGATATGTCACCACACCGGCCGGATTGAGATAAACGGCCAGAAATTGAGTATCGGTCACAGCAACTGATTTATGCGCGGTATTCGCAGGGATGAAGAGCATGGCATTGTGCGGAACAATGACGCGCCTGTCCTCATTATCTTTCTCTTTCTCAATTTCTGGTGGCGTAAACTCTGATTGCAATAATCCCGTCAGGGGGAAGATGATTTGATGCCATGGGTGCGTGTGCCGGTCATCGATATAGTGAGAGGGCATCTGTATCTTTCTCGTGATGACTTGTTTACCCGGATTATTTTGTATGAGGTCGTTTGCTTGCATTCCTGGCGGCTTATCGATGTTTAATGGCTGATAATATAAATCAGGTCATTTCAGTTTGATATAGCATAGTTGCCTGTTAATGATTGAAGAGGAAAATTCAATGCATATTCACTATGTGATTCATGAGTCTTACGAAGGGCCGGGTGCGTTTGTTGACTGGGCCGGGGAGAGAGAATTCCACCAGACAGCCACACACTTATACCGGGGTGACAAACTGCCTGAAAATACCGGGTTTGATCTGCTGGTGGTTTTGGGCGGACCACAATCCCCGCTGACCACTGTCGCAGAATGTGCATATTTTAATGCAGAGGAAGAGAGTCGTTTTATCGGGCGATGTATTGCGGCGGGGAAAGCCGTTGTGGGTGTTTGTCTGGGCGCGCAACTGACCGGGCAGGCGCTCGGGGCTGACTTTGCGCATAGTCCGGAAAAAGAAATCGGCTATTATCCGATTACGCTGACATCCGACGGGCAGAAACATCCTTTGTTCGGGCATTTCCGCCTGACTGAAATAGTCGGTCACTGGCACAGTGATATGCCGGGCCTTCTGCCTGATTCAAAAGTCATCGCATCCAGTGAAGGTTGTCCGGGACAAATCGTGGCATATTCCGACATCGTGTATGGTTTCCAGTGTCATCTGGAATTCACGCCGGAAAGTATTCCTGATCTGATTGATTCGGCTTTTGATGACAGATTGCTGGCTGAAAAATGGGTACAAACGCCCGAAGAAATCCGCTCATTCGATACGGTGGCAATGAATCGATTGTTGTATCAGTTTCTGGATGGATTAGTGCGGCGGTATCAAAAAAATGACTTGTTATGAGCCAAGCTATCGGGGACACACTCCTCATATGTTGGTGTATTTAGCTTCGCTGGGATGGTTTGTTGCGCTATAGGGTTCTTCGGTTACTACAGGCTGCACCGAACGCGCCCCAGCTCCTTTTGGTAGACGCCAAAAGGAACCAAAAACGTCTTTTTGGGCTTGGTCACGCATTGGGCAGGAGCGATTTGTAAGCGCGTCCATGCGCTGACAAATCTGATACTTTCTTCCTGAAAGTATCTCCTTTGAGCAACGATCAATTTAGCTGTGTTTTTTCTCCTCGTTCCCACGCTCCGCGTGGGAATGCATATCGAGCCAAAAATCACCATGATACCCCTTGTTCCCACGGTCCTCCGTGGGAATACATACCGAATACAAGCATCATTGATATAAACTCGTTGCAAATTCACCTTTGGTCACATCCATCATGAAATGGTCAATGAAAACCATAAAAGTTATGTGTGTCTATTCAAAGTATCCGCTTTCAGCGAGCAAGTGCATTTGAATTACTGGGTATTTGAGCAATTATCTTATTGATGATGTTAGAGTTATGGCATTTTTGGAGCGTAAATCACCAGAGAGTGGGTGTTGCATGAGTATGACAATTTGCGTTTTGGCGTAAAGAGTATGTCCCCAGAATTCTAAACTGTCATGTAAGGAATAGTGAATTAGCAGGGACAGTCGGCTGAATAAACTCTTGTCATGAGCCGGTTCTCATTCATCACCATGAAATTCAAATTCTGAAGCTTTCACTAACGCTCTGATTTTTGTTGATAAATATAACTGGTATTCTGAGTTTGGTGTACAAGCAGCCTGCTTTTGAATTGCCCGTATTTATCCAGGGAATCAAATTCACCAAATAGTGCTTTTCCCGAATTCTGACAAAACCGTAACTGTAAGCGGAGAACCTTTGACCATAGTTGGTGAATGGCTCCTGTATATTCATCACTGTCATTGTGCCATCCCCAGCCCAGCCAGACTTCATCGTCATATAAATGGGCATCGGAGCATAGAATAATCTGGTTTCCTTTCAATACCGCCCATGAAATCTGTTTATCGTGATGCGTTAGATCAGTGTGTTTCCAGATGTCACTACCCACGTGTACTGGCGGGCTCCAGAAGTGTGTCTTCACATAGCCACTAAGACGAAACTTTCGGAGTAAATCAGATTCTGTTGTATTGAGATCACTGTACTTTTTGATGTGAAACTCCGCAGGTACATTTTGTTTTGTCCGGTTCTGAAGGCTTTTTTCAATGTTGATTTGCGGGCATTCGTTTTGCAGAGTCAGTGAAAAATCATGCGTTTTGAAGAAACTGCTTAAATTGACAGCGTCTCCTTGATTTACCCGTATTTGCAATGGTGTCACAGAATCAGACCGGGGGCCGATTAAGCTGGCATAAAGTGTGTCAACCAGCTTGCGATTTGTTGTATCTGTGGCCAGGTATAAATGATCATATTCCGGATGAAAGCTGTTTTTGGTGATTGTAGCAATGCCCTCGATATGACCCTTATTCTCAAGATAAAGGGTTGTTGTAGCGCGCCGAGATAATTTAGCCTGAAATTCAAGATAATTCTATTTCTCGCTATCTCATATAATGGGACGGTTATCCTGAATTTTTAGCTCTACGAGATATGGGGCCTCCATTGTCAAAATCTGAATAAACAGCCTTTAGTGACTTATCTACTGCTTTATTCACGATAATATCAATCATAACTGTGTCACTAGTTTCTGTTACTGAAGTATTAACAGCATCTTTTGTGACCCCGTAGCAATTAATTACAATTGCTTTGTCTTTTGCTCTTTCTGAGTTTCTTCCACTTCCGGAAACATTTGCACTAAGAGATTGCTTCATTTGTTGCAGAGCATCAACCATCCAGCGAAAGTCTTCGGCTTGTCCGGGGTTCAAAACCATCTCATCAGCCCGAAGTAACCACGTACCTTCATTACTTGTTGGTACACGACCAATCCCGTCATGGGCCTGTCCGGTAATTCCACTGAAAGCAAGAGTCTGAATAGTGGCCGCAACTGGCTGAGTAGCTGCTAACGCTGCGGTCATTGCAGCGGGAGCTAATGCGGGGCCAGTAATAGGAATCGCTGCTGTTGATGAATACGCATTTAATCCGGCCATTTGAGACTGGATTTGCGCATCGGTTGACACCTGAATAGCTTTCATACTGTTGGCCTGTGAATCAACCAACATCTGTACAGCCTGATACGCCAGCCACTGCGCTGCCATTTTACCCAGAGCATTAACGATACTACGTGCCATACCAGAGGCAAGATTAAACATCGCATCACCCAGACTGTCTGCATCAAAAATCATTGATTCAAAAGCGCTACCCATCCCGGATGAAAAGCTGTCAATCGTCGATGCTGCCAGATCATCAAAGTCAGTCAGATTCTGCTTCGCGCTGTCTAAATAGCGCTCCCAGTAACTTTTGTTGTCTTCTTCTTTCTGTGCCTGGATACTTTTCTGAATCTCGTGGATGCGGGCCTGATGGTCGGATTCGGCAATCTCCTGCTGGTATTGATATTCCGCTTCAATCGCGGCCAGCTCGGCTTTATTGTCCTGCGCCGCCACCACCGCCTTATCATGCATCGATTTCAGATTGTCCAGCCGCTGGTTATAGGCATAGTTTTCTTCAACCACCGCTTTGTTTTCCATCGCCGCTTCCATGGCCAGCCGTTTCAGCCAGGCGCTTTCCATCTCATCGGTCTGGGCGTAGAAACTGGTCACGTCAGTATTCTGTGTCTTTGTCTTGCCTGCTTTTTCATCCAGCAGCTGCGCCTGAAGCAACAGTTGCTTCTTCAGCTGATCATTAATTCCCTGCAACGAGCCGTGTTCAGTCTCATAGCGGACTTTGGCAACCTGTGAGGTCTGGCCGTACAGGGCGACTTGTTTTTGCAGGTTTGCCAGCAGTTTTTTACCGCTGTCGATGGCTTTCTGTTTTGCCTGATCATCGTCTGTTTGCTGCTGGCTGTTGTTTTCACTGATCTTGTCCATCTTCAGCGCCAGCAATGCCTGAGACTTTTTACCCGCTGCCGCAATCTGATTGTTCAGTTTTTCGACCCGGTGTTGCAGAATCATCAGCTCACGCTGGGCCATAGCCCGCTGGCCGGTAGGCATATAGACCAGTTCACTGGTCAGTTTTCTGAGTTCAATTTGAGTTTTTGCAAGCTCTAAGCGGGCTGTCATGGCATCCTGACCGAGCTTTTTCAGCGCCACCTGTTTACCTGCCTGATTGACGTCCTGAAACGATTTCACAAACTGACTGACTTCATCATTGAGCGCTTCGGTGGGCTTTTTGGTGTTGTCGGCCACCGTGGCAAAATAGCTCAGGGCGGCAGCGGCCATCATCACCACACCCACAGGGCCACCCAGCAGCCCCATCACCGACGTGCTGGCACGGGTGACGAGATTCAGCCGGGTTTGTGCTGCCGTGAGCGTGTTGGTGATAGCGGTTTCCCTGATACGTGCCGCGGTCAGTGAAGCTTCCGCACCTGTCGCCCGGAATTTCTGGTTATTCGACAGTTGCATCGCCTCTAAATGGCGGATTTCGGCCTGTGTTGCGGCCAATTCTGCCTGTGTTTCTGCAATCGTCGCTTGTGTTTCCGCAACAGTTGCTTGCAGCTTCTGGCGGGCTGAAATCGTATTCCCGATCTTTTCTCTGGTGAGTGCACCAACGGCTACAGCACCGCGGCCCGCCGCCGCGGCCAGCGTCACGCCAATCACGGAAGACACGGTTTCGGCATTGTCGGCAAAGGCCCGCAGGACGGATGAAGATGCTTTAACAGAGGTGCCAAACACCTCAGAAATGGGCTGCTCATAGGCGACGACCATTTGCTGATAAGCGCGGGTCAGCTCAGCCTGTTGCGCGGTGATGTTACTGGCCGTTCTGGCGGCTGCGCCCTGATATTCATTCAGGGCTTTCACCAGTGTGTCTTTAAAGAATTTGCTGGTCACTTTGCCGTTGTTCACCATTTTGCGAAATCCACCGGACTGAAGCCCTGCCGCTTTATCCAGCTTATTCAGCAAACCGGGCAGCGGTTCCACCACCTGATTCAGTTCTTCCGCGTGAACTACCGGGGAAGAAATCGCCTGAGACAAACCATACATTGCCTGTTCCAGTTGCGCGGAACTTGCGCCGAGCTGGCTTTGTGCGTTGCTCATGCCTTCAAAAATACTGCGGGTTTCTTTCTGAGTGGTCAGGCCCGCTTCCTGAAGTACAGCAAGTCTGGAATAGTTACCCGCCATATCCAGCAGTGTTTTGTTGTGGTCTTCAGCCACTTGATTCAGATATTGCTCTGTCTCAATCCATTGCTGCTGACCGCCGACTAATGCGGTAATTTGGGTGCGGATATCTTGATATTGTCCGAGTTTATCTTTTGCATCATTGGCGGCCATCAGGGCAGAGAATCCGCCGACCAGTCCGGTGATTTTCCCGGCCAGCGAACCAAAACCGGCCCCGGCGGTCTGAGTTTCCCTCGCCAGTGCGTTTAACTTTTTCCCGGTGGTTGTGGAATGCGTCCCCAGTGAATCCACGGAACCCGCTGCCGCACGCACCTGACCGATAAATTCCTTGTTCTCGGCGTTAAAACGAAGTGTAAATTTCAGATCATTAGTATTCATGGCCCGGCCTTAAAGCATTTTGTGTCGTATTCATTTTGTCAAATGTATATCGCCTACGAATCATATTTCTGATTTATCCTGTCCGGATGTATATTGTTTGCAGCAATTCCTCCGGCAGCCTGCTGATAGGCACGGGCAGCGGCTATAATAAAGAAAGGATCTTCAAGCAAGAGCTCGCGATTTGTTTCATTAAACTCCAGAGATTCGCCTTCAGTATTAACAATCCCTGACCAACCACAGATCACTTGTCTGAATATATTTTCATCTCCCTGAAGTACTTTATAACTGGAAGATGCATTTAAAATCATCAGATCCAACGTGATATTTTCCTGGAGTGTCCGCCCACCATCCACAGGTAGAATGATTTGTGCAGGCCAGTCTTTTATCAGTCGCTCTTGCTGAAAAATAAACATGATAGTTTCCTCTTAATTCGTTCAGTACCAAGATGTCCGGGAAATAAACCGGATGCAATAAACGGCTGGTTTTATTGTTATCCGGTTACTTTTTCCTCAAAAATCAGTTCATTGATTCCGGTGGAAATCCCATTTTTTCCAGAAGTCCGTTCTTTACAGACTTCCATTCATCACCCCTCAGTTCTCCATATCTGGCACCGAAAGCTGACCCAATGTAATACCCGTAAGAATCCCGCCGAGGCGCGAGTTGATTGATAACAACAAACTCTTTGAGTAAAGATATTTGTTCATCGGTCAGGGATAATTGCTCCAGTAGTTCATCATTCTTGGCATCAAAAATCTCTTTCTTCAGCTCGGAGATCTGTCCGGAAATATTGGAAGATATCGACACTGAGGTAATTTTCAGAAAGTTCTGGAGATTTTCTATCGCCTTCTCACAAGACTTGACACTCTCTGTTGCTTTGAGTAATTCGGTTTTTGCGGTTTCCACATCGGAAGGTTCAAAAAGTGAATTAATTTCTGTTTCTCTGGATAATACGTCGCCTTTCAGAAGAGCCAGTTTACTTTCCAGTTCTCTCACTCTTCTGGTCTTTGTCGCGCAATCCTGCCGATGATCTTTCAGTGCCTGAGTGGCTGAATTTAATTGAGTAACTAAATCGGTGATGGTATTCATGAGTCATATCCTTTTTTGTTTTTCTGTAAATCGTATTGAGATAATCTGAGATATCTGACTTGCATATATTATCTGGGGGTATTTCTGTGATTTCTGGTGCAGTTCAGTCTCAGTTTATTAGGATGCGGAGAGCTGACTAATCCTTTACCTGCCTTTCTTTGCCTGCTGATACACTTCCGGGGAAAGCCCTGTCATTTTGACGATCTGCTCTTCTTTTTTCGTTAGCCCTGAACCGCAACTGGCAAGCTCCAGATTCGCTGCTTTTTCTGCGATTTTTTCCGCGATCAGCCTTTGTTTTTCTTGCAGGAAAACTTCCGGGGATGTTCCTGTTCTGACTAAAATCTCACACTCTTCACTGGTGAGTAAAAATGCCTGAGCTTCTGTCATTCCCTGTTCCGCCAACCATACTCTTTTGGCCTGTAAAAAATACGATTGTCCGATACCAAATTTCATAGCTGTTTCTGATTCAATGTTGGATAACATATTTAACCTCTCTATGTGTTGTAGTTCATTCTTTTGATTCTGGAGAAAAAGGAAGGTGATCCCGGTATTTCTGAGTTTCAGTCCTGACGCTATCTTTCAGTTCACGTCCGTCTTTCAGATACCGGTAAACTGCTGGCAGACTGATCCCGTATTTCCGGCTCAGTTCTTTGGCATTTTTTCCGTTAAACTCGGCACATACCGCATATCTTTTTATGACCTTCCGGAGATTTCTGCCCTTTGGAAAATAGATCATCATGCCGCCCAGATAGTCACAAATGATAAGAAACAGAAGCAGCAAATCTTTTTCCGGGAAGCCTTCTCTTTGTGCTGCCTGACTTAGAACGGGATACAGTTCACCGAGGATACTGTTGTCGTTCTGTATCATCTGCTTCGTCACAGTAAGTAGTTCTTTTCTTTCAAGTAAATCCCGCCAGCTTAAATCACTGTTCATTTCGTTTTTCCTTTGATAAAACGCGATAAACATGTACAAGGGATACCCGGTTATTTATCGCTGAAAATTGAGGAGTCCGGTTTCTTGCATCCTGAACAATGAAAAAATTCCGGACACGTGCCAGTAGTTGCTTCTGTTTTTTAATATAAAATTCTGCCGGAACTTCTTTACACAAAGCCGTTAGGTCATCTTCGTTGAGCCGGAGTCCCATTGAGAGACACAAAGTATAAAAAAGGTTGAAATTGTCTGTTTTCTGTTCCATCTGTAACCCGGTTTACTGTCATTGTTCGGATACAGTCTATTTTTCTTAACCAGAGTTATAAAAATAACATGCGTTAATCATTCAACGGAGAACAGGAAAGAATGCAGGAGTTGACGTCAAAAAAAGACATAAGGATAAGGGATTAAAATCCGTTTCCGGTTAGTCTGCCGGAAGAAATCCCGGAAATAATGGTTGAGACCACGTTTAAACCCCGTTTAAATCGCACCAGATTTGTTTAAACTTTTTTCGGGGAGGAAATACCTGAATATAAGCCTAAAATAGCTTACAGAGCTTTATATAAAAGAAAAATACCCTTAATTTAAAAAGGGTATTTTATGATGAACTAATGGGTTTGCGGGACTTTTTCCGGCTTACGTGCGTTTCTGGCAAGCGTCAGCCCCTGTAACTGTCTGAGAATGTCCAGTACCTGCTTTGCGCCCAGAGCTGAAACTCTGCAAGCCAGCTCATGGCTTTCGGCAGCACTCAATCGTTGTTTATCTGTCATGTCATTTTCCTTCCGGCCTCAGAATCTGGTTTCCCATTCGTACCATTCCCTCAGCCATTTGCAGGCATGATAAAAATTCATCAGTGGGAAGATGATCTTTTCTTCCTGCCATATCAGCACAGAGAAAACATTCCTGAAGAATTGCCAGAAGGCTGGCACCGGCATCAATGATGGTATCAGGATTTTCCAGTATCAAATAATTTGAGTACTCATGAAGTTGCTTCCAGCTCAGGTTACGATCTATCTCTGGTGTATTCATAATTACAGCTCCTTAATAATATCTTTGTTTACCTTATCTTCACCCAGCGAAGCACACAGGTTCATAGCCCTGGTGATCAGGTTGTTAATGACCTGAGGGTAAACCAGACTACCGGACTGATTGCGCCGGGTTTGCAGGCGTTCTCTCAATGCCGGTGCTCCGTCGTTATCCATAATCCGGCTGTACTCACAACCAGCACACTCAAATTTATGTTTGAGGTAGGCTTCAATATCATGATCCAGAGGGGGGACTTCGATCACCATACAGCGACGGATAAACTCGCGGAGTTCGTAGTGGCGACGCTCGTCCAGACGGTGAAAAAGTTCAGTTTGTCCAATCAGGAGAATCCCCAGTAACTTAGAGAAACCATCTTCCAGCTCCCAGAAACGTTTCAGATATTTCATCACCGGAATTGTCAGATCATGTGCCTCTTCAATAATCAGAACATGTCGCTGTCCACCTTTGAATGCTGTCATTAAAAGGCGCTCAACCTGTCTCGCTTTAGCTTCCATACTTCTTTTCGGGGTTTCACTGCTGATATCACTGATAATTGCATCGCAAATACCGGCGGCAGTAGCTCGGGTTTTGTCAATAATCTTAGGCTGAATGACCGAGATATCTCCGTCATTGTGGAGTTCATCGAGCAACAGACGGCGCAACACACTTTTACCAGCCCCTGAATCACCCACAACAGCCAAAATCCCCTGATTCCGTGAAACATCCTTCATCGCTGCCAGAACATAGCGACAGTCTTCATTAAGATAAATATCGCGTATACTGCGGATATCGTTGATAAACGGGTTACGAAATAATTTGAAGTGCCTGATGGCTTCCTGTGTTAGCATATGATTCTCCAGCTCAATATCCTGATTCATTTCAGTCTGGGGATCTGGCTGGTCAGTGGTGGCGGCCTCTGACCAGCTGTCTACCCCATCAACCCCATGTAGTTTAAAAAATATATTCACCTGCTTTTTAAATTCCTCTGCCCGTCGTTTGGGCGGCTTATTCAGACGCACTGCTTTACTTACCGTGCTGTAACTCATACCCAGATGTTCAGCCAAAGCCAGTACACTGCTTCCGGTTTTATTTAACTGCGCTTTGAGTGTGCTCATCGCCGTTCTGCCTCCATCGTTGAATAAATACCTGTAATTCGCTTTCGGTTGCACCATCTGGATAGCGCTGTTTTAACAATGCCTTTAAAGCTGTAAATTCTTCTTCAGCCGGATTCAAGGCTGTTTTAACCCGCTTTAAGGCACCGATGAATGAGGTTTTCTGCTCTGTCATAACCAATGCATCAACTTTTACAGATGTTCCCCGGCGAGGCATAAACGATGGCAGAGATTGTTGTTCTATGTCAGCCATCGGGTTAATCTGGCCGTTAAATGCAGGCACCTGACCTTTACGGATTTTTTTAATTTCTCTCGGGTTGTCTGTTCCCCATGCCGCTGTGTCAAGCCGTTTCCGGCTGATATCTGATTGGGTTTCCCGTACTGATTTATGCTGCTCACCAATCACCGGAGCCATCAGATTGAATCCAGCAGCATCCCGCTCTACTGGACAAGCTTCATAGGTTTGCTTCTGTCCGTTTTCATCCGTGCTGATCACCCGGATTGCCGGAGAGCGGTAAGGATTAGCAAAAACTTCCACTTCGTCACCGGCCATGATATGAGGGATGTGAGCCAGTGAGTAATCAAGTGATGCATATCCTTTCGGTGCAAAACTGATACTGAGCTCATGAGAGCGGACTTTTCTGACTGCCGGTTTTGTTTGTTGCATCATACTCTTAACCAATTCAATATCCTGAATCAGTCGCAGCTGCTCCGGTCGTATTGTCTGCCATAAACCGTAACGACTGCTTTTATGGCGTGTATGAGCTCGCAGGGACTGAAATCCGACTGACCATTGAATGGCATATTGGTTCAGCTCTTCAGCTGAACTAATTACGGTAAAAGCCAGACGGCTTTCAAATCGGCGTTCAACCAGATTATGGGTTGATTCCACCTGTCCCTTTGCCCAAGGCCTGCCGGGAGTATGTGCGATGTGCCGGACTTCCAGCATGTCAAGCATATGGCGGGTTTGGTGTGCAATATTGGCAGAACCTGCATCCCAAATCAGCAACCGGGGAACACCATACATTAGTTCACCAGTATCGCGTTCACAGAATGCTTCAAACAGAAACCGGGTAATGGTTTCGGTATTCTCACCCGGCGCAACGTAGTAGCGCAGGAAAAAGGCTCCGCTGTAATGATCAGTTGCCAGATAGCGCAATACCCGCTCATTCACAATCCGTTCCAAATTTTTTGGCTTATTCTTATAGAATTCGTCTGCTGACATGACCCGAAGCCCTTTACCGCCGCGCAGGTAATACAGAACACAGATCGAAACATCAAACTGCCATGCATGATTCGGATGCAGGGAACGCTGACTGGTTGTAGTTTCCATCCGGTTCAGTTGATTAGGATGCAGGCGGAATCTCCTGAATGCCCGCAAAACCGTTGATTCAGAGACATCATGTGATAACTGGCCGTTTGCTAATGCAATGTCCGTTGCATCCCTGATTGTCATTAATCGTTTTCCACTTTCCCGTTCACTCTGACGCATCAAATTAGCCAGCAGTTCTGTCTCTGCACGGGTTAATGCCAGTTCACCGCTGTCATTGCGTTTTTTCCGTCCGGAATTCCATCCCAGTGCAGCAAGCTCTTGATACAGTTTGTTTCTTGAACAACAGAGATGTTCCGCTGCACGCTGGATTATGCAGCCTTTGTTACCACGGCCAGCTTGATCCAGTTCTTCCATGAGGTTTTTGAGGTATTGTGCGCGTTCCATTTCAAGTGCATTCATGGCAGCTTAACCCTCATTCTGAAATAGCAGGGCATTTTCAGTGTGCCATTGCTCCAGATGTTCCATGACATGAGCAGACATCCCCATATCAGCGGACAAGCTAAGAAAGCGTTCAAGAACTCGAAACAGGACATCTTCACAAGCCTGATCGATATCTGTCGGGTGTTTGTTGTCCTGAATAGTCTGGATAGCATCAAAAAGACGGGCAAAACCACTGTCTACAGCCAGCGTAGCAACATTTAACTGTTCAAGCAGTTGACCGTTAAGCGCTTCTTCATTCTGGCGCTTCTGTGCCGGAGTTAACTGGACATCCAGTTTTTTGGATAAGTCATTTATCTTTTTGTCTTTGTCCGCCAGCAAACGCTCATGAGACTGCTTCTCATGTTTTAAGTTTGTGACTTCATTCTGAAGAGACTGCTTTTCGAGTCGGTATTTTGCAGACAGCTCTTCAATTATTTCCAGAGCTTCATCCCGGTCTGAAATTTTGACCGTCTCACCTTCTACAATGGCAGTTAAGTCTTCTTGGGGGAGCTTACGCAGGCGACGAAAATCTCTTGTTGTCATGCCAATTGCACTCATTGATTCCAGTGCCTGCTCTCCAAAAACATCCAGATTTTTTAAACGCTCATCTATCGTCGACTTAGAACTACCATAGATTTCACAAAACTCTTCCCACGTCCCTTTTAGAACAACCAAATTACTGCCGACAGTCGAGCTTTTTGTAAAGGTAATGCCTTTCAACGCCTTGTATTTCTTGGATTCTTTGATTTCTTTTAATACACTTAGACTTACGGCGTCGGTAATTTTTGATAGTCTGTCAGCCATCTGAGCACGACCAAGCAGAGCACCAAAATCTACAGCTTCTTCAATCTTCTTTCCCTCAGATTGAGAGATTGATAGCGCTTCAGCTGCATTTATTTCCAAGGCATCACTAATTCTTTGTTTTGCCTGTTCAAGATTTTTTAAATCATCAGACATCTTGTAAGTCCTCACCAGTTAAATCTTTGTATTCTGCTTTCACGGTTTCTATTTGTTCCCGAACAGCATTTCTGTAGCTGAACGCCAATTTGATGAAGTGGTTAGAAGGTTTCCAAATCTTTGCCTTTACTGAACCAGAGGATTCCACCCAGCCTGATTCGGTAAGTGTTGTAAGGTATCGGTGAACTGTTGAACGAGGTAAGGAAAAGTATTCGGCAATGTCCTTCAGATTCATTCCTTCAATGCCCTGATTCACAAGTAACTCCAGAATATCGAGAGTGAACCGGGTTGGTTTGAGGTTGTATGATGAAATGGATTGGTCATTTTTCCTCATGTTCACCTCTACTTTGTTTTTCCAATAGAAGCGTTTTCCATGCCCGGCTGAAAGATGAACGACATGGCACTTTATCTACTCCAAATTGTTTAATACAAGCTAAACGAACATCTTTTTGGGTTATTTGAAATAGATCCATCGATAAAATGAAATCATGTAATTCATTGTTTTGTAGGATTTTTGAACCTAATTTCTTTTTGTCAAATAAGGTGACTTTTATCCAATGTCCTTTTGAAATAGAACTATTTAATGCCCCTACAACCCCAATGATTTCAAAGGTACTCAGTGTGGAAAGAATGTCCTTTATTCGCTCATACGCTATTTGTGATTTACTAGTTTCCATTACACATCCTCAGTCGAGTTGATCGATGCCTGATGCAGCAATGATCTTTGTCCTAAGCTCTTTAGCTTTTGGGCCATTCCATGAACCAACAAGTGCAGCCTTTGCATTTGAAGGAGTAACCTGATGCAACTTGCACCATCCTGAGAATGAAGCTCCTTGTGCGATAAACCCCGCCCTTATGCGACTAAATTCCTCATGAGTTACAGGTTCTTTGAAACTTTTCACTTTTACCTCCTGATTTATTGCATTAGACTAATACGACTAATTAATCACAAATAATAGGCGGATTATCTACAATGTCAACGAAAAATGCATCGTTTAAGTCTAATTTCGGAGAGAAATTGAAAATAGCCAGAAAGGATCTGGGTCTAAACCAAAATATGATGGCGAGTCAACTGGGAATTTCCCGAGACACATTAAGTAGGTATGAGCGCGGAGAATTATCCCCTTCATTGGAAGTTTTTAGTAAGATGCTTGAGCTTTTTGATAACATTGGTTTAAGTGCTGAAGATCTCTTGTTTGAACGTCCTAAGCGTGAAATAACAACTCATTTAGTTCGTTCTTGGGGATGGGCAAAGGGTTATTCATTTGTTTCTGGAGGCTCATTTAGGGTCGGAGCTACATATCGCGACATTGTTCGCTTGATTGAGGAAATGATTAATACTTTCCCCAGTGAAAATCCTTTTACATCCACACCAGAAAAAATGGAGAGCTATTTTTATGCTTTGGAAGAAGATGCCGAAAAACAGGAACAGGGGCAATCAGTACATGAATTTGAACTGCGTATCCCTATCGCTGGTCATTCTGCAAGCCTGAAAGCTGAATTCCCTGACGAGGAAAGAAACGTTGATAAGATCTTCCAAAGATATTTAGATGAAAAGTCTAAGGCCGAAGCATTGGAGCTGGAATTAAATCAATTAAAAAGTACGTCAAAGGTAACAAAAGACTGACTATTTATTTTAAAGGGACAGAGTAGTGCTTGAGTCTATTGGTATAATGTTTCTCTAGCTCGAAAATTTCGATCAAATTCATCAAATTTCTATACTCTGTTAAGGTGGGACAATCATCTCAAAAAGTCGCCCACCTAATCCGCAGCTTTCCCATTTATTCCCGAATCCTTATTGAATTATCTTGACGTTAGGTAGTTATTATCTTGGTTCTATACAGGTTGTCCCTTTTTTTGAGCTGTATTCGCAAAGCGGAATCCTCTCTATTTTATTTTCATCCTGAAATTTCAGTAGCTTTTCACGGGCTGGTGCTTCGAATTTGATAATGTCCACAATCATTCCTCAGATGCCCGGTATTCCTGCAATTGATCGTTCGGGTATGGAATAATTATACGAAAATACCGGGGACAGGCACAGCAAGCTGTTATGATTCATTTACAGTGAGTGATGATAATTGAAGACTGAATTAAACATGATGAATATTCAACTGAAAAACAGCGGGAATAAGATCTGTCAGGCTGATATCAATGAAATCGAAGCGTTGATTAATTTTGAATTGCCAGAGGCGTTCAGAGGTTTTTACCTGCGGCAGAATGGAGGTGTTCCTGAACCGGATTATTTCCCCTGCACTGATAATTATGAACCGGTTTGTATCGCTGATATTTTGAGGATGAAGTATCCATACCAAACAGAAAATACAATTGAAGATATTTACAGGCAGGGAATCAAGAAAAATTTCCTGCCCGGAGAGCTATTACCATTTCCAACAGATTGGGGCGGAAATTTTATCTGTATTGACAAAAATGGTCAGATCTACTTTTATGCAACAGACACATGGCATGAGGATGTCGATCCTCAATTCAATATGGCAAATAATAAAAGACTGATCTGCCATTCTTTTGATGATTTTGTCGACGCACTGGTTAATGAGGAAGATGCTTTTGACTGATGAGGGAATGAGTAATCGTATGGAACAATGTATGGTGTTGGTTCCTTTAAGAATCCCGGAAGGGTGGGAAGTCAAATGGAACCATTTTTATGATATTCGTGCCGAAGAACAAATACCCGAAGACGGTTTTCTTGATTATCCATTTTATGAGGACATGCTTTATATGACGAATCAGGGACGCATGTTAGCGATTGATTTAGGCTGGTATCCTGACTCTGACCCTGAAGGTTCATATCATCTTCTTTTGTTGCAGGCTCATGTGGATGAAGCAGAATTTGACTCTCATGTTCAACAGTCCATCACGAAACGAATAGCAAGTCAGTCGGTTGTTTACCGGTTAGAAAAACAAGTGAGTTATGATTTTGATCATCCCCTTCAGTCATTTCAGTCGAAAGATATCGGTCAGATTCAGCAGCAGATCGATGTATTTTTATCCTGGGAAAGATGAGGGGATATGGTGAGTGATTTCTGCATTTGCGACAACGTGGCATCAATTCCATCAAGCCTGTATTTTGTTATTTGGGATAAAGTGTGACTCTGTAGAAAGTGTTATAAATTTTACATTTGAAAACAATATTTCATGCGAATGGATCCCACTTCATGATTGGGAAAGCTTGGCAGATATTCATATACTGGAAAACCTTCCTTCAGGTAGTGACTTTTCCGGAGACTTATACATACTGGCGGAATCATCATATAAACATTTTCCGTATAAAGTTGCTTCAGATGATATGGTCTGTTTTGCTTCACAGCATTTGTCATATTCAGGTGAATGCCTTTTTAATGGTGATTTGTTGATTTTTAATCCTGTGACGAAAGAGGTGTGGTTATTTCATCATGAAGGCCTGTATTCAAATTTCAGATTAAGATAATCGCGTCTGTCCTTTATTTTTTATTTTTCTGCTTACTTCGCAGTATTCCCAGAGATAAAATTGACGCTTTTCCCGGCAGTAAAAAACACGGAGTCCAAATTGAAAATCGACTTTACGCTATCACCTCAATCAGAAGAGATTGAAAGCATTTATCACGGTTTAGGGGAGTTTAACCAGACATATGTCCCTGAAATTGAAGACCAGTCTTTCGGCTTATTTGTCAAAGATGAATCAGGAAAAGTGATTGGCGGTCTGACCGGGTTTATTTATATCACATCCATTCAAATCAGATTTTTGTGGCTTTCGGATGCACTGAGAAATCAGGGGATTGGCAGTCAGCTCATTCAACGGGTCGAAAATGAAGCCCGGCAAAGAGGTATTCCGAATATCGCCGTTGATACCTATACATTTCAGGCCCCCGGATTTTATGAATTATGCGGTTTCCATGAAATCGGGCGTTACAAAGATTATCTGGTCAAAGGTGTGGATAAAATCTTCTATCACAAGTGTGTGAGCGGTAACTGATAACTGAAGCCCATCATTCCCGCAGTCTTCGTTTGATATGATGCCCCGGATACAGACAGGCCAGTGAAACAGCAAGAGATGGTGTGGGCATTACCGTCTCGTACTGGAATAATCTTGAATCTGTCCGGCGCTGGAAAGCCAGCCTTGAACATCAAGAAGCGCAAAAACCGGGGCATGAGAAGTGGAACTCTGCTTTTAAAACACGGATTGCGAAAGTGGAGCGTGAATATGATATTTAATCGATAGAAATTAACAGGGACAGTCGGGGTGAAAACGGATGTGTGAAACTGAAGAAAAAAATCAATATCAAGGTGCTTGCCTTTGCGGGGGCATTCAATACGCTGTATCCAAAATCGAAGACAGAATGGCGCATTGCCATTGTTCTATGTGCAGAAAATTTCATGGGGCTGCTTTTGCAACGTTTGGTGAGGCCAAAAAAGAAAATTTTCAATGGCTATGTGGTGAAGAACTCATTCGTGTCTATGAAGGAACCAACGGTACAAAGCGGCTGTTTTGCAGTGTCTGCGGTTCAAGTCTGGTCTTTGTTCCTTCCAATGACAGTGGCAGGTTTGTTGAGTTTTCTTTAGGGACACTGGACACGCCAATCCCTCAAAGACCTGATGCGCACATATTTACACAATATTCTGCCGACTGGTATGAAATAACTGATGACTTACCGCAGTTTTTAAACGGGCGGGACGGAAAAGAATGACAAGTGTCTTAAAAATAACGGCTGGCGGGTCGTTTGAACCAGAAAAGGGACAGGCGAAAAGAGACAGTTACCGTTTGTGGCCGCAGACATCTTTGCAAGGACAGGCGGTTAAATTAGGCCCGGTCTTTGGCGTCTGTCCCGGTAAGCTCGGTAAGCTTTACGGTGAACTCAACGTTACCCGGTGAATAAAGAAAACCGCCCGTATGTTTTCGGGTCCAGGGAATTGACTTCAATGTGGAATCCGGGGGCCTGACGTTCTCTTTTCCACTGATTGCGTTTGAACAGACGGAAAAATAAGTCCACATATTGATTCATCTGGGGATGGCTGTATTGAGGGAATTCTCCGGTTAAGATCGCTAAAATCGTTTGCTGGCATTTGCGTTTCACCATAAACAATTCGACAATCCGGTCAAGAATCTCAAAAGGCATCAGGTCATCTTCATCATTTTGCTGTTCAGGCCGCAGTTCTGCCGTCGGGCGCTGATCAACGACCGGTTGCAAACAGGTTAACCGGTAGTGAGTGTCATTCACCAGAATGCCATCGCTGTTCAGCCAGCGAAGTATGTTCAGAATACGGCCTTTGGTAATCCCTGAGATGGGGGCCAGCACACCCGATGAATCGCCGTCCATAGTGACATAACCGACTGCACCTTCAGACATGTTCGATGTCGTCAGCAATAGCTTATTCTCAATATTTGCCAGCATCCAGATACCCGGCGCGCGTACCCGCGCCTGAATATTCTGAAGCGGAATATCATCCTGTTCCCAGGTTAAAGGGCGGCCGATGGTTTTTTCAGACAAAGCCCGGTAATTTGCGATCAGCGGGTCGATATCCCAGTCATCAAACGCAGCACCGGTGCCGGTAGCGACCGACTGAGCGGCATTCAGCGTTGTCTCACTGCTGTTTCGGGTACCCTGATACAGCGTCAGCATGTAGCGCTGCATGATCTGTTTTGTCAGGGCCGGGATGTCACCCGGTGACGTTTCCTTTTCTTCGGATGACGCGGGGAGAAACTGTGTTAAGTGTCGGGAAAGTTTTAAGCTTTTCTGCTTATATTCGGCCAGCTCCAAGTAAACTGAAAGATGCGTTGCAGCGGCGACCAGCGCGCTGTCTGCACCGCCGCTGAGGCTGAGTGCAAAACCATTGGTACAAGTCTTTTTTGACCAGTCCCGCAAACCAAGCGCCACGGCCCGAACCGCCTCTTCATGTTGCAGGTGCTCCGAATTTTCCCAGTGGTGAATTTGAGCCGGGGCTGTTTTATCTGTTTGCTGTGATAAATGAGCTGGTTGCAGATGGATCGTATCTGTTTGTATATGGCTGTATTCTGCGGTTTGCGAATTCATCTGGTGGACTAACCGGTTATCATGGGCATCAATGGCAGCGAAGATCACGGCAGAGTCAGTAAAGTGCAGCCGTTCTCCCTGTGCGACAATATCGCCGCCGGAAGCGATCAGGCAGCCACCATCGTAAACTGCCCGCCCGGCTTCACAACCATTCAGGTTCGAGTAAATGTAAGCCGCACCAAATGTCCGGCTGCCGTCAATCACAAGCTGCTTGCGTGCCTCAAACTTGCCAATGGCAAAGTGGCTGGCCGAAGCGTTAATAATGATGTCGACACCCCGCTCAAATAAGGCGCGGGCAGAGCGGTTTGGCACCCATGATTCTTCACAGGTTTCAAACCCAATCCGGTAGCCGCAATAGTCGAAGACCGGGTCGCCGATGGCAATGGGATAGCCGGTGATCTGGTCGGTTTCAACGACGGAACCGGACTCCCATTTTGAGAACCAGCGTGCTTCATAATGAATGCCATTCATTGCCAGTTGCTTCTTAAACGCCATCCCCTGAATGATCCGGCCATCATCATTGTTTTGCAGCAGTGCCACGGCGTTATATAAGCGATTGCAAAAGAGCACAGGTAAACCCACGGTGACCAGCACGCCCTCAGGAATCCTGAGACAGGAAAGGGCTTGTAATGCAGTATCCGTCAGTTTTTCCTGATAAAAATAATCTTCACAACCGTAACCGGAAATACTGAGCTCCGGAGTCACAATCAGCGTTGCACCGGCTGCTGCACAATGATCAATGACAGACTGAATGCGGGAGATATTGCCTTCCCAGTCCCGCGGGGTTTGGTTAATGCTTGCCGATGACACGATCATTGTGCTTGCCTCTGGATGTGGTGTGCTTTTGAGAAATTATAACCTTATCGCCGGGTGAGCTGAATACCGGAAGATGATTTGATTCTGTTCTGCTATCACAACAAGATGCCGCTATACAGAAGGTGAAATAAGAAGTAGTGTTCGTTTTTACAGGCAAAGAAGAATGAATAGGGACAGGCAACTGTATAAATGGGTGAATCGTTATGGAACCGAAAGACATCATTAAATTATGGGTAGAAGCCTTTAATCAGGGCGATGCTGAGAAAATCGCCACTTTTTATTCTGATGATGCAGTGAATCATCAGGTCGCTAATGAACCCGTTATGGGTAAGGCAGCGATTAAGAAGATGTTTGTCGATGAATTTGCAGCAGCCGAAATGGTTTGTATCGTAGAAAATATCTTTCAGGATGGCGACTGGGCTATTCTGGAATGGAAAGATCCTATGGGTCTGCGCGGATGTGGATTCTTCAAATTTGAAGCAGGGCTTATTACTTTCCAGCGAGGGTATTGGGATAAGTTAAGCTTCTTAAAGGCACATAATCTGCCGGTTCCCGTTTATACCCAAGTACTATCTCAGCCTGAGGATATCCGGCAAAAAGCAAACAAATAAGGACAAACGTTTAAGTTCAGTATTTAAAGCGTCAGTCCCGATAAATCCAGTCCCGGTAAATCCAGTCCCGGTAAATCCAGAGACAGACGCTTTCAGAATCATGTTTTCAGAATCAATGTCCAGGACTGGTTAAACGCTGAATCATTCGATACACCGCCCGGATTTGTGGGGCATCTTTGGTATAAAAATCTCCGAATGGGTTCTGAGGTTCTGAGTATCCCCAGTAATCCCAGCATCCTTTGGGGTTTTCAGGTTCAGTTGCGGTCAGGCTGGCAGAGCGATGAACCTGCGGATACAACAAAATCAGGTGATTCGCATCTGCATATTGGTTATACCCCGTACCCGTATAGAATTTATCGCCAATCACTGTGGCACCTTGCCGGCAGCCATGGAAGATGACATGAACCGCACAGGTGGTTCCGGATTTACATTGCGGCGGAATATAAACATAGCCCGTTTCATCCATACTGGTAAAAGGTTCCTGAATAAATTCGGATTGATCAAAGGCCTCCGGTGTTGCCGCAGGATTTGTTTCGCTTGCCGTAAAATCAGGGTAGATCTGAGATAAAATGCGTCCGGCTTGCGAAAATCCACAGTTGTTGATGTAGGGCGACCGGGTCACTGAACATGCACTATCTTGCGGATTATCGGTAATAAAAGCATGTCCGGCATTGACATTATCGTCGTACCATATAGCACGTTCACTGACACCAAGAGACTGAAAGAAAGAGATATTCTGATCGACGACTCTTTGTGTCACCGTTTGGTCATTGAGGCCGCCAAAAATATAATAATGCGCTGTTTTCAGATGCTGAATATCGTCGATTTTCCCACTGGCTGAGAGTTGTCTGGTGGTTGCAATCAAATGAGGCGTATTGGGTTCCCAGAATGAATACCGGGGATTTTTACATGTTGTAACTGACGCAATTTCATAAGGGAGCGGCCATGAACCTGAGCAGAGGTAAGGCCCTGCGCCAACAATTCCGACACCTTTCATCATCGCAGAATGTGCCATGAAAAATTGCCCTGCCATATATCCGCCGGAAGACAACCCGGATACTGATGTGTTTTGGATATCCGCTCCAAGCGCGGGAAGTTTCTCTGTTGCATCTGCCTGAAAAGTAAATATAAATACTAATATGATTGCCAAAAACTTTGGCAAGTTGAGTTGCGTTTGCTTCATCATTTCCTTTGACTCGCTGTAATTGAGTGCCATGTTAGGGAAAATGATTGTAGCCTCAATATGTGTCATGTTTAATACAAAGGCAGGCTGATTATCATCTTGAAGTGGAACAAAATCTATTGAGGGAAATTACAGAAATTACAGGGACAGGCACATTTAAATGTTTCTTTTAAATCTTTTCAGAAGTGTCTGTCCCCGGATACTTTTTGTCCCCGGATAATTTGTGCTCTCAGATACTTTTGTAAACCGCCAAAAGGACCGGACAATCATCAGTGATTTTCATTAAGCAAGCCAGAGGTCAAACTTTCCGGCTGTTCTGTACAATATTGCTGAATACTCAGCGGTGACTTATTGTGTGAGCCGGACGCGTTCTGAGATGACGGCCGGCTGGCGTGAGAGCAGGATTTTGCCCTGCCGGACGGAATACAATACCTCTCCCTGTTTTTGAATGACTTCTATATCATTCTTACCTTCGATGACGATAAAGTTAGCCGGTTTACCCACCTCGATGCCATAGCGCGCTGCAATATTTAAAGCTTTAGCGCTATTGTCTGTAATGAGATCCAGTGCGGTTGATAAATCCTCATATCCCATCATGTGGCATGAATGCAGGCCCGAATCTAATACGCGCAGCAGTTTACCGTTACCCAGTGAATACCAGGGATCCTGAATCGAATCCTGCGCAAAGCAAATGTTCATGCCTGCTGCCCGGATTTCTTTTACCCGGGTAATACCACGGCGTTTTGGGTAGGCGTCAAACCGCCCCTGAAGATGAATACTCTCAGTCGGACATGAAATAAAATTGATTTTCGACTGCTTCAGCAGGCGAAACAGTTTATGACAGTAAGCATTATTATAAGAGTGCATTGCAGTCGTATGGCTTGCCGTGACACGTTCCCCCATTCCTTTTTCCAGAGCAACAGTTGCCAGTACTTCAAGAAAGCGGGAGGCTTCATCATCGATTTCATCACAATGGATGTCCACCAGCTTATGGTGTTTCTCAGCCAGTTCCATCACCCACACCACAGATTGAACGCCATACTCTCTGGTGTATTCAAAATGAGGAATGCCGCCGATGACATCAACGCCATAATCCAGTGTTTTTTCCATGAGTTTCTTTCCTTCCGGAAAGGATAAAATCCCTTCCTGAGGGAACGCCACAATTTGCAGATCAATGTAGGGGGAGAGTTTGGGTCTCAAGTCATTGATTGCTTTCAATGCAACCAAATCAGGATCGGTCGTGTCGATATGCGTTCTGATATGCTGAATGCCATTTTCTGATAACAGCTCTACTGTTTTCAAAACCCGTTGCTGAACATCATCATGAGTTAGCATCGGCTTTCTTTCGGCCCAGCATTCTATTCCCTCAAACAGTGTTCCACTCATATTCCAGCGGGGTTCACCCGCGGTCAGGACTGCGTCTAAATGAATGTGAGGTTCAACAAAGGGAGGACACAGCAGGTTTCCTCCCGCATCGATATCTGCATGCGGATTTTCAATCCTGTCCTGTTGCGGAACAATTGATTTAAATTTGCCGTTATCACACACAATCGTGTAATAACCATCCTTTCCTCTTAAACTGGCATTGATAATGATCATCATTTATTCCTTGTTCAATTTATTTTATGACTCAGGTCTGCGGATTCATTCTCTGATGAGAAAATCAAAATATGTGATAACAACTCTCAGATCATGGCATTTTATTTTTATATACCCAAACAACCTGAAAATGCAGGTTTCCGTGAGATTTGTCAGGCTCTGAGACAAGGCACTGATTTGTAGACATGGTCATTCTGGGTTGAAAATCAGTAGGTATATCTGACCCAAAACTCAGTCATGATAATCGTACCTATCGGAGGAATAAAAGTCCCGGTAATTTATCTTTGATGCGCCTGTCCCGGTAACCCTGTCCCGATAATTCCCGGTCACCCAAATAAATCATAACAACAGTAAACGGTGATTTAAAAATGCTTTGTAATTTCCTGATAAGGGATATTCAGCTCAATTCCGAAATATGTTTTTAAAGCTGAAAAATAAGATTGCTCACTTTCAAGAATGATTTCCCGGGTACTTCCAGGGCGTTTGATTTTTAACTGATTGTTTAGCAGCGTGATAAGGCCTTCATCTGTCCTGAGTGAAGCAACACATGTCGAGACAAAGACAGAGTCTGCGCTGGTTGAGGTAAAGTGATTGCCATAAGCGATATCGCCTTCACACACATGACCCATGTCCAGACTGTATAAATTCCTCCAGCCCGGATTGCTTTGCTCCTGAAGGATAATGCCAAAGCACTCATCTTTAATGAAACGAAATGTTTGAATGTCGGTTGATATTTCCTGATTAAAGATAACCGGAAGAGGCGCCCGTGGAGTATTTGCACCAAACCCGGCATCAACAATCCACGGCCTGCCTCCGAGGGTGACCAGATTGATAAAATGCCCGCGACCCGATGGTTTTTCTTCCAGATGAACCCGGCCCAGTAATGGCCTGACATCAAATCCGACAAACTTTAATATATGGGACAACAGACCATTTAATTCAAAGCAATAACCGCCTCTTTCCTGAATAACCAGTTTTTGATAGAGCGCTGCTTCGGACAAAAATGGCGTTGTGCCATTGATCACATCAAAATTTTCGAATGGTATTCTGCTGTGCTGTAATTGATGAATTTTTTTCAGGGAATCAAGCGCAGGCTCTATATGGCTCTTCATCCCGATTTTATTTAAATAATTTGCCAGCATTTCTGAATTCATAAAAACTTAAGCCTTTCCCGGACGGACCCTGATATATTTTCAATGGATTCAGTCTAAACGACGATTAACTATCAGAAAACTAAAACTTAATAAATGACGATATATTGCATCTTCATGTTGCTTGGGAATATAAAAGAATGATATGACGAATATTTCGTCTGCGAATCTATTCCGGCAGAATTGATCCGATCCGGGTAAATTCTGAAATAAGCGGTTTCTCTTCAGTTTCCGGTTGAATTTGGTTTTGGAATAGCGTCCTGAAACGTTTTATGCTTCCTGACTTATGGTGCCAAATCGTGCAAATGATTCACCAAAGTTATGATTTTAAATGCATTTGAGTTGATCTGTACCCGTATTTTATGTGCTTCAATATGTTATCCTTACCTTTTGTTTTACAACATTTTTTAACGGGAACATTATGAACTTTTTTATCCAAACCGATCCATCACGCCGGCGTTATGGCGTTGCGGCTTTTATTGGTGTAATTGCCGGTATTGTGTCTGCATTTGTGAAGTGGGGTGCTGAACATCCGCTTCCGCCCCGGAGCCCGGCTGATATATTTCAGGCTGCCTGTCCTCCTGAGGCATTAATCAGAGCGGCTGATCAAATTGACTGCTCAAGAAACTTTCTGAACCCACCCTATGTTTTTTTACGTGACTGGCTTGGCGTTGCGGATCCTAACCAGGCTGTATATACCTTTGCCGGTCATGTGTTTAACTGGGTTGGTGTCACGCATATTATTTTCTCGCTGGTGTTTGCCGTCGGATATTGTGTGGTGACGGAGAGATTTCCTAAATTTAAATTATGGCAGGGGTTACTTGCCGGCGCGCTGGCACAGCTTTTTGTCCATATGATTTCATTTCCATTGATGGGACTGACACCTTCTCTGTTCAGCCTTCCCTGGTATGAGCATGTGTCTGAAATTGTCGGCCATTTGATTTGGTTCTGGTCAATTGAAGTTATCCGCCGGGATTTACGTAACCGAATCACGCATGAACCGGATCCGGATGTTGAAATCAGCTCAATGGGCTATCGGTAATAATAAGGTTTAGCATGACAGACAAGAGGCGCCTCAAGTGCGCCTCTTGTCATTGATGTATACCCAGGCAACCTGAACCCTGCATCTTCAGGTTGTTTGGGTATATTATATTGAACGGAGTCTGTTTTTTTTATTCAATTACGATCGGATTCTCAATTTTATTTATATTTTCTTTTGCTGCCAGAGAATCAGAGTATTTTCTCTAAAAAAGGAAATATTAATGAAAAAGTTTGTGTTACTTCTTATTTTTTTGAGCTGTAAAGCAAGTGCATTCAGCGAAACAGCATTAGATTTTAGTCATTTCTCAGTGATGAATGATAATACGTCAGACACTGGCGGATACCATTATCAGTCTGATTTCGTTAATGAGGTCGTCTTAAAAAAAGAACGCCCGGTTTCAGGTCCGGTGAATTACTGGGGCTGGGGCTCCGGTGGTACTCTGGAAGGTATTGCCGCGATGGAGATCATGGCTGCCGGGTTCTCATATTGGGGAGCGACAAACCCGACCGGATTTGGCTGGTTTACACTGAGTGGCGGCGTTGGCGCTTTGACGGCTTTACCTGAAGGCATTCTCTGGAGTGCTTCTCTTTTTGCTCTCAGCGATTATAACTTCAAGATGGCCGATCGGGACGATTTGGATGAAGAGGATATTTTTATCCGTAACTTTGTTGCGATTCATGCCATTTATGCCACGTTTTATGCGACAACTATTCTTTTCCCTGCATTTGATGGTGACTTAGCTCTGTACCCGGATACAAAAGGCAACTGGTATCTGAACTATAGTTATTCGTTTTAAATGCATATCGCCTGATAAGTATTGTCTTTGTTCAGCAAAAGGACGTCTTACGGTTTGGTCCGGTGAACGGCAATGGTGCCGTCCGGAATATTGCCGGTCAACCGGGTGAGATGTTCCACGCACTGCGCTGTCATCCGCCATTGTAATGGGCTGGATTTGACCAGCATTCCGGTGGTGATCAGTGCACGATGTTCTTCTGACGGCTGACAGATTTGCTTTAAGGTCCGCTGAAGCTGGAACAGCCTGGCTTCCGGGCATGAGCAGGGAAAAGCCAGGATAAGCGTTTTTTCTGTGCGCTGATACATATACGGCTCAAACCGGGAGGCTTTCTGCGCAACTTTTGTCAGTAATGGTTTTGCGGATGCCTGAAACCAGAGAACGATACTTTTCCGGGTTTCATCTGTTGGCAGGTCGCCGGTTCTTGAAGTTTCATGAATAATCAGATCGTCGACAGGTACAGAGAAAAAGTGGGCAAGCCGGGCCGCGGTTCTCTGGCTGAGTGTTCTGCCCCGTTCGGCACGCTTAATCGTGGCGATGGACACACTGCATCCTTTTGTTTCCCGGCAGGCTTGTTCTAACCCCTCTTGTGATAAAACACGCTGCTCTCTGAGCCGTTTGAGTTTATTACTATCAATCAGAACGGTATGTGCCATACATTCCTCCTCATGAAGATCAGGTCTTGTTTTATGACGCTGAGCTGATGAATAGGGCCGACTGTCTTTACCTGTGAGATTGCCCGCCCGACACTTTGAATTTATGCCTTGTCTGCTAAAAAAACTATTACACGTTATTACAGACCGGATTACAGACCAGCGATGATGGCGGGCCGGAAATGACGAAAGTCAGCCCGTCGCTTTTCCCGCCGGGAGGGAATGGGTATATTGGTATGTCATCATCAGTTGCAGCGGGGCAGTTATGGATAATTTTGAAAACGACAGAGCGTATCTTGATGTTTCATTCACCAGGGTTGAATGGCCGGAAGCAGATTTCCGGGGCATTGAGTTTGAAGAATGTCAGTTTTCAGACTGTGATTTTTCAGGAGTGACCTTTAAACGCTGCAAATTCCTGAATTGCGAATTCAGAAACTGTAATCTGAGCCTGTCAGATTTTTCTGAAACCCGGTTATTCGGCATCACATTTCAGGATTGTAAGCTAGTGGGTGTGGACTGGACCAAAGCAAGCTGGCCGGTATTTCATGCTGACTTTGAATTACAGTTTATCCGTTGTCTGTTAAATGATTCATCCTTCTTTGGCTTAACTTTGAATGCGTTGGTTCTGGATGAATGCCGTTTGCTCGATGTTGATTTCCGGGAAGGCGATTTTAAAAAATCGTCTATGTGTGGGTGTGATTTCACCCGGAGTTTATTCATACGTTCTGATTTGCAGGATACCGATTTCAGCGGTGCAACGGGGTATGCAATCGATGTGCTGGAAAACCGGGTCAAAGGGGCGAAGTTCTCCCGGTATGAAGCGCTGAATTTACTTGATGCGCTGGGAATTCAGCTGGTTGACTAAACTGAAGCCTCAGATAAAAAATCCGGGTATCAACGATACCCGGACAGAACAGATAACGAATGGTTAACGTATCGTCTTATTTTGATTCAAAAGAACCTAAATCAGGCGCGCTGCCGTTGTAGTCCAGACCAACATCTGTACCGGCATCAATCAGGTCGCTGCCTTTTTTCAGGTGGAAGAACTCAACCACTGGCAGGCTGCCATCGCTCTGACGAGAGGCCAGTAAGTCATCAACATCGACACTTTCGAAGTCAGATGAAGAGAATGAGATGCTATTCTGCCAGCTGTTATTTTTAATGCTGGTTGAGCTTGCGCCAAATTTATCGCTGCTGTCACCGTCCAGTGAAACACTGTTTTTGATGGTGAGTTTTTTCAGCTGACGGGAACTGCCATCGCCTAAACCGAAGTTACGGGAGTTGTCATAAGCAACTGCGTTGTAGATAGTGACTGTGCCCCGGTTACTGTTCTGGTCATAACCATCTGCGGTATTTCCGGCAGAAATAGTATTAATATAGAGACCATTGTGAGCTAAGTCTTTTCCGTCACTGCCGCCGGTTTTAAAGCCGTTACCATCACCCACACCTTTGGTGCCGTTTTTCTGATAACCATTACGGATCATCCAGGAGTATTCCCAGGTGGTTGTTACGGTATAGCCATTGTCACGCAGGTAACCATCAAAACCGTCATCCAGGTTGTTCCATGCCCGGCAACCGTAGAAATAGTTACCTGTTCCAACTTTCAGTTTCGCAGCAAACCCATCAGCATTTTCCAGCGACGAGTCAGCGTTGTAGTAAGAGTCAGAGTTTTTGACGAAGTTATAAGCAGCACCTTTATCGATTTGCAGGCCGGTATCTGAGTTTTCATAGAACTTCATGAACTCAATTGTGTTGTGTGAACCAGTCAGATACATACCGTTGTCACCGGCTTTCTTGATATCAAAGCCGTAAATGTGCCAGTAGTCTGCGCTGACCTGGAAGCCGCGGTTACTGCTGTTTTCAGACATGGAAGAGAAATCGAATACCGGACGATCATCACCCGGATAAGCACTCAGCACAATCGCTTTTGATGACGTGCCACTGTTTTTAATCTTGATTGTATCTGATGAATAGTAAGTCCCTTCACGGATATAAATTACATCACCAGCACTGGCATCATCAATGGCATCAAGTAAGCCTGCCAGCGTTGAAACCACTTTTGCATCTGAGTCGACACTCTTAATGAACGAAGGTTTGCCATTGGTTTGCGGTTCGCTGTTTGCGCCCGCATTTTTCGCTGCATCAGCGGTTGGTGCAGCGGCTGAACTTGAAATGTCAACGGATGAGCTGCTGCCTGAGTCCGAACCTGAACTTGAACCTGAGTCAGAACCACAGGTTCTTGTGACGGGCTCCAGCCACCAGCGCTGAGAACTAACGCCGGCATCTTCGTTCTGATAAATATCAGAACCTTCAGTTGACCCGGCCACAGTCAGAGACATGCCTGATTTTTCGTTGACGATTTTATAAGTGCCTTTATAAGTCCCGGATGTTATCTGAACCAGTTGCCATTCCTGGCTGGATGAGCTGCTGTATGGTTTTTGCTGAACTGTAGCGCCATTGCTTTTGGAACCGCCTTTTACAGTTGCAGCATAATCGGTATTTGACGCCTGAATAGCCCAGTAACCATTACTTTGCTGATTCAGTTTGAACCGTTGGGAGTCACTGCCGGTATTCTGTTGTAATTCCACATTGGCTTTTTTTGCGGTTGATTCTGCAGCCATCAATTTCTTCGCACCAGCATTGACGATTTTGTAAATGATGCCGTCTACCGGTTTATCTGTACAATAATCAGCCGCGAAAATTTGTCCGCTGAGCATGAGGGTGCTCATTGTTCCGGCGATGAAAAACAGCCTGTTCCTGACGTTGTTGTTATTCACAGTATGAGTCCTTATATGATTAGAATTATGGTTGAATCAATGTAACAGCTGTGTAGCATACATTTTGCTACTGGTTACATGTGCAATTTACTCATAAAAAATGAATTGCGTGTGAATATTAACAAATCAGTTTGTACAAATTAGCTGTGAATTTGAAAGAACGGGAAGGCCGTTCAGGAAATCGGATTCAGATGATTTATTTTGTGAAATTAAATGATGTGCAACAGATATAAATTCAATAATGTGCATCAAACGCGGATGCACTTGCAGATTATTTAAATATATATGCATAAAGACAAATCTGCCAGGTGCCGGGATTTATTGATTGCCCTCATTTGTTAATGATAAGTTATATACCCAAGCAACCTGCATCTTCAGGTTGTTTGGGTATAAGATACTCAACAAGATGGAAATTGTTCTATGTCAGGTATTACGGAATTAGAGGAACTGCTCAGATCGATGCGCCCGGCATTGCTGGATGCTGAGTTTGTTTTTTGTACAGTACCCGGTGATTTAAGCGATTATATCCGGCTGAATCCGATTGCCACATTTATTGAGGCGGAAGGTTTAACCCTGGTATTAAATAAAACCATCGCTGAGGATGCCGGATTATCGTTCGAGGGTTCATTCCGACAGATTACACTCACCGTGCATTCAAGCCTTGAAGCTGTTGGTTTAACGGCTGCAGTCTCAGCAAAACTCGCTTCCGAAGGGATTAGTGCTAATGTGATTGCAGCGTATTATCACGACCATATCTTTGTTCAGTCAGCAAAAGCGGATGCTGCGCTTTCTGCATTACTTGAATTCAGTACGCAAGACGGTCAGACTGATATCAAACAGATAAAAAGGGACTGATATGTATCAGCTTTATTACGCTCCGCAAACGGCCAGTATGGCTGCCCATTTTCTGCTTCGGCACATGAATCTGAATTATGAGCTGATTCTGCTGGATAAAAAAAATAATGAGCATAAATCACCGGAATATCTGAAGATCAATCCGGCCGGGCGGATTCCGGCACTGGTGGCTGACGGGCAGGCGATTTTTGAAAGTCCGGCCATCTGTATTCACTTGTGTGAATCTCATCCTGAATCGGGCTTGATTCCGGCTGTCGGAGAAGCAAATCGTCCGCTGTTTTTCCAGTGGCTGGCTTATCTGAATAACACCCTGCAAACAGAACTGATGGTTCGTTATTACCCGCAACGACATACAACGGATGAGCAGGGAATTCCGGCGGTAGTCGCTGCGCAGGATGAACGCATTGCAGAAGCGCTGGCAGTGATCAATGATCAGCTGACCGGTAATCAATACCTGCTGGGCGATCAGCTGAGCGCATGTGATTATTTCTTTTTTATGCTGGCAGGGTGGGCGACACCGGTTGAAAAATCACCGCTCACCTTCCCGGCAATCAAAGCTTATTTACAACGTATGAGCCAGCTTCCGGTGGTGAAAGCTGTGTGTGACGTTGAAGGTGTTGATCTCTCGCCCTATCAGGAGTCATGACATGAGTTCTGAAGTTATCTTATACCCAAACAACCTGAATCCTGCATCTTCAGGTTGCTTGGGTATAAAAGGGTATATCCTTGTTCCGCCGGCCGATCTTGAGGTTGTCCGGAAGGAACTTGTTCACCACCAAAGGCTGACTCATCAGGAACCGGGATGCCTTGTATTTGAAGTGACTGAATCGGAGTCAGAGCCTGGCCGGTTTGATGTTTATGAAGTATTTGTTGATCAGGCGGCTTTTGATGCTCATCAGGCCAGAATGAAATCTTCCCGCTGGGGAGCCGTGTCTGTCCATATTGAACGGCATTATCAGATTCTCAGTGAAAATTTCTGAGGCATTTTGTTCGTATTTTCAGTGGCAGTACTGTGCTAAAAAGGGATATTTTCATAGTCAGTGGCTTTCAACTGTTGATCACTTTCAGTTGGTTAAAAAGCAACCAGGGCTGAATATGCCCTGTCATTTCCTGTTTTCGATTCATCTGCAATTTGTACAATCCAGCCGGGTATTTCATTACTATTTATTCAGGCCGTTTTAATTACCCTGATGTCTGACAGAAAAACAGCACCGCCTGCGAATAGCCTAACTTCAGGGCAACAATAATCAGCATTGCGGCGAGTAACCGGTTAAAGCTTTTAAACAGTCCCGGTTGCCTGATCCGACGGCCAAGTAAGCTGCCGCTGATGGCGTAACTGAAAGGTGCGCCAAAAGCCAGCACGCTCAGACCCGCAGACCAGATCAGAATGTGCCAGCCACTGATACCGGCAGCCGGGAGCTGAATTGTCGTGATTGGGATGACGGCAATAATCCCTTTGGGATTCAGTGCCTGCATCATCAAACCATCGATGAATCCGGGTAATTGTGCCGGGGTTGAGTTCTCAGACAAACCAGCGGATGCCCGAAATATTTTTACGGCCAGATAAACAATATAAACACAGCCGGGCACCGAAATAAAAAACAGCCACTCAGGTTGGATGATACTGGCGCCTGCATATCCGGCAATGGTGAGACAAAGGAACATTGCGCAGCCGACACCGGCGAAAAATCCGAGTGAGGCTCTGGTTTGTTTCATCATCCCCTGATTGAGGCTGAGTAAATTCACCGGACCCGGTGAATACATGATGCTGATGGCGTACAGCAATATTTCTGACATGAGAAATCCTTCTTCTTTGAAAGAATAATGAGTGAGATTGGTTCTGAATGAAGAAAACCGGGTTGAGAAAACGGTGTTAAAGCATCGGCCTGACGTAGTTTAGCGCCGGTACATTAACTGACGCTGGTACTGCTTTGGTGTCATCCCAAAGACCTTTTTAAACTTTCGGTTCAGATGACTGACATCAGAAAAGCCGTACCGGAATGCGATATCCGTGATTTTCTCACCGGATTCAACCACCCTCCGGATCTGATTAATCCGGCAGTTGAGAATGTACTGATGTGGTGTGATACCAAATTGTTCCCGGAACAGGCGGATAAAATGATATTTGGAAATATTTGCGGCCTGACTCATGTCATCAATTGACAAATTGTGTTCCAGATTGTCGTGAATAAAGTCTTTTGCCTGCAACAGCAACCGGTCTTTACGACGGGTCGGAAATGGCAGTGGCATCGCCCGGCGATTCAGCCGGGCTACTGATTCTGCAATTTGGATCAGACCGGCTTCCTGTTCGATAATCGTGCTGTCTTCAGATTGCAGCACATGACCGAATTGCATCACCTGGCGATAAAACAGCGGATCAGAAATCAGGGAGTCTTTCAGCCGGAGATGGTTGGGATGATCCACACCCATCGCCCGGATCATCGGCTCCAGCCTGTCTGCCGGCAGATAGAAGACATCATATTCCAGCACCTGCCCGGCCCCGGCGTTGCCGTCATGCACTTCTTCAGGATTAAAAAAGAACATTTGTCCGACATGACTTTTATAGTTTGCTCCGCGGCAGAAAAAATCCTGACGACCTTTGCGGGTAATGCCGATGGTGTATTCTTCATGAGCGTGCCGGTCGAAAGTAAACTCTTTCATCACTGCAGACAGCATTTTCACACCCTGTATATGGGGGCTTGGCAGATAGTGAAATTTTTCCTGCGGTTTCATGATGGCAGCTCCTTGCGCTGTACCTCGCTGATGACAATTTTCATCCTAAGGGATTGCGCCGGATAAAAATAGAACAAAATTGCGATCCGGGTAATCTGCGGGGCTATTCAGGATAAGGGCGTCAGTAACAGCATCATCGACAGTGTCATCAGGATGATGGCGACCAGTGCATCGAGGACGCGCCATGCCTGCGGGCTGCGAAACAGAGGTAACAACACTTTTGAGCCATAACCCAGTGAGATGAACCACACAAAGCTTGCCAGAATCGCACCCAGCCCGAATCCCCACCGGGCAAATCCATTGTAACCGGCCGACAGACTGCCAATCATGATCATGGTATCAAGGTAAACATGCGGGTTGAGAAATGTATAACCAAGGCAGGTTAACAGCACCTGATGACGGCTCACTGTCAGCCCCGAAGCGGGAGACAGACCGCCGGATCCTTTCCAGGCGCTGGATGCTGAAAGTAAAGCATTCACACCAAGAAATGCGGCACCGCCAAACCGGAAAATATCCAGCACCACCGGCCATTGCTGTACCACAAAGCCAATCCCGGCAACCCCGCAGCTGATCAGCAGGATATCTGCAAGAATACAGGTGGTCACGATCAGGCCGACATGCTGGCACTGTAAGCCCTGACGCAGCACAAAAGCATTCTGCGAACCGATACTGATAATCAGCCCGGCACCGGTGCCGAATCCTGCGATGAGTGAAGTAAAAGGCATTTTAAGTCTCATAGATGTTTGATGATAAGAAGCGCCAATTATCTTTCAGTCGCAATGATTAGAAAAACAATATAATCTTAATCTGATTAAGAATAACTTAATTAAGAAGGTGCTATGAGTCTCGTTTCTCCCCAGATCGTTGCATTGATTACTGTGATTGAAGAGCGTAGTTTTGAAGCAGCAGCAAGGCGCCTTTCGGTCACGCCATCTGCGATTTCACAGCGGATCCGGACACTGGAAGACCGGGTCGGGCAGTTACTCGTCGTCCGGCAGGCGCCATGTCGTCCGACACCCGCCGGTCAACAGTTACTGACCAAAGTCAGGCCGATGTTACTGCTGGAAGCTGAAGCTATGGCGGAATTTCATCTCACGCAAGACAGCAGTAAGTTATCCAATACTTTTTCTGTTGCGGTCAACGAAGATTCGCTTTCCACCTGGCTGATTTCTGCCTTTGCCCGCCTGCAACATGAGCATGGTTATCTGTTTGATATCCGCGTTGATGATCAAGATTTCACCCTGGATCACCTGCGTGAGGGTTCCGTGATTGGTGCAATTACCTCTGAGGCCACGCCACTACAGGGATGTGCCGTCCACAGACTCGGCAATATCCGTTATTGTGCCATCGCCTCTCCGGAGTTTGCTGAGCGTTACTTCAGCCAGGGGCTGACAGCCAAAGCTTTCGCTGAAGCACCGGTTATTGTGTACAACCGCAAAGATCCGTTGCAGTCGAGATTTATGCACGCTGTCACCAGTGAATGGATTACGCCAGCGGCCGTGCACTATTTACCGGACTCCCTCGGTCTGGTTGAAGCCGCATCCCGGCATATGGGCTGGACCCTCGCTGCTGAAGGGCTGATGACCGAAGCACTGGCAAAAGGGCAGATTATTAATCTGGTCCCGGATCAGTGGCTGGACGGGCCGTTATACTGGCAGCACGCAGCTATTCGTTCTGTGGCTCTGTCTCAAATTACCGATGTTTTTTATGCGGAGTCTGCGGCAACACTGCACCGTTGAGCCGGTTGTTCAGATTGAGTTGACTTATGTGAACAGACACCAGTGATGGTGTCTGTTCTTCATGATTGACAGAATGACTGTTTCAGCCAGGGCTTGTTACTGTTGCAGTAGAGGTTTATAGAAGAAAGGCCTTCTGGAAGAAACCATATTGTACTGGTTAAGCCACCAGTCATTTTGTTTGGTCTTGAAAGATGCCCTGAATAACTGGGCTTGGGTTGATGAAGCAACTTTAGCCTGATCCAGACCGTATAAAGGGTCAAGTGTATAAAGTGCACTTTCACCTTTGTAATGATTGTCTGTTCCGACAAAGTTAGAAACGATCGTATAAGCCTGAGCTGAGAAAGCGACACTATCCCATAACACCATTGAGTGTGCCGGATAAGGATTTGCAATGGCTTTCTGATTGACCTGAACATAGCCACCATAATGGCCTGCCCATGAAGATGGGATTGCGATCATGTCGGCCCGTTTGCCACTCAATATACCAGCAACCTCCGGGTACAATACGTCTTCCCCGGACATCAGGCCCAGACGTCCTAACTCAGGAATATCGACCGTTTTAATTTCATCACCTGCGGTTGCCCACTGTTTCTCATCGGCATTCAGATGAGTTTTACGGTATGAACCCAGTATATCGCCTTTGGTATCCAGCACGACGGTAGTGACGTAAAGTTTGCTGTGTTTATCTTTTTCAATCAGTGAGTAAACCAGATTAATCTTGTTTGCTTTTGCCAGCTTGCTCATTTGGCTGAATGTTGAGCCATGAATCTCTTCAGCCCAGCTTTTCGCATTCTGACTCATTTTGGCGGTTTCACCGGTAAAACTGTATTCAGGTAAGACTGCCAGCTGTTCATTTTTCAGCTTGCTTAACATTGCTGAGACAGTTTTGATGTTGGCTTGCTTGTCGCCAATGACCGGTTCGAACTGGATGGAAACGCTTTTGATTTCTTTTTCCGTTTTATTCGTCGTGTAATCCCACGGGGCAACCTTCAGCATTAATGGCTGGTATAAATCTGTCCGGCGGTTGGCCAGTCTTTCTGTTCTGACACTGTATCTGGCCGGATCAATTTCAGCGTAAACAATGCGGGTTTCTTTGGGCGAAGGATCTTTTTTACCGACATAAGGTGCTTCAACCAGCTTATTGCCATCAGGATCCCAAATGGCACTCATGCCAACCATATGGAAATTTTTCTCTGTATTGTTACGGTTGGCTTCAACAATATAAACGCCATTCTGCATTGCTCTGGACTGATTATAATAAATGGCCTGGATGGACGAATTGGTTGGAAATGCAATAATATCAGCCCCTTCGATAGCCGGGATCCGGGCACTTTCAAAATAACCGGAATCCATACAAATATTGATTGCGATTTTCCCCAGTTCGGTATCGAAGACCGGGAACCCCAGATCGCCCCAGGCAGCCCAGTGTTCTTCTGCTTCCCACTGGTGTGTTTTCCGGTATTTCCCCACGACGCCTTCAGGGCCGACTAAGACTGAAGCATTGTAGTAGATACCTGTCTGTTTATCTTTTTCCGCCATACCAATCACGATATAGGCATCATATTTTTTTGCGAGTTTGCCCAGCGCATCCGACGTAACACCCGGAATAGTATCCACATAAGGTGCGATTTCTTTACGGCTTGAATAAAGGTATCCGGTTGTAGACATTTCCGGTGCAACGACCAGTTTTGCCCCTTTTTTCAGCGCTCTCTCTATATCCTGACTGAGGTGGCTGATATTTTTGTCTCTTTCATGAAATACCGGATTAAACTCGACAGCGGCCGCGAGAAACGGATGCTGAACCTGAGCGTAGCCTGGTGTGGTGAACAGTACCGGTGATATTGCTATCCCCAGTGAAAGAAGTGTTTTTTTTAAATTCACGGTCTCATCCTTATTCGTGACTGATTTCTTATGATGTACTTGATTCAGTGCATCACTTTCTCCAGGGTTATACCCAAGTGAGCTCAAGATGCATGTTCAGAGAGAATTGACTGGTTTCTGAGCAAAGCACTGATTTGTAGACATAGTCATTCTACGTTGAAAATATAATTCTTATCTTCAAAAAACATACCAACAATATTATCAACATCAGGGTGCCAGAATGATGTGAATCCCGGACAATCCGCATTAAAATGGTGCAAAACCGGCAGTGCTTTCTCAGCTATGGTGCAATTTTAATTGTCAGGCAGTGCAATCAAATGGCTATCATTAAAAATACCGCTGTGACCGGCAGCTATCGGTCCGCCATTTCACAGGCTGTTCCACAGATCGGTTTACAGCGTGTGCTTTCTGTATATACCCAGGCAACCTGAACCTGCATCTTCAGGTTGTTTGTATAGTGCTGGTCAATTCCTCCGAAGTATGAGACAAAAGAAAGCACAGAAATGGAAATCATCAGAATTGATGGAGCAGCATATTGAACCCTCCTATTGTATTAATCCGGGGCTTATTTCGTTCTCAGTTTCACTGGGGGGAATTTCCGCAGATGTTGCAGGCGTTATATCCGGACCGGCCGGTGATGTGCCTTGATATTCCCGGTGCCGGTAAACAGCATGATGCCATCTCTCCTTCATCTGTCCGCGGCATGGTGGAAAACCTGCGGGCCGGTTTCACCGGTACTGAAAAGCTGGATATTATTGCTGTCTCCATGGGGGGGATGATTGCGCTGAAATGGGCCGAATTATATCCCGGTGAAGTTGCCTCTGTGGTGTGCATTAACACCAGCGCAGCGGGCTTCAGCCCGTTCTGGCAACGCTTACTGCCTGAAAATTACTTTCGGTTGCTTATTGCTTTGTTTGCCGGAGGATACCGGCGGGAATCGGTCATTTTCCGGCTGGTGTCTAATCAGCCACCGGACAGGCGGGTGATTGAACAATGGGTGGCGGCGGATAAACAATACCCGATGAAGCGTATGAATTTTTTCAGGCAGCTATATGCGGCTGCCACGTTTGAGGTTTCCCGCCCGGTTTGTCCGCTGCTGTTTATTTCATCCTCTCAGGATCGGCTGGTCTGCCCGCAGGCGACCCGGGCGATTGCACATGCGTGGCGTGAACGTCTGATTATTAATGAACAGGATGGCCATGATATTCCGCTGGATAATCCACAATGGCTGTGCCGGCACGTGACCCCGTGGCTGCTGAGTGGCCGGATGCAGGAGTAGCAGAACAATACCGGCGTCAGTGCCACCACAATTCTTTGCGATCATAAGGTACTTTCTCTTCCAGCAGGGGGTTTTCGATCCGGAATACCTTCCGTTGCTCAACCTTCACCCGCTCCAGATCTTTACAGCTGTATTTGCAGAAGATTTCATCAAAACTGCCATCAGCAATCATGATATTCAGCCCTTTTTCAAGGCGGGCGGCCAGCTTTTTATCCGCTTTATTGACCACAAAATAAAGCGGCAGGGGATAATAAAGCAGAATCGTTTCTTCAACGACCATTTTCGGATACAACTGTTTCCTGGATGCCAGCTCTTCATAGATTTCAATCACACTCCGGGAGAAATAATCAAAACGGCCGGCAACCAGCATCCTGAACATGCCTTCATAACTATTGCCTTCGGTGACCTGAAAGCCGTTGTAATTCAGCACATCAATATCTTTCCAGCCTTTTCTCAATCCGGCGTTGAACTGCCGGAGATCGGCCAGGGTTTTTACCTGAGAAAAGCGGGCCTGATTATCCTGATCAATCAGAAACAGACGATATCCGTACAGTCCTTTCCGGATCGGAATCCGGATCGGCAGCAGCTCTTCAGCGGTGGCTTTGGAAGCCAGGGCGACAATCACGTTTGGTTCACCACCGGCTCTGATATTTTCGTGGTAGCGGGAAGGCGTCATTTTCACCCGTGATGGCCGCAGCAGATAGGGTCCATCGGTTTCGACGGTTTTTTCCAGCGCGGTTTTGAGTAAATCAATCACGTAGTTGACGCGGGTATCATGCGGGGACTCCCTTTGCTGATGAACCACCAGCAGTGGTTCCGGTTGTTTGGCTAATACATGAAAAGCAGTAAAAAGACACAACAGCAATGTTGTTACATTGAAACAACATGTGTATTTCATAGCACTTCCGTCAAAATTTTTTCAAAACATATAGATTCAGATTAGTCAAAATTTAAGCGATTACGAATGCTGAAAAAAGATTCATGGCTCACGATCCCGCATTTTCAGGCAGTATTTTCCCGTTTCCAGCCAATTGCTGCGCGCTCTTGTGATGATTTTTTGAACTACACTGATAGTAAATATTTGACGGGAAGAGCGGATGCGTTGTTATCTCAGGATAATGGTGATCATCCTGAGTTGTCTTGCCGGATTTTTCGCCGCAGCGGCTGATCAAACCGCTGCTGGCCCAACCAAGACAATTCCGGTATTAACAATCAGTGGCGCGATTGGCCCCGCTGTTGGTGATTATGTGATCCGGGAAATCCAGCTTGCCAACCAACAGCCTCATATGCCTGCTATTCTGCTGACGATCGACACACCCGGCGGGCTGAATTCTGCACTGAGAGAAATTAACCAGCATATCCTGGCCTCGGATATTCCGGTGATCTGTCTGGTTTACCCGCGCGGGGCTCGTGCCGCCAGTGCCGGTACGTACATTTTGTATGCCTGCCACATTGCTGCGATGTCACCGGCGACCACGCTGGGTGCTGCAACACCGGTCCGGATGGGCGGTATGCCGGGCGGTGATGAGAAAAAAGATGACAATGCGCAGAAAACACCGGATGCGATGGAGAAAAAGATTCTCAATGATTCAATCGCATATATCCGGTCGCTGGCTCAGCTCAGAGGACGGAATGTTGAATGGGCAGAGAAAGCAGTGAGAGAAGCGGCCACACTGTCTTCAGAAGAAGCTCTGGAGCTGAATGTGATCGATGAATTAGCAGCAACCCCGGAAGCTTTGGTTCAGGCAATTGATGGCCGGGTGATTCAGCTCAATCAACAGCCATACACGCTTGATCTTTCCGGGGCAGTTCAGTTGCCCCGGCAACCGGACTGGCGCAGCCGGTTTCTGGCGACCATTACCAACCCGAATATTGCTTATATCCTGATGATGATCGGTATTTACGGCCTGTTACTGGAGTTCTACAGTCCCGGCCTCGGTATCTCGGGGGTGATTGGTACGATTTCTTTGCTGATTGCTTTGTATGCCTTTCATCTGCTGCCGGTTAACTATGCCGGTATGGGACTGATTCTGCTGGCGGTGGCATTGCTGGTCGCGGAATCACTGGTGCCGAGCTTTGGCATTTTAGGTGGTGGTGGGGTTGTGGCCATGATTCTGGGCTCAGTGTTCCTGATTGACAGTGATCTGCCGGAGCTTCAGATTTCTCTCAATCTGATTTATGCCATCGCACTGGCTTCCGCCGGAATGGTGATTTTTGTGGTCAGACGTCTCCTGTCGTTGCGGCGTAAGCCGGCAGTCAGTGGCTGTGAGTCGATGATCGGATATCAGACGATCATCGATGATGATGATGATGAGGCTGGTCAGGGATTTGTGCTGATTGGCGGAGAAAGGTGGGCAGCCCGGTGTGAGCATGAAACCCCGCTGCACAAAGGAGATCATGTCACGGTCTGTGCCGTTGAAGGGCTGACGGTGCTGGTCAGAAAAGTATCGGAGAGCAAACAAAATGATGGATTTACAGATAGATAGCGGGACATTCACCCTTGTTCTGTTCGTGGTTCTCGTTTTCATGATCGCTTTCAGTCTTTTTCACATCCTGCGGGAGTATGAAAGAGGGGTGATTTTCTTTCTCGGGCGGTTCCAGAAAGTCAAAGGACCGGGGTTAATTATTGTTATTCCGGTCATTCAGCAAATCGTGCGCGTAGATTTGAGAACTGTCGTCATGGATGTCCCCAGTCAGGATGTGATTAGCCGGGATAATGTATCTGTGCGGGTCAATGCGGTGATTTACTTCAGAGTGGTTGATTCGCAAAAAGCGATTATTAATGTGGAAAATTATCTGCAGGCGACGTCTCAGCTGGCACAAACCACGCTGCGTTCCGTACTGGGCCAGCATGAACTGGATGAGATGCTGGCAAACCGGGAGATGCTTAACTCAGATATTCAGTCGATTCTCGATACCCGGACCTCCGGCTGGGGGATTAAGGTGTCAAATGTTGAGATTAAACATGTCGATTTGAATGAAAGCATGATTCGGGCGATTGCCCGGCAGGCAGAGGCAGAACGAACCCGGCGGGCGAAAGTCATTCATGCCTCCGGGGAGATGGAAGCCTCTGAAAAGCTGGTTGAAGCGGCAACTAAACTGGCGCATGAGCCGAACGCAATTTTGCTGCGATATTTGCAAACTTTGACAGAAATTGCGGCAGAGAATAACTCAACCATCCTGTTTCCAATGCCGACGGAGCTGATGGACGGATTATTTAAGAAAAACAGCCCGCCGGACAAACCGGGGAAATAAATGACGGGGCAAGAGGAAGAACCTGGTTACCTGAAAAAGAAAGCAATATGAAGAACTAAGTAACATGAAGAAAACCGGCATCACTGAAAGGATGATGGAAGTCAGATGAACAATCTGCTGGTTTGCGGACAGGCGCCAAAAGTATCCGGAACTGGTTATGAATTCGGGCAGGAGGGAATGTGGACATCGTACTTTATACATCTGAAAGAGCAAATAGTTCGCACCGGGTTGAGTGGGCTTTAAACTATAAAAAGATTCCTTACCGCCGGATTGTGATTTCTCCGGAACAGCCTGCGGCTGATTATCTGGCGATTAATCCGTTAGGCTTCTTTCCGTCTGTTTCTGTGAATGGTTTTCTTATCTCTGAATCGATGGCGATTCTGGAGTATTTTGAAGAACGTTTTCCGGACGTCGTTCCTCTGCTGGGGAGTTCTGCCAATGAAAGAGCGCTGGTGCGCCGGATTTGTCATTATGTGGATTCGATGGTGCATTCTCCGCAGAACCGGACGGCACTGAATTTTTTCCGGCCGGAACTGACAGAGTCTGAAAGAAAACAGTTACGCGGGGAATGGATTCTCAATCGCCTCAATGTACTCAGCAGTCTGATGTGTCGCGAGTCAGGGTTTGCCACCGGATGTAAGTTTTCGCTGGCGGATATTTTTGTCGCCTGTATTTACAAAAAGGCGTTGCAGCATGGTGTGGCAGAGCATGAGTTCTACCATACCCATTTACACTGGCTCAGGCGCAATGAGAACATCTCGCTGGCTGAGCCTGTGCGGTGACTGAATACAGAAGGTCACTGAGACACAGTCTCCTGTCACTTTGCGCCCGGCTTTAACAGGGTCTCAATCGGTGTTTCCAGAATCGTTTCTAAGTACCCGCGCCGGCTGGCTTCATCATCACCGGGATTGACTTCGGTCAGGTTGCGCAAAAATGCCGGTAACTGCGTGGCATGTTCAATCAACATTTCCTGCGGATAGCTGTGTTTGTCTGAATCAAAAGCGAACCGTAAATGATTTGCTGCCGGATCACTGCTGCAGGTAATATTCAGCCCGTCAGCCGCTCCGCGGGCAATGACTTCATGAGACACGTCGCAGCCGGGCAGGGCCGGGATATCAAATGGCAGAATATTGATGAAAGGCGTCAGAAAAAAACTTTCTTCCTGATCAAGCCCGTGATCGGCTTCAATGCGTTCCAGCCGGTAGCGTCCGTGGCGGTAAATGGTCCGCAGCCTGCTGACGGCCTGCCGGATATATTCCCCCAGTGTTTGCGATGCGTCGACGTCAATCTGATACGGCAGAATGTTCACCATCAGGCCGGGAATATTTGCCGCGACACTGCCCCAGCGGTTCATAAACGGCAGCCACAACATTTTCTCACCCGCCTGGTGCAGATACAGAGCGATCAGGGTGACGAGTAAATCCGGCCAGCCGGTGCCAAGCATCTCAGCACTGGTACGCAAACCGGCTGATACCTGAGGTGAAAACAGGGTTTCCCGGCGCATAATGTCTGCACCGGCCATGTCGTAGTCCGGGTCGAGCTTTGGGATCTCCGGAGAGGCGGATAAATAGTCTTTCCAGAATTGCTGGTCACTCTGATGGCGCTGACTGGCGTTGTACTGATGTTCTTCGGTGAAATAGTCACTGAAGGCATAAAACGGGCGGCCTTCCGGTGTTTGACGGCACAGGTGACTGTAGAGCTGACAGCACCGTTGTTCGTATAACATCATGCCATAGCCATCAATCAGAATATGATGGGAGCGGGTGTACCAGAGATAATGGTCCGGTCCGAGCACAAACAGCAGGTGCGCAGACATATCCGGGGAGAGAATATTCAGCGGTTGGCGGATATCCTGTTGCATTTGGCTTTGTGCCGTCTGAAAAGGTGCAGGCTCCCGGGTTAAATCGATTCGGGTCAGCTGAGGCTGGTGAATGCCGATGTGTTGCTTCGGTTGCTGCGCCTCATTGATCACCGCGGTGAAAATGTCACTTTCCCGGAGCGTCTGGTTAACGGCCACTGTGAATGCTTCTTCATCCAGAGCCCCTTTAATTTCAAGATAATGGGCAATGGTTGAAATTGAATTGTGACCGTATTTCAGAAACTCTTTCCAGTAATGTTGCTGGGCTCCGATGATCGGAAACTGTTCACAGGCGTGATGAGATAACATAAGCATCCTTTTCTGTTTCTGGTCTGACTTTTCATACCGTTGCATTTGTCCGGCCTGCAACGATTGACCGGGTGATTCGGATACAGATCCGAAGTCATGGTTAAGGTGTTGAATTTTTTGATGTCATTTGTGAATAAAAACAATTATCATTTGCCTTTATGTGGACATTCATGATAACAATCATCTGTTTTTGAGAGTGACACACGATGTTCTTCACCACTGATGGCTCAACAGGGTGAATAATAAACATTAACGGTAATGAGAATCAATATCATTATGAAAAACATTTTTCTGATGGTTGCTGTGCTTTTCAGCAGCCTGACATTTGCAAATGACACCAAAGCCAGCTGGCCGCTGGTATTTCACAATGATGATGGCACGACAACGACGATTCCGGCACAGCCTGAAAATATTCTTTCCACATCGGTGACGGTGACCGGCACACTGCTGGCTATCGGTGCACCGGTAACCGCCAGTGCAGCGACTTCAGATGGCCGGTTTTTTGGTCAGTGGAAGCAGGTTGCCCGCCAGCGCAAGGTCAGGAAACTCTGGTCTGCCGGAAGTGTTGATCTGGAATCTGTGTATGTGCAGATGCCGGATCTGATCGTTGTATCCGCTTCCGGCGCTGATTCGGCGCTGGCCCAGCTGGATGAATTAAAAGTGGTCGCGCCGGTGATTGTGGTGGACTACAGCGATCAGTCCTGGCAGTCGCTGGCGATGAAACTGGGCCAGGCCACCGGACTGACACAGCAGGCGAAAGCGCACATTGATGCATTTCATCAGCTGGTTACGGCCAGCCGGGCGAAGATGACGCTGCCGGACGGCATGACCAATATCATCAGTTATCATGGTGCCGGCGTCGTGAATGCGGTGGCAAAAACCGAAGGTGCGCACGCCCGGTTGCTTGAATCGCTTGGATTCCGGATTGAAGCGCCGGACCCGGCATGGCAGACCGGTGTGGTGTCGCACCGGGATTTTCTGCGGGTGAATTATGAGAATCTGACCCGGCTGAAAGCCCGGACTACATTTTTACTGGCCTCCGGTGAGGCGAATGTCCGGCGCTTTATTCATGATCCCGTTCTGCGTAATCAGCCTTCCGTACTGGCAGGGCAGGTGTACGGGCTGGGGATACATTCATTCCGGATCGACATGTACAGTGCGACAGAAATCATTGATGCACTGGTGCAACGGTTTGGTCCGGCTAAGACACAATAAACTGACGGGTATGGTTATGGGTTCATTTTCTTCCCGGATACAGCTTTCCGGACCCCGGCAGGAAACCTGGTGGGGGAAGGGCGGAATACTGGTTTTTGTGTTGCTGTGTCTGGCCGGATGCAGTGTCTTTATCGGTTCAAGGCCGATTCCGGTTCAGGTGACCCTGGACGCTTTATTCCGGTTTAACCCGGCAGATAGTCAGCATTTACTGGTGCATTATCTGCGGATTCCCCGGACCTTACTGGCGATCGTGGTTGGTGTGGCGACCGGCGGAGCCGGTGTTCTGATGCAGGCTTTGACCCGTAATCCTCTGGCTGACCCTGGAATATTGGGCGTCAATGCCGGTGCGATGACCGCCATCGTGATTGCCATTGCAGGGCTGAATATGGTGGAGGTGTCTCACTATATGTGGTTTGGCCTTGGCGGGGCGGCGATCAGTGGCATGGCCGTATATGTGCTGGCGGGCGGCAGCCGGATGAATCCGGTCCGGATTGTGCTGGCTGGCTCTGCGGTGACTGTGGTGTTACTGGCGCTGACGCATATCATCACGATTAACAGTCATCAGGAAGTCTTTGAGCAGTTCCGCCACTGGACCGTCGGGGCGTTGCAGGGGCGCGGCTATCCGGTGCTGATTCCCGTTTCGGCACTGGTGGCGGCAGGTACGTTACTGGCCTTATCTTTGGCTTCTGTACTGAACACGGTTGTGCTTGGTCAGGAATTGGGCAGGGCGCTTGGTGCCAGTGCGGTGCGTGTCTGGTTGCTGGCGTGTCTGGCGATTATTTTCCTGGCCGGTGCCTCGACTGCGGCAGTCGGTCCGATCAGTTTTCTTGGGTTGACCGCACCTCATATGGCGCGGTTTTTTGTCGGTTCTGATCATCACCGCCTGCTCCCCTTCTCGATGCTGGTTGCAGCGGTATTATTGTTGTTTGCTGATATTGCCGGGCGGCTGATTGGTTATCCCGGAGAAATTAGTGTCGGCATTATGGTGGCGCTGATCGGCGGGCCTTTCTTTGTCTTTCTGGTGAGAAAATGGAAACTGTCACAACTGTAACTCAGGCTGAATCAGCCGCCCGTCAGGCCGGTTTATCGCGCGCAGTATGGCGTTACGGGCCATACTCCATCGTGTACTCCCGTCGGGAATTACTGGTGGGTGCATTGCTGTTTGGTCTGCTGTGCCTGATGGGCATGTATGCGACCACGGTGGGTAAGTTTCCGGTTTCCCTGACTCAGGTGTTCGACATTCTCGGCGGTGCACCGGACCTCCGGATTCAGGAGCGCGTGTTATTCCATATCCGGATGCCGAGGATTGTTACGGCGATCTTTGCGGGGTGTGCGCTGGGCGCATCCGGTGCCATTTTTCAGTCGGTTTCCCGCAACGTGCTTGGGTCGCCGGATATCATCGGTTTTACCAGCGGGGCTGCGACCGGCGCACTGATACAGATTGTGTTGTTTTCTGCCGGAACAATTGCCGTTGCACTGGCAGCTATGACTGGTGGGATAGTCACAGCTGCAGTGGTTTACCTGTTGTCTTTTAAATCCGGCAGCGTCGGTTATTACCGGCTGATTTTGACCGGCATTGGTGTTGGCGCGGTCCTGACGGCGCTCAATGGTTTGCTGTTGGTGAAAGGCAACATTGATGATGCGTTGACAGCCAACCTGTGGCTTTCAGGCTCTCTGCATGCCCGTAACTGGACCCACGCCCTGCCGGTGATGATCGGTGTGCTGGTTTTGTTACCGCTGATGAAATGGCTGGCGCGGCCTCTGATGATGATCGGAATGGGTGATGAAATGGCAAAACAGCTTGGTATCCGGATTGAGCGGGTCCGGCTGGTTATGATGCTGTTTGCCGTGATACTGGCTGCGCTGGCGACCGGAGCAGCCGGGCCGGTTGCTTTTATTGCACTGGCAGCGCCTCAGCTGGCAGCACGTCTGCGACGTTCGGGGAATCTGCCGGTTTTCAGTGCCGCGTTGATGGGCGGGGTACTGTTACTGGCTGCCGATCTGTTAACCCAGCTGATTCCCCTTGATTTGACAATTCCGATTGGCCGGATGACAGGTATTGTCGGCGGAATTTATCTGCTCTGGTTACTCAATCAGAAGCATAAATAATGCATACGATTTAATAAATTTATTAAACACAAATGATAATTCTTTACATTCTCAATTGGTTTTCATAGAGTAGCTCCTGAATTGCTGGTTGACCCGGGAAGGATCTGTTTGACAGCAATTTCAACCTCTTACTATCCAGATTCTGACAGCCGGGAAGCTCAGACGAACGTGACCGGGTGTGTCTTACAGGAGTATCTCAGATGAAAGCAGTGCACACCGTGCCAACCAACAATCAAAAAAAAGGAATACAATCATTCAGTCTGTTATCTGCGGCGGTGACCAGCATCTGTCTGGGCATGGCATCGCAGAGCACCTTTGCCGCTGACAGCCAGACTCAGCTGGCGGAGTCTGGTGAGCAGGCCATTCCTGTCGTGACGGTTTACGGGGAGAAAACCAAACGGACATTACAACAAACCAGTTCCAGTGTGGCTGTTTATGACAGCGACCAGATTGAGGCACTCAATGCCACAGAAGGCGGACAATTGCTGAAACTGACGCCGAACGTGGTTGATGTCGGTAATGGCAACGCCGTGGCGACGATTCGCGGGTTAAGCGGCTCGGGTCCCGGTTTTGGTGCGGTCTCGTTTTTATCCGGTGTCCGCCCCCGGTTGAATGTCTCTGTGGACGGGCGTTCACTGACCTACAAAGAACTGGCTTTCGGGCCGCAGTCTTTGTGGGATGTGAAACAGGCGGAAGTGTTTCTCGGTCCGCAAAGTTATATTCAGGGCCGTAATGCCATGGCAGGTGCGATGGTGATGACCACCAATGATCCGACCTATGACTTTGACAGTGCAGTAAAAGCTTCAGCCGGGAACCAGAATTATCGTCAGATTGCAGCCATGCTCAACGGGGCGATTATTGATGACCAGCTGGCGGTGCGTTTGACAGCAGAGCGTCAGCAGCGTTTGAGTGACGTTGATCTGGCGACCTATTCTCCGGCGGGTGATTCGCGTGAATTTCAAACCACAACCTTAAGAGCGAAATTCCTTTATGAGCCTCAGGCGTTGCCCGAGCTTTCAACCAAACTGACCATCGTCAACTACGACACCCGCGCACCACAGACAGAGAACCAGATCAGTACCGTACCACGCACCCGTTTTTCGGCTTACCGGCCGGTATTTGAGACCAATTCAACCAGTGGTATCTGGGATCTGGCTTATCAGCTGAATGAGAATCTGACGCTGAATACCAAAACCATTTATACCGGTTTTGATATCGATCGGCTGGCCCAGTCTAATGCAGCAACAATGGACGGGGATGAACTCCAGATTGAACCAAGCCTGCGTTATCTGTCTGATGATCAGCGGATTCATTTGCTGACCGGTTTGTATTATTTCAATAAAGATCAGGATGAGGAAATTGACGGGCTGGGGACATTCCGCGATGAAACGACGACGGCTTCAGCTTACGGGGAACTGACATACGCGGTGACACCTGCCGTGGATGTGACAGCAACGGCCCGCTACGAAACCGAAGACCGGAAGCGTCATGGCGGGAATGCGCCGCGGTTTGCGCTGGCTTTTGATGAGTCTTATCAGACCTTTTTGCCGAAATTGTCACTGGCATGGAAGGCGGACAGTCAGAATACGTACGGAATGAGTGTTGCCCGCGGTTACCAGAGTGGTGGTGCCGGTGTCGAGTTCACCAGCTTTACCACCTACGAGTTTGATCCGGAATATGTTTGGAACTATGAACTGTTCAGCCGCCACCGTCTGGCGAATGGCCGGGTGGAGCTGACTTCCAATGTCTTCTACAACCGGTACGACGATCTTCAGGTGCTGGACAGTCTGGTGATTGTCAATGCGGATAAAGCCAGTTCTTACGGTCTGGAAGGTGGTGTCAACTGGCTGATTTCTGACGACTTACAATGGTTCGTCAACCTGGGTCTGATGAAAACCAAAGTTGAAGAGTACGGTGCAGATTATGACGGCAGTGAGCTGCCGAGAGCGCCCGGATTTTCCGCGACCAGTGGCGTGCGTTACTGGTTCGGTGACTTTGAGCTGAGTGGTAACGTGCGTTATACCGATGGTTATTATTCAACCCTGAATAATGACAGTGACGGTGAAGTTGACGGCTACAGTGTCGCAAATCTGCAACTGGCCTACGTGTTTGACTCCGGCCGTGTCACGCTGTTTGCAAACAACCTGTTTGATTCTGACGACGTGATTTATTACGGCACCACCAATGGCACAACCATCGACAAAGAAGGTGCCATCCTGCAACAACCCCGTTTGGTTGGTGTGTCATTCAATTACAACTTTTAACTTTGATTCCGTTACCGGCGTTTAGCGCCGGTAACGGCTGTGAACGATGGGTGGTCACACAGGAATATTATTATGACTTTAGAAAGCCATTATCAGTCTGAACCATCTGTGCAATGGTCTGCCCGGACTGAACAAACCTCTTTTTCTGCGCCCGGATCGCCCGATCAGGACGCATCCTGTCCCGGAAAAAAGCAAATGCCTGATGATGCCGAGTCATTGCTCTGGCTCTCTCATCAGCAGTCCCGGGAGCAGCCCGCCCAGTATGCGGTTGCTTACCGGTTTACCTGTCCGGATGAAGTGGCTTCCGGCCGCGAAGCAACCGGTGCTGTAACGGATGCGACAAGGCTTGATACCGGTCGTTTAATCACCGCGCTACAGCAGGTATATGACCACTTTCCTGCGTTGAGAACGGTTTACCGGTTTGAACCGCAGGCAGGTTTACTGAAAACGCAAGCCGCTGCTTTACCGCCGGTCAGGGTTGAACCGGTCACCGGTGTGCAACAGGCGGTTGAACATCTGCTGAAAATGCAGTCGCAACCGTTTGATTTAGCACAGCAGCCGGGAATTCAGTTTGCGGTGTTGCCCGCGCCGGGGGAGGTGATTCTGGGATGTGTCATGCATCAGATACTGAGTTCAAAAATCAGTCCGGATACTGTGTTCAGCATGGTTGCGTCGCTTTATGATGGACAGACCGATCGTGAACAGCCTGTGGCGTGCTCCGGCGCGACCTGTCAGCTGAATTCGCAGTCACTGATGTTCCCGGATGAGATCGTGACCGCAGGAATACCGGGACTCCGGCGTGATCTGCATTGTGAAGTCCGCTCCGGGCTTCCTTTCAGCGAACAAAGTGCCAGTTACGGCTGTCTGAATTATGCCAGCCAGCGAAACACCGCCACGCAGTTTTCCGTCGCGCTGCACCTGAAACCTCTGGCTGGCTTATTACCACCGGCCGGGCAGGCTTTCATTTCTTCAGGTTCTGCTTCCCGCAGTGCTGCTGAGCCCCAAATATCAGTGACTGTCCTGACAGTGCTGGCAACATTCGTTGCCAGACAGCTGGCTGCGGTGTCCGGTCAGCCGGTAGTCCGGGTATGCATCCCTGCAGAAGCCGTGCCCTGCACGGATGCTCTGCATGGCTGCCTGTCTCAGGAAGGGCTGAAAATCCTGACGCTGGACTGTACCGATCCTGAATCACTGTTCCATCAGGCACAGCAGCAAATGCAGTCCTCAGCTGGTTTCGCTGAAGCGGGGAATGTTGAACATCATATTGTTGAGCACGATGCTGTTGAAAAGAACCTGCCTCAGGCGCTGCTGGTTGCTCTGTCTGATCCCGCGGCCGGATTTGCCGGATTGCAGGCTCAGCGTGTATGGCTGCCTGCGTTACAGGTGCCGTTTGAACTGACATTCGCGATGGCACTGAATCCGCAGGGCGAAGATGTGCTGATGTTAACGACGTCAGATCAGGTGTCTGCTTATGCCGGTGGCTGGTTGCTGGAACAACTGGCAGCAACAATCAACAACAAACAACCAGCGGATAAAGATCAGTGCGATATGCCTGGCACTTTATGCCGGGAAGACGCTGTTGCCCCGTTTAACCCGCTTTCCCAGGCCAATTTCCCTGTAACGAGAGCTCCTGTAACGCATGTTCCTGTAACGAGTGCTTCTGTAACGAAGGGCTCCACCGACATCTCTGAACTTACTGTGGTGCAGGAACCGTCTTTATCGTCCTCCGCTGTGCCGGTGACGATTATTCTCGGGGCATTCCGCGAAGCGCTGGGTGTGCCGGATATGACCGCACAGGATGATTTCTTTGACATGGGCGGACACTCGCTGATTGCAACCCGGATTATCGGCCAGTTGCTCAACACGCATCAGATTGAAATCCGGATGAATGATCTGTTCCGTTACTCTACCGCTCAGTCACTGGCTGAACATGCTGTGGTACACGGAGAAAACCCTGCTGCAGGTATGACTTCAGATCAGTCAGAACCAGAACAGGCAGGGCAGGTTCAATCAGGACAGGCACAACACTTTGCTCTGAATCAGGACCAAACCGGCCCGTTTCCGCTGTCTCATGCGCAAAACGCGATGTGGACCGTGGTGCAAAAATTTGCTGCGATGGGGCTCAATCATGTGTTTAATATTCCGTTTACCCTGCATTTCCCGGACGGCGTAGATGAACCCGCACTGTTTCAGGCATTCCGTGATCTACTGATTCGTCACAGCGGGTTGCGGACGCATTTTGCAGCGGGCAGTGACGGACCGGAGCAGCGGATCGTGCCGGTGAGTGAACTGGATAACTATTCATGGTGCTGGCTGAGTGAAACGACGGCTTCGGAACCTTTCCGTGATGCGCTGAACCGGGAAGCTGTTTATGGTTTTGATCTGGCGTATGAGCTGCCGCTGCGGCTTCGGTTTATCCGTGACAGTGAATCCGGCGAGTTATATCTGTCGATGCTGTTTCATCATCTGGTTTTGGATGAGTGGTCGGTGAATCTGATGATGGATGAGCTTGGTCAGGCTTATCTGGCCCGTACCGGTGGACAGTCGCCTGTCTGGCGTTCAGCGCCGTTACCTTTCCACACTTTTGCACAGCAACAGGCAGCCAGTGGCGTTGATCCGCAGCATCTGGAATTCTGGCTGCAACATCTGCAGGGCGCTCAATGGGCAAAGCCCATATTTGGTCATGATCAGGGTCATGACCACAGCGATGTTCATGACGACGTCCACGGTGACGACCACGGTGAGGACCAACCGTTGCATCAACCTGCGGATCAAAGTGCAGACGGTGCCGGCGGCTGGGTGGAATTTCATCTTGCGCCTGAGGTCTCAGATGGTTTGTACCGGCTGGCAAGAGCCAGTGATGCTTCTCTGTTTAATGTGGTGTACGCCGCTATCGTCACGTCACTGCATCTGCTGGGCGGTCCCAAAGATATGGTCGTCGGCACGCCGGTTTCCGGCCGGATGGATGCAGCATTTTTTGATACCGTGGGTTATTTCACCACGATTGCTGTTCACCGGGTTTTGCTCGATGAGCAATTGTCTGTCAGTGAGCTGATTCAACAGGTGAAACAGACCATCAATGACTCTATGCCGTATACCGATATTCCGGTGGATGTGATGGAATCAGCGCTGTTTGGCGAAGAAAAAGAGAACCAGCCGGGACATATGTTTGAGGTGATGATTCAGTTGCACGCCAAGAATAAACTGCATGGCAGTCTGGTTTCTGCTGAAGGTTACCGGGTTAAATTCAGTCAGGTTGACCCGGAAAAGCATGAAGCCGCGCTTGGGTTGCAATTTGAAGTGATGGAAGAGACCGTCAATGACGAACCGCAGATCCGGGTGCTGATGAGTTATCTGTCGCGGCACTATAGTCCGGCACAGGTAGCTCTGTTGCGACAGACAACACATCAGATCCTCAATGTGTTTGCTGAGCCTTCTTGTACCGAAGTGCCTTTATCATCACTCCGGCAACAGCCCGAATTGCTGTTGTCTGATTATCATTAACAACAGGAGAATTATGTGGCAGTCACAGAGAGCATGATGGATGAGCAACCGTCGCGTCTGCGTGGTCAGCGTTTAACCCTGGGGTATGAAGGACACGAGGTCTGCCGGGATCTGACAATTGATATTCCGGACGGAAAATTTACCGTGATTGTCGGCCCCAATGGTTGCGGAAAATCGACTTTGCTGAAAAGCCTGTGTCGTCTGCTGAAACCGAAAGCCGGCACGGTTTTTCTTGACGGTAAAGATATTCATACCCGGCCGACCCGTGATGTGGCAAAAACACTGGGGCTGCTGCCCCAGAGTGCCCTTGTGCCGGAAGGAATCAAAGTCGCTGATCTGGTTGCCAGAGGGCGTTATCCGCATCAGAACACGTTTCGTCAGTGGACTGAAGACGATGAACAGGCCGTTGCCCGTGCGATGGCGGTCACCGGTGTGACTGAACTGGCTCATCAAATGGTCGATCAGCTCTCCGGCGGGCAGCGTCAGCGGGTCTGGATTGCGATGGTACTGGCGCAGCAAACGCCGGTAATTTTGCTGGATGAGCCAACGACTTATCTCGATATCGCTCATCAGATAGATTTGCTGGATCTGTTTCGTCAGCTGAACCGGGAATCTGGTCATACGGTGATCGCGGTGTTGCATGACCTGAATCATGCCTGCCGCTATGCTGACCATTTAATTGCGGTGAAAGGCGGCGAGGTGATTGCTCACGGTGAACCGGCAGCTCTGGTGACAGAGGATTTAATCCGGCAGGTTTTCGGCCTGAACAGTCTGATTATTGATGATCCGGTCAGTGGGACGCCGATGGTGATTCCGAAAGGCAGCTGAATGGCTGTCTGTACGTTCCTGCACAATAATTTGTGTTTCTCCTCTGTTTTTTCTTCCGGGCAGTATGATCTGACTCTGGCTCAGATCATTACTGTCTCTCCTTCACTTTGATTTTCCCCGTATGGATTTCCCGGTTTGTTTTTATTGATAATTTCAGGATTAACTGTGGTAGTATAGTTAAAATTATAATTAAAAATGATAATTATTATAATTTTTATTCAAAATAATAAATTACACCTGGAATGTGATGGAGTCTGTTCTGAACATTTAACGTTTTAAAGGATATAGGATGAACCCTGTCAAACCTTCGACAAGAAGAAAATATCTGAACTGGCGTATTGCTGTCATTTTAGGGCATGCAGGAACATTGGCACCGGCAGTGGCGCTGGCTGAATCTCCTGCTGACATGGAACAGCCGGTGGTTACCGTGGTTGGAGAAAAAATCACCAAGAATATTAACGATACCTCTTCGGCTGTTTCCGTAATTACTGCCGATCAGTTTGAAAATGGCCGTGAGACCAGTGCGAATGATCTGGCAACCCGTATCCCGAATGTGGTCAGTGGTGGCTTTGGCGCGATCAGTATCCGTGGTATCAGCGGAACGGGCGCCGCACTGGGTGGTTACGCATTTTACAGTGGTTCACGGGCCCGGATTTCAACCATTGTTGATGGCGTGACACAGTCATGGTCCGGCTATAGTTTTACGCCAAGCAAATTATGGGATGTAAAACAGGTCGAAGTGTTGCGTGGCCCGCAGTCAACGACTCAGGGAACGAATGCGATTGGTGGCGCGCTGGTTTTATCCACCAATGAGCCAACGTATATGTGGGAAAGTGCGGTTCGTCTGGGGATGGAGCGCTACAAAAACGATAACGTCAGGAATAATGTGGCCGTGATGGTTTCCGGACCACTGATTGATGATGAACTGGCATTTCGTCTGGCACTGGATGGCCGTAAAGGCGAAGGCTGGATGAATTATAAGCAGGCAGGTTCCGAATTGGATAACGGGCCGGATGTGGATGATGCCAAAAACGTCAATGCCCGGATGAAATTTCTCTGGGAACCAGCGGCATTACCGGAGCTGAAAGCAAAACTGATGCTGACCCGTCAGGTTTATGAAGGCGAATATCTCAATTGGGCTAATGACAGCGAAACCGGATATACGTCCCATACCATGACGCTCAGTCAGGCCGGCCGGAAAAATATCCGTTTGCAGGACTCTGATGTTGAGTCAGTTGCTGCGGATATTGATTATGCTCTGACCTCAGGGCTGACCAATGCATTCCACTTTAGTTATCTGGTCACTGATGTTGAGTTTGAACAGTATCCGAACAGCATGGTGGTGACTTCCGATAAAGATCATATGGTGTTTGAAAACCGGTTGTTGTTTCAGTCTGATGATTCCGCTTTCTCCGGTGTGACAGGGCTTTTCTGGTCCAAAGAAAAAACGAACCTGCAGGTTGGCACAGCATTTGGTGGCCCGAATGAAATCACTACGTCGGCGCTGTACAGTGAAGGTACTTACGCCGTTCGTTCTGATCTGAAACTGATCGGCGGAATGCGGTTTGAGAATGAAAAAATTAAGCGTTCACTCGATTTTTCATGGCGGGATGATGATTATGCGCAGGATACCAGTAAGGATATTTTCCTGCCGAAAGCCGGGATTGTTTATGACCTGAATGACGATATGGTGCTCAGTGCGTCGGTCCGCAAAGGCTATAATGCCGGTAGTGCTTCGGTTAACTGGGATACGTTCGCGTACTATACCTACGATCAGGAAACCGTGATTGCTTATGAAGCCGGGCTGAAAACCAGCTTTGACGATGCGGAGCTGACAACCAGCCTGTTCTATAACGATTACTCCGGCTATCAGGCATTTGTACAGTCGGCGTATATCGATAACATTGAAGACTCACACACGTACGGCGTTGAGCTGGAAGGCAGCCTGTGGGCAACCAGTGCGCTGCAACTGCATGGTTCTGTGGGTCTGATGCGGTCGAAAGTGGATAAAGATGATGTATCGACGGCTGGTAATGAACTGCCGAATGCACCACACAGCAATCTTTCTGCCGGGTTTACCCACTATGTCACCGATAATTTCTCATTTGGCAGTGATGTTGTGTATGTCGGAAGTTCTTACTCTGATCTGGAAAATACAGCTGACCTGAAAGTGGATGATTACGTGACCGTGAATGCCCAAATCCGGTACATCATGGGTGATTTGACCATTGACGGTTATGTGACCAACCTGACCGATGAAGATATTATCTACATGAAGCAGAGCACCAGAGCATCTGTCGGGCAGACCCGGACCTTTGGTCTGAACCTGACCTACCGGATGTGACCGGCTGATATATCATACAAAACCCCGGCAGTCATGGCTGTCGGGGTTATTATCTTTGTACATCCTCATGATTTTTTTATCAAAATCAGAACATGAGTCAATTACGCCATCAGCAACTCAACCAGTTGCTTCTTATCCGCCGTCATCATATCTGACGGTGTCACCAGAGCATGTTTCAGGGCCGAGTGGGCAGCGGATTCCGGCTGGCGTTCCTCTATCAGCGCAATTGCTTTTGCGGCAATGGTTTGGGCCCGTTCGGCATTTTTCATCAGATTGGCGATGGCAATGTCTGTGGTGACATTGGCCTCACGCGGGTGCCAGCAGTCGTAATCAGTCACCATCGCCAGCGATGCATACGCCATCTGTGCTTCCAGAGCCAGTTTGGCTTCCGGCATATTGGTCATCCCGATCACACTGGCATTCATCGAACGATACCAGCGGGATTCCGCAAGGCTGGAAAACTGCGGGCCTTCCATACACAGATAAGTCCCTTTGTGATGACATCTGGCTTCCGGTGCCGCGACTTCAACCGCCTGACCCAGTAATTCAGCCAGATCCGGACACACAGGTTGAGCCATCGATACATGGGCGACAACACCGTCACCAAAGAATGTACTGGTTCTTTTCTTCGTTAAATCTATGTATTGATCCGGAATCACCAGATCCAGTGGTGCCATCTCTTCCTGCAATGAACCTACGGCTGAAAAAGAGAGCAGATATTTCACTCCCAGTTGCTTGAGGGCATGAATATTGGCCTGATAGGGCACTTCTCCGGGCAGTAGCCGGTGCCCGCGGCCGTGGCGGGCCAGAAAAGCAACCGGAACACCTGCCAGTGTACCGGTTAAAATTTTATCTGAAGGGTCACCATAGGGGGTTGTTATGGCTTGTTCTGTAGCATTTTCCAGCCCGTTCATCTGGTAAAGCCCGCTGCCGCCAATAATGCCGATTTTTATTTGTGTCATCAGATCTTGTCCTCCGTACCTGTGATATCAGGTTAGTCGTCACCGGAATGCTTTTCATTACAGTTGAAATGCATATTTCTTTGAGTGTAAGCGTGGATACTCATATGCGCCAATGAAGCACTTTCGCGCTCGGGCGCTTACGGGGACAGGCACTTTTACCACTTTGCTTATGAGGACTGCTTATGATGCTTATGAGGACAGTCGTCTTTACCAGCGGCTCATTATTGCTATGAAAGTGGCAACATATCTATTTTGAACCACACTAAGTGAGAGCGTCGGTTTTTTCATCATGACGCCTGTCCGGGATTCGCCGGAAAACGAACAGCGGGTGATCTGAAAGGATTTTACGGGACGTTTACGGGGACAGACGCCTCAAAAGGGGGCTCTTCCTGTGAGCTGGTTTTGTGAGGACAGGCACTGCATTTCGCTGATGTTGCTTGTGAGGACAGGTGAATCTTCCAGGGACAGGCACGGCAATCTTGCTGAAACTGACTTCTGCAATTTATTTTCTGTTTCGCTGTAAGAATTATGGGCGTTACTGCGACCAAAACAACAAACTGACTGATTTTGTGTTGAAAGCGGAGTTCCTTATGATAGCCATGTTACCCCTGCTGGAAGTGACCGATTTTCCAGCCATCCGTCGAAAACCTCTGGAGACCCTGCAGGTTAATCTGGGTTACAAATGTAATCAGA